>NZ_JBEYBS010000012.1:0-218207 GCF_040632375.1 Streptomyces sp. NPDC019396 | reverse complement strand
TGCAGGGGGGACCCTGTGGGAGAGTAGGACACCGCCGAACAATTTTTAGCCTCAACCCCCAGGCCTTGCCTGGGGGTTGAGGCATTTCTGCGTTCTGGACCAGTGGGGAGTCACTGGGTCGAAATGCTTTGACCCTCGGATCGCGCTCGGTGAGGATCAGGGCATGGAGCACAAGATTCGCGCCATCCGCGCTGATGAGTGGGAAAAGGTCCGGGACCTCCGGCTGGCCGCGCTACAGGACCCGGCCGCTCCGTTGGCCTTCCTGGAGACGTATGAGCAGGCAGTGGACCGGTCCGATGACTTCTGGCGCGAGCGGGCGAGCAACGGTGCCGAAGGCGTGTGGGTGAAGCAGTTCATCGCCGAGACGGCCGACGGGAGCTGGGACGGCACGGTGACCGTGCTCGTGGAACGGCCACAGGACGAGCCCCGGTTCGGGGAGCCGGCTACTGTCGAGCAGACGCACCTCGTCGCGGTGTTCGTCAGGCCGGAGGCCCGGGGCAGCGGGCTGGCCGACGAGCTGTTCCGGACGGCCGTCTCCTGGTCCTGGACCCTGGAGGACCCGCGGATCGAACGAGTGCGGCTGTATGTGCACGAGGACAACACCCGGGCCGAGGCCTTCTACCGGCGGATCGGGTTTGTGCCCAGCGGGGCGAAGTCGCCGGTGCCTGGGGACACCTCCGCGATGGAGGTGGAGTACGAGCTGCCGCGCGGGGTCGAGCTCAGCATCTGACGCTTCCGCGCGATGAGCTCAGCGGGTCGGGATGTCCTGACCCGGCCAGCGGGCCCGGCCCTGTTCGCGGGAGCGGAGCAGGGCGAGGGTCGGCATGCCGTGGTCGGCGCCGGAGGCCAGGAGTTCCGGCAGCAGGGGGAGTGGCGCCACAGCGGCGACATCGTCGAGAACAAGAGTGAGTGGTGGGTCGAGCCGACCGTCGGATGACCGTGCGGCCATGCGGCGGCCGTGCTCGACCACGCTCGAGGTGACGGCGGTCAGCAGAGGCATTGCTCCGGGGCGGGTGCGGGGATCCTCAAGGGGTTCACCCACCACGTAGAGACTGCCCCCCTCGACCAGAAATGATTCCAGTGCGAGCGAATCTGCTCGATTTGTTGCGCAGGCTTCTCTGATATGGATCGATGCCATACATGCCAGGGCACGTGCCGTCAGTTCCTGTGCCGTCTCCCGGCGTTCGGGATGGGCGGTGAGTGCGGACTCGAGCAGGCCGGCGAGTCCGGAAGCGGCCTTGGGGTGCGTACGGAGGATGCGTACGGGCTCATGGGCGTTGTTCCCCTGTGCCCAGCGGTGGACCTGCTTGAACGCCCGGCCGTCCACAGCCGCGGCGTGCAGCCAGCAGCGCAGGAGCGTTTCCGCCGTCTCGGCGACCGCCGTGTCGATGCGGGCGTGGGGCCGTACGGGGGCGAGCAGGGCGATCGACCGTGTGGCTGCGGTGTCGGGGTCCTCGCAGCCGGTCGTGGGGGACCAGTGGAGGCGCCCCGGAGTGTCGCAGAGGTGGCCAGGGTCGTAGACGAGGACGGAACCGAGCTTGGCACGGGCGTCCTTGGTCTCGGACCATACGACCGGGTCCGAGGTGACGACGAGCACCGGACCTTGTGCATCGAGGATGGCATGGACGGCGGATGGCCGGCGGATGGTCGGGTCTCCGTAGACGATACGTGGGGCGGTACGCGGCTCAGGGATGTCGCGCGGGAGGAGGACGGTCTGCTCCAGCGGGTGCTGCTCGGCTTCAGTGGTCGGGGCCGGATACGGAATCGAGGCCGGTGCCAGGGGCTCCGCCACCGGGACCGTGGGCCGAGCGGTTGCGGAGACCGTGCCGGTCTTCGTGCGCCTCGCCGCTCGTACCGCACGCAGGCGTGCCAGAGTGCCCAGCACGAACACGGCGAGCACCACCAGCACCATCAACTCGCCGATGAGCAGGCCCCAGAACAGCCCGTATCCGGAGAGCTGGCCCGCAGGGGTGCCCTGCCACGCGCCCGCCAGGTCGTGCGGTTCCGAGAGCAGCTCGCGTATGGCCACGGGGCTTCTTGTGAACGTCACTCCGTCCGGCCATGCCCCGTGGGCGAATACCCCGGCGAGGCCGGTGGCAGTCCAGACCAGCAGGGTCAGCCCGAGGAGGAACGCCAGCAGACCCACCAGCAGCCCGTCGGGGATACCCCGCTCCCCGTGTGCGGATCGGCGCTCGTCGTGTCTCGGCGTCCCGGGCTCGTGTCTCGGCAGCTCGCGCGGCATTGCGTCAGGCCACCGTTGACTCGGAGGACTCGGGCACGTCGTTGATGCGTTGCTGCTCGATGAGTGTCGCGCGCTCCTCCGCCTCCCACTCGGCGGCTCGTACGTCCTCCGGCAGCTCGCGGGAGGCGGAGGACTCCGTCATGGCCCGGTCCGTGTAGACCAGGGGTCGCTCCGCTTCCGTGACCAGATGTTTGACCACCTGGACATTGCCGTTGACGTCCCACACCGCGATACCCGGGGTGAGGGTGGGGATGATCTCCACGGCCCAGCGGGGCAGTCCGAGTACCCGGCCCGTGGCTCGTGCCTCGTCGGCCTTCTGGGCGTAGATGGTTCTGGTGGAGGCCATCTTCAGGATCGCGGCGGCCTCCCGTGCCGCGGCTCCGTCCACCACGTCGCTGAGGTGGTGGACGACGGCGACGAAGGAGAGCCCGAGCCGGCGGCCGAACTTGAGCAGCCGCTGGAAGAGCTGTGCCACGAAGGGGCTGTTGATGATGTGCCAGGCCTCTTCGACCAGGAAGATCCGCTTCTTGCGGTCGGGCCTGATCCACGTGTGCTCGAGCCATACGCCCACGATCGCCATCAGGATCGGCATGGCGATGGAGTTCCGGTCGATGTGCGAGAGGTCGAAGACGATCAGTGGCGCGTCGAGGTCGATACCGACCGTGGTCGGTCCGTCGAACATGCCCCGCAGGTCACCGTCGACAAGCCGGTCCAGGACAAGGGCCACGTCCAGCCCCCAGGCCCGTACGTCGTCTATGGCGACGTTCATCGCTGCCGCCGATTCCGGTTCGGGGTGGCGCAGTTGCTCGACGATGTCGGTCAGGACGGGCTGCCGGTGGCTGATGGCCTCGTTGACGTAGGCGTGGGCGACCTTGAGCGCGAAGCCGGACCGTTCGTCCAGGCCGTGGCCCATCGCGACCTCGATGATCGTGCGGAGCAGTGCGAGCTGGCCGGTCGTGGTGATGGAGGGGTCGAGCGGGTTGAGGCGGATACCGCTGTCGAGGGCGGCCATGGGGTCGAGCCGGATGGGGGTGATGCCCAGTTGCTCGGCGATGAGGTTCCACTCGCCGACGCCGTCCTCGCCCTGGGCGTCGAGCACGACCACCTGGCGGTCGCGGAACCGCAGCTGGCGCAGCACGTAGGTCTTCTCGAGGGCCGACTTGCCGTTTCCGGATTCGCCTAGCACCAGCCAGTGGGGTGCGGGCAGCTGCTGTCCGTAGAGCTGGAAGGGGTCGTAGATGTAGCCCTTGCCGCTGTAGACCTCCCGGCCGATGATCACACCCGAGTCGCCGAGTCCCGGTGCGGCCGTCGGCAGATAGACGGCCTGGGCCTGGCCGGTCGAGGTGCGCACGGGCAGCCGGGTGGTCTCGACCTTGCCGAAGAGGAAGGTGGTGAAGGATTCGGTCAGGGCGGTGAGCGGATCTCGCATCGGTTCAGGGCCCCTATCGGCGGATACCGGTCGCGAACGGCAGCGTGTTCACAAAGGCCCGGTGGTGTTCGCGGTCGCACCACTCCAGCTTGAGATACGACTTGCCCGCCGAGGCTCTGATCGTGCGCTTGTCCCGGGCCAGTGCCTCGGGAGTGCGCGACGACACAGTGATGTACCCGACGAGGTTGACCCCTGCCGCGCCGCTGGCGAGATCTTCACCCCGCTGGTCGAGCCTGCTGTGGGCGGCGATGTCGCGGGGGTCGACAGTGCGGTTCATCTTGGCGGCGCGGCTGGCGTCCGCCTCGTCGTTGGTCTTCTCGGTCAGCATCCGTTCGATGGCGACCTCGGTGGGCTCCAGGTCCATGCAGACCGCGACGGTGCGGATCACGTCGGGGGTGTGGACGAGGAGGGGGGCGAGGAAGTTGACGCCGACGGGGGTCATCGGCCACTCCTTCACCCAGGCGGTGGCGTGGCACCAGGGGGCGCGGGTGGACGACTCGCGGGTCTTGGCCTGGAGGTAGGTGGGTTCGACCGCGTCGAGTTCGGCGGGCCAGGCGTTCCGCTTGGTCATGGCCTGGATGTGGTCGATGGGGTGGTCCGGGTCGTACATGGAGTGGATGAGTGAGGCGAGGCGGGCCTGGCCGAGCGGCTGGCGCACGCGGATGTCGGCCTCGGCGAGGCGGGCGCAGATGTCGGTGAGCTCACGGGCCATGACGACAGCGAGGCCGGTGTCCTTGTCGAGCTTCTTGGCGCCGGACGCCTGGCGGGCGGCGCGGGCCATGGCGTGGGCCTCGGCGGCGAGTTCGCGGTTGTAGTGCATGCACGCGATGAGGTAGGCGCGGTGCTGCTCGCTGGAGGTGGACACCATGGACTGGAGCTGGTCGTAGGAGTCACGGAGCCAGCCGGGGGCGGACGAGTCTCCGCGCTGGGCGACGTCCTTGGCGTGGGCGTCGGGGTCGGCGGGCAGGGTGCGGGCGAGCATCTGAAGGCGGGTCACGAAGCCGTCGCCGTTAGCCACATGCTTGAGCAGGGTGCCGAAGCGGTCCACCAGGGCTTCCTGGTCCTCGCTGTCGCGGAGCCCGACGCCGGGGCCCTCGATCTCGATGGCGGCGGTAACGGTGCGGCGGTCGGCGTGCAGGAGCACGGCGATCTCGTCCGGGCCGAAGGGCGCGGCGAGCCAGTTGATCCTGCCGATTCCGGGCGGGAGGCCGATCTCGATTTCCCGGCCGTCGATGCGGGTACCGGCCTCCATGGCGGCGGAACGGTAGAGGGTGCCCTGGCGCAGGGTGCGCTTGTAGCTGCGGTTGATCTCGAACCAGCGGTAGAAGGTGCGCTGCTTGTACGGGACGTACACGGCCGCCAGCGCGAGCATCGGGAAGCCGGTGAGCAGCACGATCCGCAGGGACAGGACGGGGACCAGCAGTCCGCTCATCATGCCGAGGAACGCGCCGACGATGATCAGGGCGATCTCGCCGGTCTCGCGGTTCTTGCCGACGATCGCGTTCGGCCGGGCCCGGCCGATGAGATACGTGCGGCGGGGCGCGATGGGCTGCGACTGCGTCGTCAACGCCCTCCACCTCCTGTGTTTCCTGTGCTGGTGCCTGAGCCGGTGCTCTTGCGGTGGCTGTGCGGGGTGCCGCCGGTGCCGCCGCCTCCGCTACGGGGTGCGGGCGCGGCGGGTGCGGCGGAGCCGCCGCCCCCGGTACCCCGTGCGCTGTGGGCGGCCACCCCGCCGGCGACGGGGCTGGCGGGGCGCGGGGTGTTTCCGGACGACTCGCCCTGCTGGGCGCCGCGGCTGCTGTGGGTCTTGATGCCCTGGGACACGAGGGCGGCGGGGGAGCTGATGACGGCGGCGGCCTTGTTCTCCGCGCCGTTCTGGATGCGGTTGTTGCGGGAGGCGGCGATCTCGTCGCCGAAGCCCGGCACGAAGCGGTAGATCATCGCGGAGGAGAAGATCGCGAGCAGGATGATCGCGAGGCCGGTGACGACGGCGGAGAAGGCGTTCGGCCCGTTGTCCCCGGACAGGGCTCCGGCCAGCCCGAGCACGATGATGACGACCGGCTTGACGAGGATCACCGCGATCATGATCCCGGCCCAGCGGCGTACGTGGCCCCAGAGGTTCTTGTCGACGAGCCCGGAGTAGACGACGACGCCGAGCAGCGCGCCGACGTAGAGCAGCACGGCACGGATGAACAACTCGAGGTAGAGCACACCCGCGGCGAGCACGGTCACGAGCGACACGATGATCAGCATGATCGGGCCGCCGCCGATGGAGTCGCCCTTCTGCAGCGCCTGCTTGAAGCTCCCGAAGAAGACGTCGGTCTGGCCGCCGGTGCCGGATGCGATGACCTCGGTGATGGCGTCGGTGGCCGAGACGAGTGTGTAGAGGATCAGTGGGGTGAACGCGGAGGCGAGGACGGTGAGCCAGAGGAACCCGACGGCCTCGGACATGGCGGTCATGAGCGGGACACCGCGGATCGCGCGTTTGGCCACGGCCAGCAGCCAGAGGAGGAGGGTGAGAAAGGTGGAGGCGGCGAAGACGATGGCGTACTGGGCGAGGAAGGTGCTGTTGGTGAAGTCGACTTCCGCGGTGGACTTCACGGCCTTCGAGAGGGCGTCGATGATGGATACGGCGGCTTCGGCGCAGCCGCGGGCGAGGGAGGCGAGGGGGTCGAGGGCGCTGGTGGGGTCGGGCGCCACCGAACTTCCGGACCCGTTCGACTGGCCCTGTTCGCAGTAGCGCTTGGCGTGGCCGCGCAGATAGCGGCAGGCTTCGGCGCCGGTTTCGGAGGGGCTGGGCGTGGGACTGGGAGCCGCCGTGGCCCGGGTGGCGAGAATGACGGCGGCGGTCTGGATTCCCGCGAGGACCGCGAGCACCCGCGCGGCGAGTGTTCGGGTCGTGCGGGGACGGGAGAGAGGATGACCGGGCTGCCGGGGACGACGGGGATTACCGTGCATAGGTGAAGCCTCCGAACTCCTGAACCGCCTTGCTGATCTCTTCGGAGCCGGATGCGGTGAGGTCACCGGGGACCGGGGCGGGGCCGTCCTTCTCGGAGTCGTCGGCGACCTTCCAGTCGCCGCTTGTCCACTGGAGCTGGAAGGTCCATGTCTTCCAGGTGGTGCGGACGGGATCCTTCGAGCCTTCACCCGCCATGCCGACGAGGCCGGTGTACCAGACGGAGACGGTGGCCTTGCTGCTGGTGAAGGCGTCGACCTTCGTGCCCACGGGGATCGTCCGGGAGACGAAGGTACTGCCCTCGGGTGCGCTGCCGTCCGCGTCGAGGCCGAGCTTGGCGAGGAATTCGGCGGAATACGCCTCGTCTTGGGGAGCCTTGAGACTGGTCGCCGCCTGCGGGGTGTAGATGGCGTCCACGATGCGGTGCCGGTCCTCGCGCCGGAACATGTCGGCTGAGCCGAGCGCGACGGCGAAGTTGGACGCCGCGCTCTGTGCTCCCTGTTCGTTGTGTGCGTAGCCCTTGGGGATCTCGCCGTTCTTCCCCGCCACGGGCTGCACCCCGGTGGCCGCCGTCGGGGCGGCGGCGCGGGCCTGCTGGGCGGTGTCCGGGGCGGTGTCGGAGCTGTTGCCGCGGTTGGCGAAGGCGATGGCGGCGATCAGGAGGACGACCACACCGGCCGCGGTGACCAGGGAGCGGGAGTTCCGCAGGGGGCGGCGGGCGCCCCCGTAGACGTCGGTGACCGTGATGGCACCGGGCAACCGTGTGCGGGTCTGGCCGGTGCCGCCCACGTCCGTGCCGAACTCGTCTTGCCCGTCGTCGAAGTTCATGCCGCGTACGCCCCCTCAGCCGTCTGCGGTGCCGTGCCCTCGCTGTCGTACCCGTGCCGGCGGTCCTCGCGCCGGAGGCCCTCGTGCCAGCGGTACCCGCCTTCGTGGCCGGGGCCGTAGTACGAAGGTAGCCGTGCTGGTGTCCGCGCGGGCGCGGTGTGATGACTCGACATCAGGGGGACGCAACCTCTGCCGGTGGGTGCGACGGGCGGATGGTGGAGTGGGTGGTGCAGGGGTGGGGGGTGCGAGGGATGAGGTGAGGGGAGGTCAGACGGCCATTCCGTACACGATGGTGAAGAGGGTCCCCAGGGATCCGATGATGAAGACTCCTGTGAGTCCGGCGACGATCAGGCCCTTGCCCTGCTCCGCGCTGAAGGTGTCGCGCAGTGCCGTCGCGCCGATGCGCTGTTTGGCCGCGCCCCAGACCGCGATGCCCAGGCAGAGCAGGATGGCGACCGCCATCACGACCTCGATCATCACGCGAGCTTCGTTCCCGAGGGTTCCGAATGGGCCCCAGTTCGGGGCGATACCACCGATGATGGTGGTGATGTCACCCTTCTCGGCTGCCAGGATCATGTAACTCACCGCCCCTGTCGGGTAGTTCGACGCCCGTGCCGCTTGGCATGGGTCACGCTCTATCTTCGCTGATGAAACCGGTATCGTGCGCCGACTTGGTTGGTCTCTTTACCCGATCCCCGCACAGTTGACCGAACCGATCGCCTGACCTGCGGCGGCGCCGGGGCGATCCAGGTGCGAGCACCCGTATGGTCACTCTGTGTATCACGGAGGGTGACTTCGGGCAATGACTGTCGTTTAGGCACTTAAGGTGGCAAAGTGCTGGGACGTGGAGCGTGAGGGGTGACGGTGGGCACCCTGGGGCAGGGCGGGCCGTAGGCGCGTGGCCGGTGCCCGCCCTGCCGGGGCGTCAGCTCAGGCCCTGATGGCCAGCAGTCCGAGCAGAGCCATGGATATGGCGATGAGTGCGATGACGATCAGCGCGGCGATCGTTCCCCCGGAGTCGCCGGCCCGGCGGATCTTCTCCCCCACGTTTCCTGCGTTGCTCATGTGCTCTCCTGTGTTACTGGTCCCACCGTTGGTCGTCGGCGGGGTGGTTCACAGCCTTCCTGGCTGCGTCACACAGGGTAGTGGAGACCGGTCCAGACCACCGAGGTGGGTCGGAGATGGCTGTTACTTCGTCAACTACCAGGCCAAGGCCCGTTTTCAAGGTGCCTGATGTGCGGCTCCTGGGCGGTTTGGGACCCCCAGGGGTCGCCGCGCTACGGCTCCGTTCTGCTACGGAGGGTGAGGGGTCGGCTTACCGGGGCGCCACGAACAGGCTCTGGGCGCCGCGGCCGATGGGGCCCTTCTCGTCGTGGAGCCGGGAGTCCGCGAGGCCGATTCCGGCGGGGTCCACGTTCGTTCGGGCCTCGACGGCCACCCATTCGCCCACCGGGTGGCGGTGTAGATGGACCGTCAGATCCGCGTTGACGAAGACATGTCGGTTGAAGTCCAGGACGTTGCTGATGCCGTTCCCGGAGTCGGCGGCGACGAGCACGCGGTCCAGGGGCCGGATCTCCTCGTCCGCCAGGAGGGGCAGCCGCATCCGCATCCAGCAGGTGCCGGGCCCCGTTTCGCGGAAGGCTCCTTCGGTGAACCGGGTCTCCATCGAGGTGTGGTAGCCGATGTCCCACGGCACTCCGAAGAAAGGGGTGTCGGCGGCTTCGCCGGGCGACGGCAGCTGCGGCCCGTCCGCGACCGCAGGGCCGGGCTCCCCCAGGGTGCGCACCCGCAGTGCCCGGGCCAGCATGACCGGCGCCTCGCCCTCGGGGGCGAGGGCCGCCTCGACGAGCTCCACGCTGCGGCCGGACCGCAGCACGTGCACGGTCACTTCCAGCGGCCGTATCGGCACCGGCTTCACGATCTCGTAGGTGATCCGCGCGCTCCGCATGTCGGCCCGCGCGCCGGGCCGCTCCTCCAGGGCCCGCCCCAGCAGGGCCGCGGGCGGCCCCGCGTGCTGGGAGTTCGGGTCCCAGGGGCCTCTGGTGTGCTCGGTCGGCCGGAAGCGGTTCGCGGAGATCCGCTCGTAGAACGCCTCGGGTTCCGTCATGACGGGCCGCCTCTCCGCTGCGACTTCGCGACAGGTGCACGGCACACGCTACCTACGGGTAACCCCAGGAAGCCAGGGCCTCGCGATCTTGATCACAGGCAGGTCAAAGGCCAGGCCCCCGTCGGACGGCTGTGGCATGGTCCTCCGGTGGACGCACTCAAACCCCAGGACCCGCCGGTCATCGGTACGCACACCCTTCTTGCCCGGCTCGGCGCCGGCGGGATGGGCCAGGTGTACCTCGGGCGGTCGCCCGGCGGCCGGCTCGTCGCGATCAAGGTGATCAAAGACGAGATCGTCGACCACCCGGAGGCACTGGCCCGCTTCCGCCGTGAGGCGGAGACGGTCAGGGCCGTGCGCAGCGCGTACACCGCGAACCTCATCGACGCGTCGCTGGAGACCACCCCCTACTGGCTGGCGACCGAGTACGTGTCCGGGCCTACGCTCAGCCGCGCGGTCGCGGAGCGCGGCGCGTTCCCCGCTGACTCCGCGCGGCGCCTGCTCGCTGCTCTCGCCGAGGCGCTGGCCAGCGTGCACACCTCCGGTGTGACGCACCGGGACCTCAAGCCGCAGAACGTGATTCTTTCCCCGCAGGGGCCTCAGCTCATCGATTTCGGTATCGCGAAGGGCGCGATGGACGCGGCGCTCACCGCCACCGGGGTCGCGCCCGGTACGCCAGGATTCACGGCGCCCGAGGTCCTCATGCGCAATGAGGTCGGTTCGGCGGCCGACGTGTTCGCGCTCGGTGCGACGATCGCCTACGCGGCGACCGGGCGGCCGCCCTTCGGGCACGGCGAGATGGCGACCGTGAGCTATCGAGCCGTCCACGGGGACATCGACGTCGACGGGGTCGAATCCGCACTCGCGGGGTTGATCCGGGCGTGTGTGGCGAAGGACCCGGCCCAGCGGCCCGGCGCAGCCGAGGTGATCGAGCGCTGCGCCGTGGACAAGGCGCTGGTGGAGGACGACTTCTACGCCCCGCTCGCGGGCCTGGCCCAGCCGGCACTCCCGGCGTCGCCGCAGCGCGCGAGGCCGGGGACCATCCCCGCCGTCGGTGCGCCGGAAGGCGTCCACGAACTGCCGACGGCCGCGCCCGGATACGTTCCCACGTACATGCCCACGCAGGTCCCCGGGCCCGCGAACACCCGTCGGCCTGGTCTCCGCCCGGCGCTGGTCACCGGAGCGGCGCTGCTCGTCGCCGCCGGTGCGGTGGGTGGTTATCTGGCGCTGGATGACCAGGGCGGATGGTCCTCGTCCCACGCGCGGGCCGGCCGGACGCCTTCGGCGCAGCAGAGCTCGGGTGACAGGCCGAGCGGGACGCCCGCGTCCGCCGCCCCCGGCGCGACGGGAACGGCCCCCGACCGGATCGAGCCGAAGGAGCCGTCCCGGGACTTCTGGACCTCGGACGGGAACACGGGCGAGGGCTCCTGCAATCTGCCCGTCCAGGAGCGCTCACTGTTCCTGCTGAGCGGTGCCAAGCCGGTCGGCGGCGGCAAGACCGAGGTGAGCGTCTTCCTCAAGCAGCACCACACGGAGCAGTTGCCGTACTACGTGTCGGTCGCCGTTAAGCCGCCGCATGAGATCGACCCCGAAGCCGGGGAGCCCTACAAGGACCTCATGGCGGCGAACCTCAGCATCGGCTACACCAGCAAGCCCGTCGATCTGGGGTCCATGGCCAAGGCCGGTGAGGAGCTGACCCTCACCTACCCGGACGACTTCGCCTCGCACATCACCGACAGCACGGGCACCCGTCAGACCGATCCGGCCATCCCCCTGGCCAAGGACCCGGGGGACTGGACGGTGCAGGTGCTGCATGTCCGGGGGGTCAGGGACTATGCGAGCGTGGCGTGCACGGGCTTTGCCGTGAAGCCGTGAAGCCGTCGGCCACGGCCCCTCGAGGTATTGGGTCACCGGCCTTCGAATGGGGTGTCAGGACCCGTTCGATAAGGCACTGTTGAAGCGTGCGCAAAGTATGGATGGCCACCGCTGCCGGCCTGGGACTGTGTCTGAGCTTCGTCGCGCTGCTCGTCGTCGGGACGTACTCGGCGGCGGCCGGGCTGCTGGGGGCGCAGGGGAGCGGACAGCCGGTCGCGCTGGTCAAGGGGGCCGTCCCGGCTCTGTACCACTCCATGGTGCAGAAGTGGGGGACGCTCTGCCCCGCGATCAATCCCGCGCTGCTGGCGGCGCAGTTGTACCAGGAGAGCGGCTGGAACCCCAAGGCGGTGAGTCACGCCGACGCCCGGGGCATGGCGCAGT
The DNA here is from genome assembly GCF_040632375.1 of Streptomyces sp. NPDC019396. NCBI lineage: Bacteria > Bacillati > Actinomycetota > Actinomycetes > Kitasatosporales > Streptomycetaceae > Streptomyces > Streptomyces sp. NPDC019396. Next base: position 206,392 of record NZ_JBEYBS010000012.1, on the reverse strand, counting down.
TCATCCCCAGCACCTGGGCGGCGCACGGCGTCGACGGGGACGGGGACGGGGACCGGGACATCTGGGATCCCGATGACGCGATCGCGTCCGCCGCGTCGTACGACTGCGAACTCGCCGGGTACGTCAAGTCCGTGCCGGGTGACCCGACGGCCAACATGCTGGCCGCCTACAACGCGGGCGCGGACCGGGTCATCAAGGCGGGCGGGGTGCCCCGGATCCGTGAGACCCAGAACTACGTCAAGATCATCCGTGCTCTGGAGGCGAGCTTCGCCAAGCCGGTGGGGCGGCTTGAGCCGTCACGGCAGGCGGCGGGTGCCATCGACTTCGCGCAGGGGAAACTCGGGACCCCGTATCTGTGGGGTGGCAACGGGACTCCGGAACAGGACGGGCGGTTCGACTGCTCGGGGCTGACGCAGGCCGCGTACCGGACCGTGGGCATCGAGCTGCCGCGTGTCGCCAACGACCAGTACAACGCGGGGCCGCATCCGTCACGAGATGAGCTGCTCCCCGGTGATCTGGTGTTCTTCTCGGACGATCTCGGCAACTCCCGGGCGATCCGGCACGTCGGCCTCTATGTCGGTGGCGGCTATATGATCAACGCCCCGTTCACCGGGGCCGTGATCCGTTTCGACAAGATCGACACGCCCGACTACTTCGGTGCGACCAGGGTCACCGAGGAAGGGGCAGCGGCGCTGCCGACCGCAGGTCCCGGGCGGTGACAGTGCTCTGACGGAGCGTCGGGCGATGTCCGAGACCCTGTGTGAAGCCGAGGCCCTGAGCTGCGCCGACGTATCACTCTTCGATAACGTCGCGGTGATCGTTCCGTGGAGATCCGCAGAGAGCGGAACGCACCTGCGGATCGGGGCGTTTCCCTGGTCGGCGCAGTACGTCAGGCAACAGGCAAGGGGCCGCGGCAGATGGCTGGACTCGGACGTGAAGGGACGAACTTCGACGTCAGTCTGCTCCAGGACATCAACGGGATGGCACGTTCGGCCCCGTCGTGGTTCGACCGCGCCATGCAGTCCACCGGTGAGCACGGGATCATGCTCGCCCTGGTCCTCCTCGTTCTGTGGTGCTGGTGGAGCGCGCGGCGGCTGAGCGGCGAGCGGGAGGCCGTGACGGCGCTGGCCGCTCTGGTGTGGGCGCCCCTCGCGGCCGGTGCGGCCGCACTCGTCAACATCCCCATCCGGGACTTCGTGGAACGGCCCCGGCCCTTCCTCGACCATCAGGGGATCGAGGTCCTTCTGCCCGGCGAGACCGGTTTCTCCTTCGTCAGCGGCGACGCCACGGTGGCGATGGCACTGGCCGTCGGACTGTTCATGGCCCACCGGCGCTCCGGGCTGGCCGCGATCGGGCTTGCGCTGGTGGCCGGGTTCTGCCAGGTCTATCTGGGGGTCCACTATCCGACCGATGTGGTGGGCGGGTTCGCGCTCGGCACGGCCGTGACCCTGTTGTTCGCCCCGCTCGCGCTGGCACTGCTGACCCGGCCGCTGACGGCACTCGCCCGGTCCGGGCGCGCCGGGTGGCTCGTACGGTCGCGGCGCGCCGCGGCGCGGAGGCGGCAGCAGGAACGCGAGCAGGACCTGGAGCGGCATGAGACGGGGCTGGCCGCCTGACCGGCGTCCCCGCTTGTCCGGTGCCCAGGTGCGCGGGGCCCTGAACCCTGAGCCGCTTCTGCGTCTTCTGCTCCTACGCCGCGGTCCCCGGCGCCGTCTCGTGCTCCTGCGCATCGGTCCTGGCCCGGTCACGGGAGCGGCGGGCCGGCCCCTTCCAGCCGCAGCTGCACAGGGCCACGCAGAACGAACCCCGTTCGGTCGTCCGCGTCAGATGCTCCCCATGGTCCCGATCCACGGACCCCACCGTACTTGCCGTGACGGCCCCCCGGTGCCCGTCGTTATCCCGGACGGGTGGGTCCAGGAAGGGGATGCCGGCGATGGTGGTGCTGCACAGGCTCAGGGGCGGGGCGTGTGCCGTCGCCGCCGTGGTGGGCGCAGGGATGGGGATGACCGCGACCACGGGATGTTCCAGCGGGGGAGACGCCGTGGCCGACGCCCGGCCCACCGGCGACCTCACGGCCTCCGTACGCAACGCCGCCGACGTACTGGCCCGTTACGGGACATCGAAGGCCCGCACCTCCATGGAGATGGCCGCGGGTGGCACCCGGGTGACCATTCGGGGCGAGGGTGGCTATGACTTCCGGCGCGGCATGGGCCGACTGCGGGTCGTCCTGCCGAAGGATCCGGCGGGCAGCGACGAGCACCAGCCGATCACCGAGCTGCTTGCGCCCGGTGCGCTGTACATGAAGGATCGCGGTGCCGGTGTGCCGTCAGACAAATGGGTGCGCGTCGACACCAGCACCCTCAAAGACGGCAATCTGGTCACGGGTGGTGCCACCGACCCCGCCGCTGCCGCCGAACTGCTGCGCGGGGTGCGGACCGTGACGTACGTGGGCCGGGTCGACCTCGCGGGCGTCAAGGTCACCCACTTCCGTGGCACCACGGACATCGGCGCCGCGGCGAAGGCCGCCTCGCCGGCGGTGCGGGGCGCGCTGGCCGCGGCAGCCAAGGGGTTCACCCAGGACACCGTGCCCTTCGACGCGTATCTCGACGCCGCGGGGCGGCTGCGCAAGGTGCGCCACCAGTTCAGCTTCACCAATCAGGGGCGCACGGTCGCCGTCTCCTCCACGACGCTGCTGTACGGGTTCGGGGAGCCGGTGGTCGTGGAACTTCCGGCGCGCCAGGATCTGTACACCGGGCGGGTCCGCGTTTAGGTCCGCCTGGAGATGCGCCGGCGGAGGGGAACGACCCGCGTTTCGGGTGGGTCGGTAAATGGTCCGGACGTGCCATGCGGACTGAGTGTCCCGCTCCCTAGGCTAGGAGCCGACACCGGTCGGAAGAGGTGAAAGCACGTGGCTCCGCCCAGTACGCCGACAGTCCAGGACCACGTGGCCCTCGCCGAGATCGAACTATGCGGTGAACTGATGATCGCCGCATCGGCTACGGACGGGGAGCGGCTCAGTGCCGACCGTATCGACGAGGTGCTCAACGTCGGTAATGTCCCAGCCCCCGGCGCACACTGACGAGCTTCACCCGGGCCGGTACGGGGCCCCGCGTCAGGTCCGCAGCATGCGGGCGATCGCCTTCGTGGCCTCCTCGACCTTGGCGTCGATCTCGTCCCCGCCCTTGAGCGCCGCATCCGCGACACAGTGGCGCAGATGCTCTTCCAGGAGCTGGAGGGCGAAGGACTGGAGTGCCTTGGTGGAGGCGGAGACCTGGGTGAGTATGTCGATGCAGTATGTGTCCTCGGCCACCATCCGCTGGAGGCCGCGGATCTGCCCCTCGATCCTGCGCAGCCGCTTGAGGTGCTCGTCCTTCTGCTCGTGGTAGCCGTGCACAGCGCGGTCATGGTCCGTGACCGGAAGTCCGGCGGCCGTCTGCGCGGCCTCGTCCGAGGTCGAGGCCGTGTCCGTGGTCGTCATCGCTGCTCCCGAAGTCCCGTGGTCGTCGCCCTGTCCGCTATACCCCTTGTGGGTATATGGTACCGAGCCCTGACGGTTGTGGCAGGGCCCTGTGCTGATCACCGTGCCCGATGGGCGACACTGAGGGAAGGCCGGTTAGCCGTGGCCGGATGATGCGCTTAGCATCAGCCTGACCGAAACCCAGCACCCCGAGGACCCCACGTGCGATTTCGTCTGACCCCCAGGGAGACGAGCTTCTACGACATGTTCGCCGCGTCCGCGGACAACATCGTCACGGGCTCCAAGCTCCTGATGGAACTGCTCGGGGCGGATGGCCCAGCCCGAGCCGAGATCGCGGAACGGATGCGGGCGGCGGAGCACGCGGGTGACGACGCCACCCATGCGATCTTCCACCAGCTGAACTCCTCGTTCATCACGCCCTTCGACCGCGAGGACATCTACTCCCTCGCCTCGTCGCTGGACGACATCATGGACTTCATGGAGGAGGCCGTCGACCTGGTCGTCCTCTACAACGTCGAGGAGCTGCCGAAGGGGGTCGAGCAGCAGATCGAGGTGCTGGCCCGGGCGGCGGAGCTGACGGCCGAGGCGATGCCGCACCTGCGGACGATGGACAACCTCACCGAGTACTGGATCGAGGTCAACCGCCTCGAGAACCAGGCGGACCAGATCCACCGCAAGCTCCTCGCGCACCTCTTCAACGGCAAGTACGACGCCATCGAGGTGCTCAAGCTGAAGCAGATCGTGGATGTCCTGGAAGAGGCTGCGGACGCCTTCGAGCACGTGGCGAACACGGTGGAGACCATCGCGGTCAAGGAGTCCTGAGGCTTCGTGGACACCTTTGTACTGGTCGTGACCATCGGGGTCGCGCTCTTCTTCACGTATACGAACGGCTTCCACGACTCCGCGAACGCCATCGCGACGTCCGTCTCCACCCGTGCGCTGACCCCCAGGGCCGCGCTCGCGATGGCCGCGGTGATGAACCTCGCCGGGGCGTTCCTCGGCAGCGGGGTCGCCAAGACCGTCAGCGAGGGCCTGATCGAGACGCCCAAGGGCGACCGGGGCATGGGCATCCTGTTCGCAGCGCTGGTCGGCGCGATCATCTGGAATCTGGTCACCTGGTACTTCGGACTGCCGTCGTCGTCCTCGCACGCGCTGTTCGGCGGCATGGTGGGCGCGGCGCTGGCGGGCGGGACCGAGGTGATCTGGGGCGGGGTGCTCGACAAGGTCGTCATCCCGATGTTCGTGTCACCGGTGGTCGGCCTGCTCGCGGGCTATCTGGTGATGTGCGCGATCATGTGGATGTTCCGCAGGGCGAACCCGTCCAGGGCGAAGCGTGGCTTCCGCATAGCCCAGACGGTTTCGGCGGCCGGGATGGCGCTCGGCCATGGGCTGCAGGACGCCCAGAAGACGATGGGCATCGTGGTGATGGCCCTGGTCATCGCGGATGTCGAGGACTTCGGAGACCCGATCCCGGTGTGGGTGAAGATCGTCTGCGCGGTCATGCTGTCGCTGGGTACGTACGCGGGCGGCTGGCGCATCATGCGGACCCTGGGCCGCAAGATCATCGAACTGGATCCTCCGCAGGGGTTCGCCGCCGAGACGACGGGGGCGGCGATCATGTTCGGCTCGGCGTTCCTGTTCCACGCGCCGATCTCGACCACGCATGTCATCACCTCCGCGATCATGGGCGTCGGCGCGACGAAGCGAATCAACGCGGTGCGGTGGGGCGTCGCGAAGAACATCGTCCTCGGCTGGTTCATCACGATGCCGGCTGCGGCAGTGGTGGCGGCGGTCAGCTTCTGGATCGTGAACCTGGCCTTCGGCTAGGTCGCCTCCTTCAGGATTTCCGGGCTCGCCCGTCACCGTTGAGTGAACGCAAAACGTCGGCCCCCTCTCCTCGGAGGAGAGGGGGCCGACTGTTTCACCTCGCGGTGGCACCGCCATGCAGCACCGCGAGGCAGCCCTGAAGGCCGGCCTAGCCGAAGCGGCCCGAGATGTAGTCCTCGGTCGCCTGGACCGACGGGTTCGAGAAGATCCGCTCGGTCTCGTCTATCTCGATCAGCCGGCCCGGCTGACCGACCGCGGCCAGGTTGAAGAACGCCGTCCGGTCGGAGACCCGCGCGGCCTGCTGCATGTTGTGCGTCACGATGACGATCGTGAAGCGCTCCTTCAGCTCACCGATCAGGTCCTCGATCGCGAGCGTCGAGATCGGGTCCAGCGCCGAGCAGGGCTCGTCCATCAGCAGGACGTCCGGCTCGACCGCGATGGCGCGGGCGATGCACAGGCGCTGCTGCTGGCCGCCGGAGAGGCCGGAGCCGGGCTTGTTGAGGCGGTCCTTGACCTCGTTCCAGAGGTTCGCACCCTTGAGCGAGCGCTCCACGATGTCGGCGAGCGCGCGCTTGTTGTACTTGCCGTTGAGCCGAAGGCCCGCCGCGACGTTGTCGTAGATCGACATGGTGGGGAAGGGGTTCGGCCGCTGGAAGACCATGCCGACCGTGCGGCGCACGGCGACCGGGTCGACGCCGGAGCCGTAGAGGTTCTCGTCGTCCAGCATCACCTTGCCCTCGACGCGGCCACCCGGGGTGACCTCGTGCATACGGTTCAGGGTGCGCAGGAACGTGGACTTGCCGCAGCCGGAGGGGCCGATGAAGGCCGTCACCGAGCGGGGCTCCACGGTCATCGAGATGTCCTCGATCGCCTTGTGGGAGCCGTAGAAGGCGGAGAGTCCGCTGACGTCAATTCGCTTGGCCATGAGAGATCACTTCCAGATCGCCGCGTCAGCGGCCGGTCTTCGGGGCCTTCCAGCGGGCGATGCCGCGTGCCACCAGGTTGAGGAGCATGACGAAGGCGATCAGCACGAGGGCGGCTGACCAGGCGCGGTCGTAGGACGCCTCGCTGCCGACCCGGTACTGCTCCCAGATGTAGTAGGGGAGCGAGGACTGGGCGCCTTCGAAGGGGTTGTTGTTGATCAGCTGGTTGCCGAAGACGAGCAGCATGATCGGGGCGGTCTCACCGGCGATACGGGCGACGGCGAGCATCACACCGGTGGTGATACCGCCGACCGCGGTCGGGATGACCACCTTGAGGATCGTGCGGTACTTCGGGACGCCGAGCGCAAGCGAGGCCTCACGCAGCTCGTTGGGGACGAGCTTGAGCATCTCCTCGGTGGAGCGGACCACGACCGGGATCATCAGGATGGTCAGGGCCAGCGCGCCCATGAATCCGGACGGCTCCAGGTCGGCCAGCAGCATGATCGACAGGATGAACAGGCCCGCCACGATCGACGGGATACCCGTCATGACGTCCACGAAGAAGGTGACGGCCTTGGCGAGCGCGCCCCTGCCGTACTCGACGAGGTAGACCGCGGTCAGCAGCCCGACCGGCACGGAGATCAGGGTGGCGAGGCCGACCTGCTCCAGGGTCCCGATGATGGCGTGGTAGACACCGCCGCCGGGCTCGAAGCCGGGGACGCCGGCCATCGAGTGGCTGAGGAAGTAGCCGTCGAGGGCCTTGATACCGCGGCTGACGGTGACCCAGATCAGCGAGAGCAGCGGGATCACGGCGAGCACGAAGCAGACCCAGACGACGCTGGTGGCGAGCCGGTCCTTGGCCTGGCGGGCGTTCTCGACCACCGAGGTGGTGATGTACGAGATCGCGACGAACAGCAGCGCGGCGATCAAGCCCCACTGCACCCGGCTCTCCAGACCGGCCACCGCGCCGATGCCGACGCCGAGGGCGATCGACAGCACGGCGAAGGCGGGCTGGGCCCAGCGGGGCAGCCCGCGGCGGCTGAGTGTGTTCCGGCGCGCGGGCGCGGAGGGGCGGGAGTCCTTTATGGCGGTGTGGCTCATCAGGCGTTCGCCCCCGAGTACTCCTTGCGGCGCGCGATGATCATGCGCGCGGCACCGTTGACCAGCAGGGTGAGGACGAAGAGGACCAGACCGGAGGCGATCAGCGCGTCACGGCCGAACTCGTTGGCCTCGTCGAACTTCGCGGCGATGTTCTGGGCGAACGTGCCGCCGCCCGGGTTCAGGATGTGCAGGGAGATCAGGAAACTCGGGGAGAGCACGGTCGCGACGGCCATGGTCTCGCCGAGCGCGCGGCCGAGGCCCAGCATCGAGGCGGAGATGACGCCGGAGCGGCCGAAGGGCAGCACCGACATCCGGATGACCTCCCAGCGGGTGGCGCCGAGGGCCAGAGCAGCCTCCTCGTTCATCCGCGGGACCTGGAGGAAGACCTCGCGGCTGACGCTGGTGACGATCGGCAGCACCATGATCGCCAGCAGGATGCCCACGGTGAACAGTGAGCGCGGCACACCGATCTCGGTCTTCTCGAACACGTAGGTCCAGCCGAGGAACTCGTCGAGCCAGAGGTTCAGGCCCTCAAGGTACGGGACCAGGAAGAGGGCGCCCCAGATGCCGTAGATGATCGAGGGCACCGCGGCCAGCAGGTCGACCACGTAGGCGAGCGGTGCGGCGACGCGGCGCGGGGCGTAGTGGGAGATGAACAGCGCGATGCCGACAGCGATCGGGACCGCGATGGCCATCGCGATGATCGAGCTGACGACCGTGCCGAAGAGCAGGACGGCGATGCCGAAGACCGGCGGGTCGCCGGCCGGGTTCCAGTCGAAGGTGGTGAAGAAGTTGCCTTCGTCCTTGGAGATCGCGAGCGAGGCGCGGTAGGCGAGGAACACGGCGATCGACGCCATGATCACAAGCAGCAGAATGCCCGAGCCCCGGGAGAGGCCCAGGAAGACCTTGTCGCCCGCGCGGCCGGTGGAAGTGGCCCGGCGCGAGGCGGCCGGCTTGGCCGGCGGTGTCTCTATGGGTGTCGTGGAAGCCATGATCTTTCCGGTCTGGGTGGGGGAGTCGCGGGTCGCGGATCCCCTGGCGGCGGTGCACCGGATGGTGTCGGCGGTGGCCGGCCCGGTCAGGGTGTGCCGGGCCGGCCGCCGCAGACGTTGTGCCGGGTCTTACTGGAGACCGGCGACGGTCTCGCGGACCTTGGCGTTGATCTCCTGCGGGATCGGGGCGTAGCCCGCCTCGGAGAGCAGCTTCTGGCCCTCGTCGGACGCGGTGTAGGTCAGGAAGGACTTGACCGCGCCCAGGGTCTCGGCCTTGTTGCCCTTGTCGCAGACGATCTCGTAGGTGACGAGGACGAGCGGGTAGGCGCCGTCGGCCTTGGTGGTGTAGTCCAGCTTCAGGGCGAGGTCCTTGCCGGTGCCGTCGATCTTGGCGGCGGCGATCGCCTTGGAGGCGTTCTCCGGGGTGGCCTTCACCGGGGCGCCGGCGCCCGTGCTGATGTCGACGGTCGGGATGGACTGCGAGCTGGCGTAGGACAGCTCGAAGTAGCCGATGGCACCGGCGACCGACTTGACCTGGGCCGCGACACCGGAGGAGCCGGAGGCAGCCTGGCCGCCCGGGGCGGGCCACTTCTTCTCGGGCTCGTACTTCCAGGCGTCCGGAGCGGCCTTGCTCAGGTACTTGCCGAGGTTCTGGGTGGTGCCGGAGTCCTCGGAGCGGTGGTAGGGCTGGATCGCGGTGCCCGGGAGCTTGACGCCCGGGTTGAGCTTGGCGATGGCCGGGTCGTCCCACTTCTTGATCTTCGTGTCGAAGATCTTGGCGAGGGTGGGGGCGTCCAGGACCAGGCTGTCCACGCCGGGCAGGTTGTAACCGACGGCGATCGGGCCGCCGACCATCGGCAGGTTGATGCCGGTGCCGCCGGTGCAGACCTTCTTGGACTCGGCGACCTCCTCCGGCTTCAGCGCGGAGTCGGAGCCGGCGAAGCCCACGCGGCCCTGGTTGAAGGCGACGATGCCCTCGCCGGAGGAAGAGGCCTTGTAGTTGACCTGCGCGCCCGTGCAGGCGGCCATGTAGTTCTTGACCCACAGGTCCATGGCGTTCTTCTGCGCGCTGGAGCCGGACGCCATGAGCTGGCCCTTGGCGTCGTCGCACTTGATGTTGGAAGCGGCGTTGCTCTTGTTGCCGGTGCCACCGGTGGAGCCGCCTGCGTTGTCGTCCGAGCCGCACGCCGTGAGGACCAGGGCGCCGGAGACCGCGAGGGCTGCGAGCGCGGTGGCGCGAAGCCCGTTGTTGCGCTGAAGCTTCACTGTTCGGGTGTTCCTTCCAGGAGCGCCGGTCGGGGACGCCGTCTCGGGTGACGGTGACGTTGTACGGCGGCGCGCGTCGGGGGCGGTGGGCCGGCACTGTGCCGGTCACCTTGTAAGCCCGAAATTAGGCAGAACAGGTGAAGCGGCCGACGGAGGAGAGTGAACGGAAGGTGAACCCTGTCGGGCGGGGGAGTTCCCGGCTCCCAGGTGAGCGCCGGTCGTGTGGGCGGTGATCGGGCGGGCCGTGATCGGGTGGGGGAACCGCCTGGATTCCGACGGTTTCCGCGACGCGGTTTCCCGCTCGCAGGGCGGGTGAAACATCCCTTTGCTACGGATGCATGCCCAATGGGCCGAAAATCCCGCGTACCGAGACGAGCGCGTCCACGAGCTGGCGGTCCCGTGGCTGGGTGAGCCGCTCGCGTGCCGCGCCGGGCGGCAGCCAGACGATGCGGTCCACTTCCTTGTTCGGGACGAAGCGTCCCGGGGTGTGCGCCTCGGCGGCCCAGTAGCTGACCTCCTTGAGCCGCCCGTTCGCCAGGTAGTGGACGGTGGGCAGGCGCGGACCGGGGGTGCAGTGGTGGCCGGTCTCCTCGAGCACCTCGCGCAGGGCTCCGGCGAGCGGATCCTCCGAGCGCTTCAGCTTTCCCTTGGGGTGCGACCAGTCGTCGTAGCGCGGGCGGTGGACCAGGCAGATCTCGATGCCGTCAGCCCTGTGACGGGTGGTGGCGTGCCGCCACAGCACGCAGCCCGCCGCGTGGACGACCGCGCCGTTCACGGGGCGGCCACCGTCCGGCTGCCCCGGGACTCCGCGGGGCCGTGCGACACCTCCTGCCAGACCTGGTGGAAGGCGAACCGCGCGGCCTCGACCTCATGGCGCTGGTCGGCGTGCAGCACACCCAGCGCGTAGGCCGTCGCGGGTGCGATACGGGGGGTCCGGGCGGCTGCTGCCGCGGCGGCCGCCGCCTCGGCCGCGTCCCGGTGCCGGTCGAGCGCGCGTGCGGCGACGGTGAGCAGCGGGTCCGCTCCCGGGGCCATGGCCCCGGCCCTGACCTCCTGCGCATAGCGGTGCAGCCGCAGCAGCAGCCGCACGTGGTGCCAGGGGGTGTCCTGGGCTTCACCGGCCGGAGCGTTCGCCAGGCCGTGGACCAGTGCTTCGGCGTTGTACGGGTGCGCGGCGCGCGCCAGCGGCAGTACGGCCACGGCGTCCAGCAGCCTCTCCTGCGCGGCGTCGGCGTGGAGGTCGAGCACATCGGCCGGTACGGCAGCGGCGGCGGTGAGCGGGGCCTCGGAGGCGAGCAGCGCCACCGCGTCGGCGACCGCGTGGAACCTCGACGAGCCGAGCGCCTGCAGGGCGGTGGAGTGGGCGCGGGTCCTGCCCAGCGTGAGCTGCCGTTCGAGCAGGGCTCCGGCGCGTGCGGCGCCGACGGTGAGCGCGCCGCGGGCCCCGGCGCCCCGGGCCCCTGTCCTCGCGTCGGGCGCGGGCGCTGCGGCGGTCTCGTTCGCCGCGTCCCCTGCGGCCCTCTCGGGTGCCGCAGTCCCTTCGTTTCGAGCGTGCGGCACCGGTGCGGCGCCCGACAGACGTGACAGCGCGTCCAGCAGCCGGGCCAGCCGGGACGTGCAGGCGTGCTCCAGGGCGAGCAGCCCCGACAGCCAGGCGAGCTCCGCACGGAGCTGGTCGGCCCAGGCGGGTTCCAGCAGCGAGCGGTACGTGTGCAGCGCGCCGCTGATGCGCCGCGCGGCGCGGCGCAGGGCACGGGCCGCCTCCCCGGCGCCCGCGGTGTCGGCACCGCTCTCGCGGTGCAGCCGCAGGCTGCGCAGGAATCCCGCGGCCTGCGTGTGCAGATATCCGGCCAGGACCTGGTCGGCGCCGGTTCCCCTCGGCACCAGGGGAAGGTCAGGGCTGTGCACGCCGGCGCCTCCGCGCGTCGATGAGCGTTTCCTGGATGTTCCGCAGCGGATGGCCGTCCTGGTCCGTGGAGTGCCGGGTCCAGTCCCCGTCCGGCCCGAGGTGCCAGGACGAGGTGGTCTCGGACATACCGGTCTCCAGCAGACGGTTCAGTGACGCGCGGTGTGCCGGGTCGGTCACCCGGACGAGGGCCTCGATACGGCGGTCGAGGTTGCGGTGCATCATGTCGGCGCTGCCGAACCACACCTCGGGCTCGCCGCCGTTGCCGAAGGCGAAGACCCGCGAGTGTTCGAGGAAGCGGCCGAGGACCGAGCGGACCCGGATGTTCTCCGAGAGGCCCGGGACGCCGGGTCGTATCGCGCATATGCCGCGTACCCAGATGTCCACCGGGACACCGGCCCGCGAGGCGTGGTAGAGAGCGTCGATGATCGCCTCGTCCACCATCGAGTTGACCTTGATCCGGACGTACGCGGGACGGCCGGCCCTGTGGTGGCCCGCCTCCTTGTTGATCCGCGCGACCAGTCCGTCGCGCAGCGACCTCGGCGCCACCAGCAGCCTGCGGTAGGTCTCCCGGCGCGAGTAGCCCGACAGCCGGTTGAACAGGTCCGAAAGGTCCGCCCCGACCTGCGGGTCCGCCGTGAGCAGCCCCAGGTCCTCGTAGAGGCGGGCGGTCTTCGGGTGGTAGTTGCCGGTGCCGACGTGCGAGTAGCGCCGCAGGGTCTCGCCCTCCTGGCGGACGACCAGCGACAGCTTGCAGTGGGTCTTCAGCCCGACCAGGCCGTAGACGACATGGCAGCCGGACTCCTCCAGCTTGCGCGCCCACTTGATGTTGGCCTGCTCGTCGAAGCGGGCCTTGATCTCGACCAGGACGAGCACCTGCTTGCCGGACTCGGCGGCGTCGATCAGCGCGTCCACTATCGGTGAGTCACCGGAGGTCCGGTACAGCGTCTGCTTGATCGCGAGCACGTCCGGGTCGCCGGCGGCCTGCTCCAGGAAGGCCTGGACGGAGGTCGAGAAGGAGTCGTAGGGGTGGTGCAGCAGTACGTCCCGCTCGCGCAGCGCCGCGAAGATGTCGGGCGCCGAGGCCGACTCGACCTCGGCGAGGTCGCGGTGGGTGCCGGCGATGAACTTCGGGTACTTCAGCTCGGGCCGGTCCTGGGACGCGATACCGAAGAGACCGGTGAGGTCCAGCGGGCCCGGCAGCGGGTAGACCTCGGATTCGGAGATCTTCAGCTCGCGCACCAGCAGGTCGAGCACGTACGGGTCGATCGACTCCTCGACCTCGAGACGCACCGGCGGGCCGAAGCGGCGCCGCATGAGCTCCTTCTCCAGGGCCTGGAGGAGGTTCTCGGTGTCGTCCTCCTCGACCTCCAGGTCCTCGTTCCTGGTCACCCGGAACATGTGGTGCGCCAGCACCTCCATACCGGGGAACAGCTCCTCCAGGTGCGCCGCGATCACGTCCTCGAGTGGGACGTACCGGTGCGGTGACGCCTCGAGGAAGCGCGACAGCAGCGGCGGCACCTTGACCCGGGCGAAGTGGCGGTGGCCGCTGACCGGGTTGCGGACGACGACGGCCAGGTTGAGCGAGAGCCCCGAGATGTACGGGAAGGGGTGCGCCGGGTCGACCGCCAACGGCGTGAGGACCGGGAAGATCTGCTGGCGGAACAGGGTGAACAGGCGGGCCTGCTCCTTGTCCGTCAGCTCGGGCCAGCGGATCAGGTGAATGCCCTCGTCGGCCAGGGCGGGGGCGATGTCCTGCTGGTAGCAGGCCGCGTGCCGGGCCATGAGCTCACGGGAGCGGTTCCAGATCAGATCGAGCACCTCGCGCGGCTGGAGGCCCGAGGCCGAGCGGGTCGCGACACCGGTCGCGATACGCCGCTTCAGGCCCGCCACCCGCACCATGAAGAACTCGTCCAGGTTCGACGCGAAGATCGCGAGGAAGTTGACCCGCTCGAGCAGCGGGGTCGCCGGGTCCTCGGCGAGCTCCAGCACCCGCTCGTTGAACGCGAGCCAGCTGCGCTCGCGGTCCAGGAACCGGCCTTGGGGCAGTTCCTCGCCCTCCGTCTCCGCCTCGTACGCATCCGCGTCGGCGTCGATATCGGGTTCCAGGTCGGAGACCACGGCGGCGACGGTGTGCGGACGGTGTGCGGCGATGGAGCCGACGGACGGCTGTGCGTGCTGGACCGGTACCTCGGCGGGCTGCTTGCTCATGACCCCATTCTTCCGCGTGGAGGGGGTCCCGGGCGCGTTGGAACGGGCCGTGGAGGCGGGGTGCCCTTGCGGTCGCGGGCGTGGCACGGCGGGCGGCTGCATTCACTGAGCGTCGCAAGGGTGACTGAATGCTTGGTAACGGGAAGATGACGGCTGAGTACACCGTGGGGCGGTTCGCCGGTGTGCCGCACTCCGTGGCGGCACCCGGAGCGTCCGTCGTCGAACGCCGGACGGGCTGCGTTTCCGGGGCGTGGACACACCGCGGAAACCTGGCCCGTCCGGGAGCCCGTCAGCCGTGCCGGGTGCGCAGGGCGCGGAAGGCCGCGTAGGTCACCGCGGCGGTGAGCGCCAGCACGATGCCGGTCTCGATGAGCTGGATCGGCCAGAAGTGCGACGGCGGGTGGAACACGGCGTACCACTCACGGACGCCCCGCCCCGAATGGCAGCCGGCCGGGTGGATGCTGTCCGGCGTCCAGCACTGCGGGACCCGTGCGCCATTGACCACCAGGCCTGATCCCTGCTGCCAGGCGCTGTCCGCGAGTTCTCCGCGGGAGAGCCGCCACACCACCTCCTGCACGGGCCACAGCCGGTCCCGCACGCTCTCGGCGAAGAGCATCACGAAGGCGGTGGCGCCGAAGGTGACGCTTCCCGCGGCCACCGCGCGCCGTAGCAGCAGCCCGGCGAGTGCGCCCGTCGCGAGGGCGAACAGACCGTAGGCGATGGCCGTCGGGCCCAGGGCCAGGAAGACATCGGTGTGGTACCACTCGTCGGACAGGACCTTCTCGCCGCCGTTGCGGTCCCAGCGGTAGAGAAGGGACAGCAGACCGGCCCCGACTGTGAACACAGCTGCGGTCACGCCCAGTTTGACGGCGAGCCAGCGGGCCGGGGTGACGGCGGACTGGGTCCAGGTGAGCTGCGCCGTGCCGCGTTCCAGCTCGGCGCCGAAGAGCGCCGCACCCGCGAAGAAGGCCACCGGGAGCGGGAGCCAGGCGATGGCGGTGGCGGCGGAGCTCATGGAGCTGCCGTAGCCGAAGTCGAAGGCCCAGGACGACAGGGGGGAGTCCCCGGAGAGCTGCTCCAGGTTGTCGGCGCCGATGAGGCGCAGGGCGATCAGCCCGGCTGCGGACAGTGCGACGAACGCCCCGAAGAGCAGCAGGGCCCTGCGGTGCGGCAGGAACAGGGACCGGGCGGGCCCGGTCAGCGGGTGGGTGCTCATGCGGCCTCGATGGTCGGTCGGGTGCGGGCGGGTGACCGCTCAGGCATGCAGGCGGCGCAGGACGCGGAAGGCCGCGAACGCCACGGCCGCGGCGAGCGCCAGTACGACGGCGGTCTCGACGAGCTGGACGGGCCAGAAGTGCGAAGGCGGGTGGTAGAGCAGGTAGTCCGTGACCGCGCCCCGGTCCGCCATGCACTGCGCGACCTGCTGGCCGGAACTGTCCGGGAGGGTGCAGTCGTCCCAGGGCACCCGTGCGCCGGAGGCTGTGAGCCTGCCGACCTCCAGCCACCAGTTGTCGACCTCGCGCCAGCTGGGGCCCCAGTCCTGGGGCATTCCGTGACCGGTCGCCAGGGCCCTGGGCCACAGGCGCGGGCGCAGTTGGCCGAGTGCGAGCAGCGTGGAGCCGGTCGCCAGTGCGGCGAGGCTCATGGCGACCAGCGCGCGGTGGACCAGCAGCCCGAGCAGGGCGCCGACGGCGATCGCGAGCAGGGCGTATGCCGCCGTGGTGATGCCGAGTGAGGCGTACGGCTGTGCGTCCCAGATGGTCTGTGGTGTGTAGTGGCGTACCGGCGCCCAGCTCCAGCGGTAGACGCCGACGAACAGCGCGGTGGCGGGCACCACGACGGCGGCCGTGAGCGCCAGCTTTGTGGCGAGCCAGCGGGCGGGTGACACCGACTGGCTCCAGGCCAGCCGGTGCGCGCCGGATTCCAGTTCCCGCCCGACCAGCGGTCCGGCGACGAACAGCGCGACGAGCAGCGGCAGCAGTGTGATCGCCAGATCGGCTTGGTCCACCGCCCCCGTCAGCAGGCTGTACGTCTTCATGTCCGGCTGCTTGATGTAGATGATCCGTGCCGCGCCCAGGCTGCCGCTGCTCACGAGCGCCACGGCCAGCACCGTCCACAGCGCGCGGCGGTGCTGGCGTACGACGACCCAGCGTGCGCCGATCAGCGGAAAGGCGCTCATGCCGTGAGCCCTTCGGCGGAGGGCGTGAGCAGTACGGGTGCGTCGGAGGTCCGCAGATGGGCCAGTACCAGCTCCTCCAGGGAGGGTTCCGAGGCCATCACGCCTACGGGGAGCGGCCCTTCGGCGCGTATCAGCGCGGTCAGCTGGCGCCCGGTCGTCCGGGACTCCACGACGGTGTGCGGGGCGAGTGCGGTGTCGGCGGGTCCGGTCACCAGGCGGTGGGCGGCGATCAGGTCGTCGATGCCGCCGCCCAGCCGGATCCGGCCGCCCGCGACGAGCAGCAGGTAGTCGCAGGCGCCTTCCAGTTCGCTGACGATGTGCGAGGACATCACCACGGTCGTGCCGCGTTCGGCCGCTTCGGCGAGCAGCGCGCCCATCAGCTGGTGACGGGCGAGCGGGTCGAGGTCGGCCATCGGCTCGTCGAGGAGCAGCAGTTCGGCCCGCTTGCCGAGCGCGAGGGCGAGAGCGACGCGGCTGCGCTGGCCGCCGGAGAGGCTGCGTACGCGGGCGTCCGGGTCGAGTCCCCCGCCGTCGACGATGCGCCGAGCGGACTCGTCGTCCCAGCGGCCGGGGTTGAGCTCGCGGCCCATCCGCAGTGTCTCGGCCACCGTGAGCTGGGGGAAGAGCGGCTTGTCCTGGCTGACGTAGGCGATCCGCTCACGGGCCGCTGCCGGGTGGTCGCCGAGCACCCGCAGGGAGCCCTCCGTGGGCCGCAGCAGTCCGGCCGCGGTCGCCAGCAGGCTGGACTTGCCCGCTCCGTTGGGCCCGACGAGGGCGCAGACCCGGCCCGCGGGCAGGGCGAAGGAGCAGTCCCGCAGGGCCCAGGCGCGCCGGAACCTCCTGCCGAGGCCGGTCGCCCGGATGGCGGAGTGGTCGGTCATGCGTCATCCCCCTGGTCGTGTGCGGTGGTGTGTTCGTCGAAGTGCTCGTCGAGGACGGCGGTGAAGAGCGCGGCCACGTCTTCCCGGCCCAGTCCCGCGGTGCGGGCGCGCGCGGCCCAGTCGGCGAGTTCGCCGCGGAGCGGGGATTCGCCGACCGGGCGGTCCGTGGTGCCGAGGGTCCTGCGTACGAAGGTGCCGAGGCCGCGCCGGGCCTCGACCAGGCCTTCGCGCTCCAGCTCGCGGTATCCCTTGAGCACCGTGTTCGGGTTGATCGCCGTCGCTTCCACCACCTCGCGGGCGGTGGGCAGCCGGTCCCCGGGCTCCAGCAGGCCGAGGCGCAGGGCCTGCTTCGTCTGCTGGATGATCTGGACATAAGTGGCGATGCCACTGCGCCGGTCGATCCGGTACTCGATCAAACAACACCACCCTTTCACTAATTAAGTAGTGAAAGGGTGGTGCAAAGAAGGGGGCGGTGTCAAACCGCCCCCTTCCGCGCGGTGCCGTGCGGGGCTCAGGTCTCCGAGCGGTACATCAGATCCACCTCGTGTGTGGCGAAACCGAGCCGCTCGTACAGCCGCAGCGCCGCCGTGTTGTCCGCGTCGACATAGAGCATCGCCGTCGGCAGCCCTTCGGCCGCGAGATGGCGCAGCCCGATCGCGGTGAGCGCCTTGCCGAGGCCGGAGCCCTGTGCGTCGGGGCGCAGTCCGACCACGTACACCTCGCCGAGCTGCTCCTCGGCGTGCACCTTGGTCCAGTGGAAGCCGAGGATCTCGCCGCCGCGCTCGGCGAGGAAGAAGCCCTTGGGGTCGAACCAGGGCTCCTGCTTGCGGTCGTCCAGGTCGCGCTGGGTCAGCGAGCCCTGCTCGGGATGGTGGGCGAAGGCGGCCGCGTTGGCCGCGATCCAGGCAGCGTCGTCCTGGCCCGGAATGAACGTACGAATGGTGACATCGTCGGGCAGATCGGGCTCCGGGATGTCCAGTGGGCTCAATGGCCGGCGCAGCTGGCGCAGTTCGCGGAACAGGGTGAGCCCGAGCACCTGGGCCAGATGCCGGGCCGCGGACTTGCCGCCGTGTGCCCAGACCCGCAGCCGTTTGCCCGATGCCGCCAGCAGAGCGTTGCCGAGGGCGCGCCCGTGGCCTCTGCCGCGGTGGTTGGGGTGGACGACCAGCTCGGCGGCCGGGGCCTCCACCGGGTCGGTGTCCTCGAGCTGGGCGTAGCCGCGCAGGTCACCGGCCACGGTGAGCAGGAAGTGCCGCACGCCTTCGCGCTGCCCGTGGCGCAGCTGGAGCCGTCCCTGCTCGGAGACGGCCTGCATGCCGTCGGTGCGGGCGGCGACGGAGAGCAGTGCGAGGACGTCATCGGCCTGCTCGGGGGTGAGTTCGTCGAGTGACTGGATCTGCCTGCCGGGCTCGAGGGCGGGGGCTGCGTCTGTCATACGTCGAGGGTACGGCGCCGGGCCGCAGCCGATCGGAAACCAGGTCGTAACCCTTTACCCCTGTTGCGCTACGCGCGTTGACAATAGGCTGCGCGGCTGAGGACGGCTGTCGTCCCGTTGAACCACGCTGAACTGACAAGGGGACAGATGTCAGCGACACCTAACCGGAAGCGCGGCCGCATGCTCGCCGCCGTCGCCGGACTGACCACCGTCGGCGCTCTGGTCGCCGCCATGCCCGCTGGTGCAGCCGAGGACCGCGGCCACGGACACGGCCACGGAGGATACGGCTACGGCCACGACCGCACCGTGGACGTCCAGCTGCTGTCCTTCAATGACCTGCACGGCAACCTCCAGCCGCCGGCCGGCTCCTCCGGGCGTGTCACGCACACGAACGAGGACGGCACCACCAAGACCATCGACGCCGGTGGTGTCGAGTACCTCGCGACGCACCTGCGCGAGGCCCGCAAGAACCACAAGTACTCGATCACCGCCGCCGCGGGCGACATGGTCGGCGCTTCGCCGCTGCTGTCCGGTCTGTTCCACGACGAGCCCACCGTCGAGGCGCTCAACAAGCTGGACCTCGACGTCACCTCGGTGGGCAACCACGAGTTCGACGAGGGCTACAAGGAGCTGAAGCGGCTCCAGTACGGCGGCTGCCACGCCACCGACGGCTGCTACGAGAAGAACGCCAAGGGCAAGCCGAAGTACTTCTGGGGCGCCGACTTCCCGTATCTCGCCGCCAACGTGACCAAGGAGAAGTCGGGCCGTCCGATCCTGGACCCCTACTTCGTCTGGGAGAAGAACGGGGTGAAGATCGGTTTCATCGGCGTCACCCTCGAGGGCACTCCCAACATCGTCTCCGCCGAGGGCATCAAGGGCCTGAAGTTCTCCGACGAGGTCGAGACGATCAACAAGTACAGCCGCATCCTGGAGCGCCAGGGCGTCAAGTCCATCGTCGCGCTGCTGCACGAGGGCGGGCTGCCCGCCTCCTCCTCGTACAACTACAACTGCGACAGCCCGGGCCCGGGCAACGGCATCTCCGGTCCGATCGTGGACATCGCCAAGAACGTCAGCCCGCAGGTCGACGCCCTGATCACGGGCCACACCCACCAGGCGTACGCGTGCACCATCCCGGACCCGGCCGGTAACCCGCGCATGGTCACCTCGGCCGCCTCCTTCGGCCGGCTGTACACGGACACCACGCTGACGTACGACCGCCGCACCCGCGACATCGTGCGCACGTCCGTCGCCTCGGCCAACCACGTCGTCACCCGTGACGTGGCGAAGGCCGAGGACATGACGCAGCTGATCGACCGCTGGAACACGCTGGCCGCTCCGATCGCGAACCGTCCCGTCGGCTACATCTCAGGCGACATCGACAACCCCGCCGACGGCCTCGAGAAGCCGCTCGGCAACCTGATCACGGACGCCCAGCTCGAGAGCATGGCCCCGGCCGACAAGGGCGGCGCCCAGATCGCGCTGATGAACCCGGGCGGCATCCGCGCGCCTTTCGTCCACAAGGCGAGCGGCAGTGAGGGCGACGGCGTCGTGACGTACGGCGAGGCGTTCACCGTGCAGCCGTTCACCAACATGATGACCGCCGTGGACCTGACCGGCGCCCAGCTGATCACCGCGCTCCAGCAGCAGGTCAGCGGTGCCAACCAGGCCGCTCCGAAGATCCTCCAGGTCTCCAAGGGCCTCACCTACACCCTGGACATGACCAAGACCGGCGCCGACCGGATCGTGGCGGACTCGGTGAAGCTGAACGGCGAGGCGATCGACCCGGCGAAGACCTACCGGGTCGCGATGAACGAGTTCCTCGCGGGCGGCGGCGACGGCTTCGCCGTCCTGAAGGAGCACAAGAACAAGCTGGTGGGCGGGTCCGACCTGGACGCCCTCATCGCCTACTTCGCCGCGCACTCCAGCGCGAGCGGCCCGATCGCGGCCCCGGCCACCGACCGGATCACCGTCATCAAGTAGCAAACCGCGCATCCCACAGGGGGCGGCAGGCCAACGGCCTGCCGCCCCCTGGCGTTCGCGCTTCGCTTCTCCCGGAATGTCCGGCTCCGGAAGTTTCCGTACCACTCGCGTCCAGGCCATTTCGTGACATGCGCATGTCTGGAATCATCCCGTGAGCCGACCGCGACCCCCCACATCGCGGCGGCTCACTGTCGATTAGGAGACGGCACATGTCATTGACCAGACGTGGTTTCCTCGCGGGCACGGGCGCCGCGGTCGCGTCCGCCACCGCACTCATCGGGGCGTCGCCGGCAGCCGCCGCCGGGCGCTCCGCTCAGCGGGTACTCGGCACCCAGGACTGGATGAGCGGCATCGACGGCAACCGGGCGCTGTCGACCCTCACCATCCCCGGTACGCACGACTCGGGCGCCCGCTTCGGCGGGCCGTGGCCCGAGTGCCAGAACACCACCATCGCCCAGCAGCTCGAATCCGGTGTCCGGTTCCTCGACGTACGGTGCCGGGCCATCGACGGCTCCTTCGCCATCCACCACGGCTCCTTCTTCCAGAACATGATGTTCGGCGACGTCCTGGTCGCCTGCCGCGCCTTCCTGGCCGCCCACCCCGGCGAGACCGTGCTCATGCGGGTGAAGCAGGAGTACTCGGGCGAGAGTGACACCGCGTTCCGCGCGATCTTCGACAACTACCTGGACGTACGGGGCTGGCGTTCCCTCTTCCGTATCGGCGACACCCTCCCCACCCTCGGCGAGGCACGCGGCAAGGTGGTCCTCATCGCCGACAACGGAGGGCTGCCCGGACTCAAGTGGTGGGACGGGAACGCCTTCGACATCCAGGACGCCTACAACGACCTGCCCTGGGACAAGTACCCCAAGGTAGAGGCCCATCTGCGCAAGGCCGTCCAGCAGCCGGGCAAGCTCTACATCAACTTCGTCAGCACATCGGCCTATCTGCCGCCGCGCTGGAACTCCGACGACCTCAACCCCCGGGTCCACCGCTTCCTGGACGGCACGGCGAGCGGCTGGAAGGGCCTCGGGATCGTGCCGATGGACTTCCCGAACACCCGCTCGGGACTCGTCGAATCGCTCATCCGCCACAACTGACGGGCGGGTAGCCAGGTCTGCCCGAGCCCGGGCCCCGTCCGCCCGGACAGGACCTAGGCAGGCAGTGAGGCGGGCGGCGGAGTCGGGGCACCGGGCAGCCGGATCTCGGCGACCGTCCCGCCGCCCTCCCCGGGGCGCAGCGTCACCTCGCCGCCCGCCTGCTGCACCGTACGGGCCACGATCGACAGACCGAGGCCGGAGCCGGGCAGTGCGCGGGCGGACGGGGAGCGCCAGAACCGCTCGAAGACATGCGGCAGTTCATCGGGCGGCACACCGGGACCGTGGTCGCGTACGGTCAGCACACCCCGGTCGAGCAGCACATCGATCCGCCCGCTCGGCGGGGAGAACTTCACCGCGTTGTCCAGCACGTTCACCAGCGCGCGCTCCAGCGCGGCGGGCTCGGCCCGTACGTACCAGGGGCGCAGCTCGGCGTCGATGGTCAGCTCGGGGCCGCGCAGCCTGGCCCGCTCCAGGGCCGTCCGCGCGGACTCGTGCAGGCCCACCACCCGGACCGCCCCCGGCGCCGCACTGTCCGGCCTGGACAACTCCTGGAGATCCCCGATCAGCGCCGCGAGCTCGCTCATCTGCGCCTTCACGGAGGCCAGCAGCGCCGCCCGGTCACCGGGCGGCAACGCGCGGCCGGTCTGCTCGCTGCGGGCCAGCAGCTCGATATTCGTACGCAGCGAGGTGAGCGGGGTGCGCAGCTCGTGCCCCGCGTCGGCGATCAGCTGCGCCTGGCGGTCGCGGGAGGAGGCCAGCGCGGCGGTCATCTGGTTGAAGGAGCGTGAGAGCCGGGCGATCTCGTCCTCGCCCTCGACGGGGATCCGCACGGTCAGATCCTCGGTGCGCGCCACATGCTCCACGGCCCCGGTCAGCCGGTCCACGGGCTTGAGCCCGGTCCGGGCGACCCAGAGCCCGGCGGCACCCGCGGCGAGCACCCCGACGCCCGCGAGTACGGCCAGCACCAGGGCCAGGCGGTCGAGTGAGGCGTCGACCTCGTCGAGGGGGCGGGCCACGGAGACCGTGACCGCCTGCTTGCCCGGACCAGGCAGCAGTATCCGCGTGGTGTGCACCCGCACCTCGGCGCCGCTGTCGGTGGTGCTGGCGTGCAGGGCATCCAGTGTGTCGCCCCGGGCGACATCAAGGTCCTCGGGTCGCACCTTCACCGGCTGGGAGTCGGCGGAGACACAGCGAGTGCCCTCGGCGTCGATGATCTGCACATACGCGAAGGCCCTGGCCGTGCCCCCGGTCGAGTCCCGCCCGGCGCGGCACGCCGCGAGGGTCTGGTCCACCGTGCTGAGCGGTGCGCTGGTGTTGCGCAGCGAGGTGTCCAGCTCCTGGCGCAGCTGTGCGCGGGTGAGCAGCCAGCAGGTCACGGCGACCGCCGCGACCGCCATGGCGACCGCGGTCGCCGTCAGCAGGGCCAGTCGCGACCGCAGGGGCAGCGTCTGGAACCAGCGGATCACTCCGTCGATCCTTCCCGCAGGGTGTAACCGACCCCGCGTACGGTCTGGACCAGCCGCGGCTCGCCGGCCGCCTCGGTCTTGCGGCGCAGATACATCACATACACATCCAGTGAGTTGGAGCTCGGCTCGAAGTCGAAGCCCCAGACGGACTTGAGGATCTGCTCCCGGGTGAGCACCTGCCGCGGATGCGTGAGGAACAGCTCCAGCAGGGTGAACTCGGTACGGGTCAGCTCGACCCGGCGCGCACCTCGTGTGACCTCGCGGGTCGCCGGGTCCATCCGCAGATCGGCGAAGGTCAGCACGTCGCCGTTCCTGTCCGGCGCGCTGTCCGCCGCCACGGCGTACGCGCTGCGCCGCAGCAGCGCCCTGATCCGGGCGAGCAGCTCGTCCAGCTCGAAGGGCTTCACCAGATAGTCGTCCGCCCCGGCGTCGAGACCGGTGACGCGGTCGCCGACGGTGTCCCGGGCCGTGAGCATCAGGATCGGCAGGGTCGATCCCGACGCCCGGATGCGGCGGGCGGCCGTGAGGCCGTCCATGCGCGGCATCTGGACGTCGAGCACGACCAGGTCGGGCGGGTACGACTCCAGCTTCGCGAGGGCGTCCACACCGTCCACGGCGACCTCGGTGTCGTAGCCCTCGAACGCGAGGCTGCGCTGGAGCGCCTCGCGTACGGCGGGCTCGTCGTCGACGATGAGGATGCGGTCGTCGCGGTCGCCACGTTCGTCCGGGCCCGGTGCTGTCGTCATGCTGTCAGCCTCGCACGACCTCAGAAGGAGTCACCGGTTGACGACCCGGACGACCCGGCGCGCAGCTTCTCCAGGTCCGCCTTGACGGTGTTGACCGGGATGGCGAACCCGAGGCCGACGCTGCCCGCACCGGAGCCGCCGGATGAAGCGGGCGAGTACATGGCCGAGTTGATGCCGATGATCTCGCCGTTCATGTTGATCAGGGCGCCACCGGAGTTGCCCGGGTTGAGCGACGCGTCGGTCTGGATCGCCTTGTACGTGGTCTTGGAGTCGCCGGTGTCCCCGTTGAACTGCTGACCGCCGAACTCGAAGGGCCAGCCCTGGCGGGGATCCTGCTGCTGCCCGCGGCCTTGGCCGTCGTCCTTGGCGACGGTGACATCGCGGTCGAGCGCCGAGACGATACCGCTGGTCACGGTGCCGGTGAGACCCTCGGGCGAGCCGATCGCGACCACCTCGTCGCCCACCTTGAGGCTGCCGGAGTCGCCGAGGGCCGCGGGCGTGAGCCCTTCCCCCGCGTCGCGGAGCTTGATCAGGGCGAGGTCCTTGTCGGGGTCGGTCCCGACGACCTCGGCGGTGCCGGTGCTGCCGTCGCTGAGAGTGACCTTGACGGTGTCGGCTCCGGAGACGACATGGTTGTTGGTGATGATCTCGCCATCCTTGGTGATGATCACACCGGAGCCGGTGGACTGGCCGGCGGAGGTGGAGGCCCCGATCTCCACGATGCTGGGTGACACCGCTGCGGCGACCCCGGCGACGGTGCCCTTGCTGCTCTGGGAGACCGTGGTCCCGTTGACCGCGCTCTGCGCGGACTGGGCGGCGCCGTGCCCGGCGTACCGGTCCACGAGCGTGGCCGCCCCGCCCCCGACCGCCGCGGCGATGACCGCCACGGCGGCGATCAGCGCGACGGGCCGCTTGGCCCGCGCCCGGTGCCGGGGGTGCTGCTGCGGCTGCTCGGGGGCGTACGCCGGCGGAGCGGGATAGCCCGCGTCCCCGAAGCCCGCGTAGGGGTACTGGTCCGTGCTGCTCTCGCTGCTGCGGTGGTAGTCCGTCATGGTGCGAGTCTCGGACCGCGAGATGAGAGGTCCCTGAGACCGGGCTGAGAACCCCGATAGAACCGCGTATGCCCGGAATAAGGTGCACCCGCCCGGCCCTCACAGGGCACGCAAGCCCCCGGCCCTCACGGGCCCGGGCAAGCCCCCTGGGCCCGAGAGCCCGTGCGCCGCCCGCGTGGCGTCACGCGCAACCGCAGGAACGGCGGACGATCAGCGCCGACGGGAACTGCTTCACCCGCTCCCGCCGCGACCCCAGCACCCTCAGCCCGTCGTCCAGCACGAGGTCCACCGCTGCCCGCGCCATCGCGGGCCGGTCCGAGGCGATCGTGGTCAGCGGAGGATCGGTCAGCGCCGCTTCCTTCACATCGTCGAAGCCCGCCACCGCCAGCTCGCCCGGCACGTCGATGCGCAGCTCGCGCGCCGCGCGCAGGAGGCCGATCGCCTGGTCGTCGGTGGCGCAGAAGATCGCGGGAGGCCGGTCGGGACCGGACAGCAGCTTGAGGGCCACGAGGTAGGCGTCATAGCGGTTGTAGGGAGCCTGGAACAGGCGCCCTTCCGTGGACCGCCCGGACTCCAGCATGGCTCGCCGCCAGCCCTCGACGTGGTCGGCCACCGGGTCGCCCACCGCGGGGGTGTTCTCGATGCCACCGAGACAGGCGACGTACTCATGGCCGTGCTCCAGCAGATGCCGGGTCGCGAGCTGGGCGCCGCCGATGTCGTCGGTCACCACCGCGACGTCGTCGATCGCCTCGGGGCGCTCGTGGAGCAGCACGACGCGTGCGTCCCACGCCTCGATCTCCGCCGCGGCCCGCTCGCTCATGCCCTGACTGACCAGGATCAGCCCGGCCACCCGCATGCCGAGGAAGGCCCGCAGATAGTGGACCTCGCGCTCGTCGCGGTAGTCGGAGTTGCCGACGAGGACCATCTTCCCGCGGTCGGCCGCGGCCCGTTCCACCGCGTGTGCCATCTCCGCGAAGAAGGGCTGGCGTGCGTCGGGGACGATCATGCCTATGAGGTCGGTGCGCCGCGAGGCCATGGCCTGGGCAACCCGGTCGGGCCGGTAGCCCAGCTCCTTGATCGCGGCGAGTACCCGCTCGCGCGTGGCCGGGGCGACCGGCCGGGGTCCGTTGTTGATGACATAGCTGACGACAGCGGTCGAAGTGCCCGCCAGTCGTGCGACGTCATCCCTCGTCACCTTGGCCACGCGCGAAGTCTACGCGTGGTGACTCACCTCTGGGCAGGGCTTACGGAGGCTTCGTGTTCTTCGGTGTGCTCCTCCGTACGTGTGGTCGAAGCGGCCGCCTTCGCCTTGGCCTCTTCGGCCGCGCGTTCGACCTTCTCCGGGGCGACGAAGCGGTAGCCCACATTGCGTACGGTGCCGATCAGCGACTCGTGCTCGGGGCCGAGCTTGGCGCGCAGCCGCCGCACATGGACGTCGACCGTGCGCGTACCGCCGAAGTAGTCGTACCCCCACACCTCCTGAAGGAGCTGGGCCCGGGTGAAGACCCGGCCAGGGTGCTGTGCGAGGTACTTCAGCAGCTCGAACTCCTTGAAGGTCAGATCCAGGACCCGGCCCTTCAGCTTGGCGCTGTACGTGGCCTCGTCCACGGACAGATCGCCGTTGCGGATCTCCATGGGCGAGTCGTCCGCGGTGATCTGCTGGCGGCCCATCGCCAGCCGTAGCCGGGCCTCCACCTCCGCGGGGCCCGCGGTGTCCAGCAGCACGTCGTCGATGCCCCAGTCGGCGGTGACGGCCGCGAGGCCGCCCTCGGTGACGACCAGGAGCAGCGGACAGCCGGGCCCGGTGGAGCGCAGCAGCTGGCAGAGGCTGCGTACCTGCGGGAGGTCGCGGCGGCCGTCGACGAGGATCACGTCGGCGCCGGGGGTGTCCACCAGGGCCGGGCCCTCGGCGGGGGCGACCCGCACGTTGTGGAGCAGCAGGCCGAGGGCCGGGAGCACCTCGGCCGACGGCTGGAGTGCGTTGGTGAGGAGCAGGAGTGAGCTCATCGGGCCCCACCTGCCCGGTCCGGATGGTGCTTCGTCCTGCGGCGGTCGTCGTGCGCGGTTGGCTCGCCCATCACGTCGGTTTCTCCTCGTCCCCGTGTCCTGAGGGGTCCGCGATCTTTTCGTACACCTGTCTGTAACAACGGACTGGAAACACGAAAGGACCCGGGGGCTGCGTTGCCCGGATCCTCTGCCCAGCAGAATAGCCCACATGGGTTCTGCGTCAGAGGCTCGATTTCACTATGTGGATGTTTCCTCGGTCACGGACGGCCTCCGGCACGCCACTTCGGGGACAACCTTGACCGCGATTTTGCGGACCTCCGACGACGTGCGCATCGAGGCTCGGTACAAACCGTCCACGGCTGCGCCGGCTGCTGGTGCGACCGATACGGCGATTGTCCTCGCCCACGGCTTCACCGGCTCGGTGGACCGCCCCGCGGTACGCCGGGCCGCCGCCGTCCTCGCCCGGCACGCGGCGGTGGTCACCTTCTCCTTCCGCGGCCACGGACGCTCCGGCGGGCGCTCCACGGTGGGCGACCGCGAGGTGCTGGATCTGGCGGCGGCGGTGGCCTGGGCACGGTCCCTGGGGCACCGGCGGGTGGTGACGGCGGGGTTCTCGATGGGCGGTTCCGTGGTGCTGCGGCACGCCGCGCTGTTCGGCGAGGACCACGAGTCGTGCACGGACGCGGTCGCGTCGATCAGCGCCCCGGCCCGCTGGTACTACCGGGGTACGGCCCCGATGCGACGGCTCCACTGGGTGGTCACCCGGCCCGTCGGACGGCTCGTCGGGCGCTATGGCTTCGGGACCCGTATCCACCACGAGGACTGGAATCCCGTGCCGCTCTCGCCGGTCGAGGCCGTCCCGCTGATCGCGCCGACCCCGCTGCTGGTGGTGCACGGGGACCGCGACCCGTACTTCCCGCTGGACCATCCGCGCATGCTGGCCGCGGCGGGTCCGTGCGAGCTGTGGATGGAGCCGGGCATGGGACACGCCGAGAACGCGGCCGGCGAAGAGCTGCTGGGGCGCCTCGGGAACTGGCTGGTCCGGGGATAGCCCATGATGGGTAACCGACGAGAGTGAGGAGTGGCTCATGGCAGCGGGAACCATCCGCTACTGGGCAGCGGCCAAGGCCGCCGCCGGTGTGGCCGAGGAGCCCTATACCGCGGAGACCCTCGCCGAGGCGCTGGGCGCCGCGCGCGAGCGGCACCCGGGCGAGCTCGTCCGCGTACTGCGGCGCTGCTCGTTCCTCGTCGACGGCGATCCCGTCGGGACGCGTGGACATGAGACGGTACGGCTTGCCGAGGGCGGCACGGTCGAGGTGCTCCCGCCGTTCGCAGGAGGATGAACCGCACAGCATGAGCAGCGATCAGCAGCTTCCGTTCGAGCCGCACGACCCCCAGGCCACCCAGACGTGGCAGGGCGAGACCTGGGACACCCGGTACCAGCCGACGCTCGGGGCGCCCGGGGCATCGGCGCCGCTCCCGCAGCAGCCGCAGCACGAGCACCAGGCGACCCAGGCGGCGCACCCGCTGCCGCCCGAAGCGCCGGTACCCGGGGCGCCACCTTCCGGGATGTCCGCTTCCGGGACGGAAGCGCACAGCGGCAACGGGACCGGCTACAGCGAGCCCACCACCCTGGGCACCGCCAGGATCACCGACGCCCAGCGCGCCCGGGCCGAGGGGCGTTCACCGATCATCCCGCCGGGTATCCGTCCCGCGGGTCTGACCGCCGTGGCCGGCCTGCTGTTCGCGGCTGCCGCCGCCGCGTCGTCGTACGCCCTGCTCGTGCCGCTGGTCCTGTTGCAGGGCGCCACCGCCGCCGGCTGGTTCCGGCTGAACGGCATGTGGCCCGCACGCCAGGGCATCGCGCTCGCCTTCGCGGGCGGCCTGGTCGCGGATGTGGCCCTGCTGGTGGTGGGCCGGGGGAACGCGCCCGCCGCGATCCTGGGCACCCTCGGCATCTGGGTGCTGCTCACCTTGATACTCCAACTGCGCAGCCACGCCGACCCCGATGAGCGGATGTACGGGCTGATGGCCACCACGGCATCGTCCGCCCTGACCATTCTGGGGGCCGGCTTCCTGGCCGCCGACACCGATGCGGTGATCGTCGGCGGTCTCGCGGTCGCCGCCGCGACCGTCTGCCGTGCGCTGCGCCTGCCCGGCACCGCCGCCGACGGCGCGGGAACCGGGGCCGTCTCGCTCGGCGCGGCGGTGCTCACCGCAGCCGGTGCCGGCGCGGTGGGGGGTGCGCTCGCCGGACTCGACGTGCTGCCCGCGGCGCTGCTCGGTACCGGAGCCGGTCTGTGCGCCCTCGTTGGCCTGCGGGTGGCGAGCTACGACTACCCGTCACGCTTCGTCCATATGACGGCGGGGGTCGCGCTGCCGCTCACGGCCGCGGCGCCGATCGTGTATCTGCTGGGGCGTGCGTTGGTCTAGTGCACACCGGGGAACCATTCCCCTGCGCCCGGACGTCGATCATTCGGGCCTGTCCGACCCTGGACCGGCCAGACACAGGCGGGGGAACGACACGACATGCGCGCACTGCGAATACTTCTGATCACCGCGGTGATCCTCGGCGGGCTCTTCGCCATCGCCGACCGGCTCGCGGTCGGCTACGCGGAGGGCGAGGTCGCGGCCAAGATCAGAAGTAGCCAGGGCCTGAGCGCGGACCCCGAGGTGTCGATCAACGGCTTTCCCTTCCTGACCCAGGTCGTGAGCTCCGAGCTCGACGATGTCTCCGTGAGCATGGGCGGGGTGAAGGCCAGCGCCGGTGGCCACAGCATCGAGGTGACCGAGGTCTCGGCCGAGCTGAGCGGTGTCCGCCTCAACGGACTGAGCTCCGCCGTCGCGGACCGCGCCACCGGTTCGGCCCGTATCTCCTACGCCGACCTCGCCAAGTCGGCGCCGGGGGGCGCGAGCGTCTCCTACGCGGGCGCCGAGCGGGCGGCCAAGGGTCAGGTCAAGGTGACCGGCCCGGCCGTCCAGCTGGTGGAAGGCGCCGGTTTCGACCTCCCCGGCCTCGCCGAGGGTCTGCTGAAGGGCCGCACGATCACGACGTACAGCACCGTCTCGATCGCCGGCGGCGACACGGTCCGGATCCGCGCCGCCGATCTGCCGCGGCTGCCGGTGCCCGGCCTGGACGGCACGCTGCGCGACGCCGTCGACTACGACCTGAAGATCGACGGGCTCCCGAAGACGGTCAAGCTGGACAAGGCCGTGGCCGATGAGAACGGGCTGCGGTTCTCGGGTGTGGGCACGCGCGTGCGGCTGGCAGGCTGAGCGGCTCTCCACCGCCCCTGACCGCTGATGATCGGATCGTGAGACGATGCCGTCCGATCCGTAGATGCCGACCGGGGTCCCGGACCACGGGGGCTCTGCCTGGATGGGCGGCGACCGCCAGTCGTTCCGCCATGCGGACGATCGTGTCTCGACATATGACACGCCGGTGACATCCCCGCCTTCTCGTCCCTACGATCGGCACCATGCAGCGAATTTCGAGCGGTCTCCAGTCCCGGGGACAGGCGGATCTCACGAAGCGGCGGGCAGTAGACCTGTGCCGCGTCGCCGCCATGCTCTGTCGCTCCTTCTGAGCGGAAGCTCCACTTCCGCATCCCGGGCCCTGTGACGCCCCTTCCGCCCAGGGCCAGCCGTGTGCCCCACGCCTCTTCCGCGTACCCGCACACACCCCTCGCGCATCGCCCGCGCACCACCCGCCGCACACTGCCCCGGAGGAGAACAGCATGAGCCGCAGCGACGTCCTGGTAGACGCCGACTGGGTCGAGGCACGCCTGGACGACCCCAAGGTCGTCCTCGTCGAGGTTGACGAGGACACCTCGGCGTACGACAAGAACCACATCAAGAACGCCGTACGGATCGACTGGAAGCAGGACCTCCAGGACCCGGTCCGCCGTGACTTCGTCGACCAGGCGGGCTTCGAGGAGCTGCTGTCGAAGAAGGGCATCTCGAACGACGACACCGTCGTCCTCTACGGCGGCAACAACAACTGGTTCGCCTCCTACGCTTACTGGTACTTCAAGCTCTACGGTCACCAGGACGTCCGGCTCCTCGACGGCGGCCGCAAGAAGTGGGAGCTCGACTCCCGCGACCTGGTGGACGGCGCCGAGGTCCCGGAGCGGGCCGCCACCGAGTACAAGGCCCAGGCCCAGGACACCTCCATCCGTGCCTTCCGCGACGACGTCGTGGCAGCCATCGGCAGCCAGAACCTGGTCGACGTGCGGTCGCCCGACGAGTTCAGCGGCAAGCTGCTCGCCCCGGCGCACCTTCCGCAGGAGCAGTCGCAGCGTCCCGGCCATGTGCCGAGCGCCCGCAACATCCCGTGGTCCAAGAACGCCAACGACGACGGCACCTTCAAGTCGGACGACGCGCTCAAGGCGCTCTACGCCGAGGAGCAGGTCGACCTTGCCACGGACACCATCGCCTACTGCCGCATCGGTGAGCGTTCCGCGCTGACCTGGTTCGTCCTGCACGAGCTGCTCGGCGTCGAGAACGTCAAGAACTACGACGGCTCGTGGACCGAGTACGGCTCCCTCGTCGGCGTGCCGATCGAGCTCGGCGCGAACAAGTAAGCCCGCCAGGGCCTCTCCCTCGACCCTCGACTTATCCCCGACGTAAGGACAGAACAACATGTGCGGAGCGCAGGCAGGCGGCCCCGACGCCTCGACGATCAAGCCCGGTGAGACCACCATCCAGGGCCAGGTGACCCGCGACGGCGAGCCCGTCACCGGTTACGTGCGGCTGCTGGACTCGACCGGCGAGTTCACCGCCGAGGTCCCGACCTCGGCGACCGGACAGTTCCGCTTCTACGCGGCCGAGGGCACCTGGACGCTTCGGGCCCTCGTCCCGGGCGCCACGGCGGACCGTACGGTCGTCGCGCAGACCGGTGGCCTCGCCGAGGTGGCCATCGCCGTCTGACGGCACAGCATGGAACGGGCCGGAGGGCCGCACCCCAGGGGTTGGACGCCACTGGACGGGGTGCGGCCCTCCGGTCGTGTCCGGCTGTTTTCGTGCTCCTGCCCGGGCGTCGTCTCGGACGTACGCTGGAGTCATGTACGCGCGGCGCCGTCACGCCTACTTCCTGATGATGGGCGGATGCCTCGTCCTCTTCGTGTCCGCCTGGGCTTTCGTGCGGCTGTGGTCGATTCCGGCCGCCGTCGCCATGTGCGCGGTGGCCATGGTGATCCCGCCGCTCGCTGCGGTGGTGGCCAACCGGCGCGGCCCCGACGACCGCTGGTGGGACGACCCTTCGGGCGACCCGCAGTCCGATGAGTGGTGGGACGAGCTGGACGGCAAGCGCAAGCCCGGTTCGGGCCCCCGTCAGCAGTGATCACCCGGGCAGTGCAGCCTGAAGAGCCGTCACTCCTCCGGCAGTTCCACGATCACCAACGTGCCCCGGCTTCCGGGACGGACCGTGTGTGCGGTTTCCGCCGCCACCATGAACAACTCACCCGCCCGCACCGACACCGGCATGCCGTCCACCTCCAGCTCCAGCCGGCCGTCGATGACCAGCAGGGCCTCGGCGGTCCGGTGGCTCTCCTCCTCGACCGGCAGCTCGTCCATGCGCAGCACCTTCACGCAGGCCGCCCCCACCATGCCCAGCCTGCGGGAACTCCACGCCTCCGGCAGACCGGCAGCCGTCTCCGCAAGGTCGACCGCATTCATGGCACACCCCTCCTCACGGACGCGGTCGGTCATGCCGAACGAGCCCGCACATAGAGATCAATGGATGTCCTGAAAGCTACGTGACCAGGAAAAACAAGTGGTCGACCGTTTGGCAAAGCCTGTCGCCGGGGCCAGAGCGAAGCCACCCCCCGGCCTCCGCCCGGAGGCTCATCCCTCACCCGGCCAACGATCCGGGACCGCCGGCCGCGCGGCAGGCACGGGGGCACGGGGTATCCGGGCGGTAGGCGGGCGTTGCCAGGGAGCCACTGGAAGACGGGCTAGTAGACGAGTGCCTGGACGCCCTCGCCCATCGCCTCGCTGACGAAGACCTGTGCACCGGCGATCCGTACGCCCTCGATCACGTCCTTCTCGGTGATCTCCCGCCTGGCCGCGCACTGGGTGCACAGCGTGATCTTTCCCGCCGCCAGGATCGAATCGATCAGATCCGGCAGTGGCGCCGCATGCGGCAGCTCGAACTCGGCCGCCCGGCCCGGCAGGGCGAACCACGAGGACTCGCCGGTGAGCCAGAGCGAGACCTCCACCCCGCTGGCCACGGCTACGGCCGCGACCGTGAAGGCCTGTGAGCAGCGCTCGGGGGAGTCGGCGCCTGCGGTCACCTTGATCACGAGCTTCTTCGCCATATGCCGAACTGTAATGCGCGCCGACACAACCCCGGCCCGTGGGCACAGGTCGTTTGTGTGGGCGCGGACAAGAGATTCCGTGCGCAGAGCCATGACCGTGGGGGAACCTCCTTTTGGACACGCAGGACATGCAGGACACCGACAGACCGGGCACGCCGCCACCCGTGCCCGAAGCGCCGCCCAAGGCGGCGCAGCCGGAGCCGCCGCCACCGGCACCCATGCCGGAACTCACAGACGGGGTGGGAGCTGTGCCCAGCACGGCACGCCCCCGGGGCAGGACGGCGCTGACCATCGCCGGGGCGGTGGTGCTCGGCCTCCTCGCCGGCACCGTCACCGGCTACGCCGTCCAGTACGACCGTGCCCCGACGCCGCTACCGCCGCTGTCCCAACCGGAGCTGCGCACGCCGAAGGACATCCCGGCCGGGCCTGGGGCGGACCCGCAGGCGGTCAACGTCCACCGCCGGGTGCCCACCGACGGAGATCTGCGCAAGCTGCTGCTGAAGAAACCCAAGGGCGCCCGGGACAACGAGCGGGTGCAGCAGGGCTGGCGGGGCTTGCTCGACTACGCGTTCGACTATGACAAGCCCGACCGGATGTTCGCCTATATGGCCGGACAGACCCGCCGTATCGCGACGACCAGCTGGGAGGAGCGCGGCGAGGTTTTCGTCACCGTCAATCTGGTCCAGTTCCGGAGCGAGATCTCGTCGACATCCGCCGCCGACTGGGTCAAGGACCGGCAGAGCTACATGCCCAAGAACGCCGGAAACGACGGAACACCGGTGCCCGGCAGTGGCAACGGCCGTGTCTACGTGTACGACGAGCCGGTCCAGAAGACCGGCTACGAGCCGGTGTACCGGGGCCATGCCCTCGCCCACCGAGGCGATGTGGCCGTGGAGATCTGGTACTTCGACAACGCCCGCAAGGTCTCCTCGAAACCGCTGATGGCCCTGATCGAGAAGCAGTTGGAGCGTCTGTGACCGAGCAGCAGGACACCCCGGACTCTCCTGCACCTCAGCAGTCCGGCCCCGGAATTCCCGGCACACCCGGCAAGCCCCCGCGCGGCAGGCGCAGGCTGGTCGTCGGCGGGACCGTGGCGCTCGCACTCGCGGTCCTCGCGGGTGGCGGCGCGCTGGCCCTGGGCAAGCTCGCCGACGCCGACCGCACAGCGCCCACGGTCGTCTGGGCGCAGCCGTCCGCGGCCGTGCGCGGAGCGGACAGCTCGATCGCGCCCCGCGGACTTGCCGCGAAGCTGCCTCCGGTGCCCTTCTTCTCCGCGCTGGGACCGGACATCGACGGTCTCGGGAACAACGTCGTGCTGGGCAAGCGGCAGGCGATCGCCCACTTCAAGGAGGGCTCCCGCGACCTGCCGCCGACGCAGCGCAAGGCGCGCAACAAAGCCATCGACAAGCTGCGTATCCAGGGTCTCGCGCTGCGCAGCCACGTGTCCTTCGACCGGGAGCTGATCGTCGAGATGCGGCTCGCGCAGATCGAGAACGGCAAGGACGGGCGGGCGCTTGCCGCGTTCCAGTCCGAGTTCGCGGAAGCACTCGGCATCTTCCGCAAGGGCCCCGCGATTCCGGGCTTCAAGAACGCCAAGTGCTTCCTCATGCCCAAGGGCCTCGAGGGCAAGGACTCCGACACCGAGCTCGACGCGATGTTCTGCAGCGCGTACGAGGGCGATGTGCTGGTGGACACCGTCGCGTACGGCACCGGTCCCCTGGACACCAAGACGGCCGCCGACCTTCTTGAGGAGCAGCTCGAATACCTCAGATCTCCCGGGGAGTACGTGTGACCGACGAGAACCGCACCGCGTCCGAGGCGTCCGAGGTGCCTTCGGCACCTGAGGCGGCCTCGGCACCCGGGAGACCCGCCGCGCCACTCGCCCCCGCGGTGCCCGGGGCACCCGAGGCCGCTCCCGAGCGGGAAGCGCCCCCGGCGCCTCCCGCCGCCGATGTTCCCCCGGCGCCCCCCGTGGCAGCCCCCGAGGCGGACCCGTGGGTCCCACCGGCGGCGCTCGACGGCTCCCAGCAGGTCGCCGCTGCCCCAACCGGTCCAGGGGGCGGCCGCCACAGGCTCAGGGCCGTGCTGCGCTGGACGGCGGCCATCGTCGCCTTCGCCTCGGTGGGCACTGCCGTGGCCTACGGAATCATCCGGCAGGAACGCACCGACGTTCCCGGCCTCTCCACCCTGAGCGACGGCCGCTGGGCGTACCCGAAGCTGGTGAAACCGGTGCTGCCGCCCGGCGCCGTGCAGCCCTTCGACGAGCAGAACCCAGGGCGCGTCCACTACGCGGACCTGGCCGCGCTGCTGCTCCCGGCGCCCGCGGGTGCCCGGGCCGACACATCGCTCAAGGGCAGCGGGCAGCGGGTACCGGTCGGCCGGTTCCTCGGGGAGTATCCCGAAGAGGAGCGGGCTGACCTGGAACAGGATCTCGCCGACGGCGGTCTGCGGCATGTCGTGGCGCGGGGCTGGACCATGCCCGACTCCACCAGCACCCGGATCTACCTGCTGCGCTTCCACTCGGCCGGGTACGCCGAGCAGTTCGCCACGGAGCACCTGGGCGGGTACGCGGAGGCGGAGCTGCCGGTGAACGGGGTGGAGGACAGAGCCCCGGTCGATGACGGGTACCCGGCGACCGCGAAGGCCCCCAAAACCGACTGCTATGTGTACGACGAGTCGCCGGCCGCCGGCCCCGCGCACGTCCGGCACGCGTACATCGCGGCGGGCGACACGCTCGCGCTGATCATCCAGGAGCGGAAGGGCAGGGCGCACGCCGTGCCGTTCCACCAGACCGTGGTGCTCCAGAGCCAGCTGCTCGGCTGACCGACGCACCGCGGACGCACGGCGGACCTCGCAGCGAGGGCCGGACTCCCGCCCACTAAGCTGGAGCCCGGCCCGTACTGCTCGCACTGCTCATCCGAGGAGCACCCCCGTGATCTTTTTCTTCGAGACCCTGCTGGTCCTGGTCTGTGTCGGCGTGCTCGCCTTCGCCGGACTGGCCGTGAAGAAGCTGTACCAGGGCCAGCGCTGAACCCGTCCGCGTGACCCGCGCCGGCTGACGTATCACCGGCATCACCCACCTCGCAGAGAACGCCAGAGACACTCATGATCGAGATCCCGTCCGACCTCAATCCCGACCTCGTCCCCCTCGCGTTCCTGCTCGGTACGTGGGAGGGCGCGGGCGTCTCCGACTTCCCGGGCGCCGAGAAGTGCAACTTCGGCCAGTCCGTGACGTTCAGCCATGACGGCCGGGACTTCATCGAGTACGTCTCGCACTCCTGGGTGCTCGACTCCGAGGGCAGGAAGGTCAAGCCGCTGGAGTCCGAGTCGGGCTACTGGCGGATCGACAAGGACCGCAAGGTCGAGGTCGTGATGGTCCGCGACCAGGGCATCGTGGAGATCTGGTACGGCGAGCTCGCCGACCAGAAGCCGCAGATCGACCTGGCCACGGACGCGGTGGCGCGGACCGCCGCCTCCGGCCCGTACACCGGTGGCAAGCGCCTGTACGGATACGTCAAGAGCGATCTGATGTGGGTGGGCGAGAAGGCCACCCCGGAGGTGCCGCTGCGGCCGTACATGTCCGCGCACCTCAAGAAGGTCGTCACGCCCGAGCAGGTCGAGCAGTGGGCGAAGGACCTCGGGGACCTCCCGGACGACGGGATCGCCTTCTTCAAGTAGGCACACGGGGCCTCGCGCCTACACTGGTCGCGTGGTGAGCACCGACTGGAAGAGCGATCTGCGGGAGCGCGGCTACCGGCTGACCCCACAGCGCCAGCTCGTACTCGAAGCCGTCGACACTCTGGAGCACGCGACACCCGACGACATCCTCGTCGAGGTGCGCAAGACGGCGTCCGGGATCAACATCTCCACGGTCTACCGGACGCTGGAGCTCCTCGAGGAGCTGGGCCTGGTCTCGCACGCCCATCTGGGCCACGGCGCGCCGACGTACCACCTGGCCGACCGGCATCACCATCTGCACCTGGTCTGCCGGGACTGCACCGACGTCATCGAGGCGGATGTCGAGGTCGCCGCCGACTTCACCGCGAAGCTTCTTGAGACCTTCGGTTTCGACACCGACATGAAGCACTTCGCGATCTTCGGGCGGTGCCGTGACTGCGCCGCGAAGGCGGCTACCGGCCAGTCGTAGGTCCGGATCCGTGCGGCCGTAGGCTTGGGCCCATGCAGCGACCATCAACGACCAGCCCTCTGCTGTCCCTGCCCGGCGCCGTTCCCGCCGAGGGGCGCGACGAAGGCGTCGCCGCACACTACGGCGATCTGTTCCGCGAGCAGCGCGCGCTCGCGGACGGCAGAGGTTTCGTCGACCTCTCGCACCGCGGTGTCGTCACCGTGTCCGGCGGCGACCGGCTCAGCTGGCTGCATCTGCTGCTCACCCAGCACATGACAGAGCTCCCGGTGGGCCGGGCGACCGAGGCGCTGATCCTGTCCGCCCACGGTCATATCGAGCACGCGCTCTCTCTCGTGGATGACGGCGAGACGGTGTGGGCGCACGTGGAGCCGGGCACCCAGGACGCCCTCATCGCCTACCTGGAGTCGATGAAGTTCTTCTACCGGGTGGAGGTGGCCGACCGTACGGACGAGTTCGCCGTCGTCCATCTGCCGGCCGGTTCGATCGCCGAGGCCCCCGAGGGGGCCGTCGTACGGGAGACCCCGCAGGGCCGCGACCTGTTCCTGCCGCGGCGGGACCTGGAGGCGTACGCGGCGGCCAACGGGCCCGCGGCCGGGGTGCTGGCGTACGAGGCGCTGCGCGTGGAGGCGCACCGCCCGCGGCTCGGCTTCGAGACGGACCACCGGACGATCCCGCACGAGATCGGGTTGATCGGGAGCGCCGTGCACCTTCAGAAGGGCTGCTACCGGGGTCAGGAGACCGTGGCACGCGTCCACAACCTGGGGAAGCCGCCGCGGCGGCTGGTGTTCCTGCACCTGGACGGCAGCGAGGTGCACCTGCCGGGGCACGGCGCGCCGGTGCGGCTGGCCGCGGACGGGGACGAGGGCCGTCAGCTGGGCTTCGTCACGACATCGGCCCGCCACCACGAGCTGGGCCCGATCGCCCTGGCGCTGGTGAAGCGGAACGTACCCGTGGACGCCGAGCTGCTGGCAGGGAACACGGCGGCGGCGCAGGAGACCGTCGTCGAGCCGTAGATCGCTGCTCGACCGAGACTCCACTCGACCAGAACCCGAACGGGAATCGATCAGATCCCGGTCAAAGCACGATCAGACCTCGATCAGAACCGTGAACGGGCCCTGGTTCGTGAGCGAGACCCGCATGCTCGCTCCGAACCTGCCCGTCTCCACCCGTGCCCCGAGAGCCCGCAGCTGTGCCACCACCTCGTCCACGAGCGGCTCGGCGACCTCGCCGGGCGCGGCGGCGTTCCAGGTGGGGCGGCGGCCCTTGCGGGCATCGCCGTAGAGGGTGAACTGCGAGATCACCAGCAGCGGTGCGTCGATGTCCGAGCAGGACTTCTCGCCCTCCAGGATCCGCACCGACCACAGCTTCCGGGCCAGCTGCGCCGCCTTCTCCGGGGTGTCCTCGTGGGTGACCCCCACCAGCACACACAGCCCCTCGCCGACGATCTCGCCCACCGTCTCGCCGGCCACCACGACGCCCGCGCCGTCGACCCGCTGTACCACCGCTCGCATGAGGACCAATCTACTGGCGGGCCTCTGTCCGGGCGTATCCATGTGTATCCGGGGCTGAACGGGTGCAGAGCACCTGCGTACGAACCGCCCGCAATGGCACCATGCACGGAGTCGGTGCTTCCCCACTGCCCTCCGGGCCGGGGGAGACCCCATGCACCGGTCGAGGGGATCAGGCAATGAGCACATCAGGCGCCGGGCAGTCGTCCGGCCCCGTTCCGACGACCATCCGTAGTGGTGCGAGCGCGGTACGTCCGCCCGTGCAGCGCACCGCCGACACGCTTCACGAGCTGAAGGAACCCGACCTCGGCGCGCTCGGGCTGCCGGAGCTGCGGGCGCTGCGCCGTGATTCGCAGCGCGACGAGGCGGATCTGAGTTACGTACGGCGTCTGCTGCACGGCCGCATCGACATCCTGCGAGCCGAGCTGTCACGGCGCAGCGAGTCGCCGGTCGCCGCACCGGAGGACCCGGCCGCGCCGACGGAAGGCGGTCCGAACACGCAGGCGTCCTCGCATGCGGGCCACGCGGGTCCGGACGCCGCCGTCGTGGACCGGCTCTCGGCGATCCTCACCGACCCGCCGTCGCGGCGGGGCAATTCGGCCCGTCATGTGACGATGTCCGCCCCGCGCGGCGAGGCGTACGGGCAGTTCGCCGCGGCGATGCTGGCCGAGGTGGAGCTGTCCGACCTTGACGCCCGCACGGACGAGGAACTCCACTCCGCCATGGGTCGCCTGGCGCGGTACGAGCAGGAGGTGTCCCGGCAGCGGGTCGAGCTCCAGCGGACCGTGGACGAGTGCAGCACCGAGATCGCCCGCCGATACCGCGAGGGAGAGGCACAGGTGGACGACCTGCTCGTCTGAGGACGCCCGCGCCGAGGCGTTCCTTCCGGACGGGCCCGTGTCACGAAGGAATGCCTCCCGCAGCGGGCGGGTCGGACGATGCCCCCTGCCCTCACATGCGGAGCCCGGGCGGGAATCCGGTCCAGCGGAGCTCAGCCGGAAGGTGCCCCATGGCGTTGGAGAACACCACGGACGCGGGCCGGTCGGGTGCGTACCGGATCACCGTCAGGGCGGCATTGCCGAAGTTGAGGCCCAGCCAGCGCCAGCGGGGGGCGTCGACGGCGGCCCGGACGAGCCAGCCGATCAGGAAGTTGTGGGTGACCACCAGCTCATGGCGCGGCTCATCGCCTTCGACGGGCCCGGTGAACCTGTCGAGCGCGGCCTGCGCCAGTGCGGGGCCCTGCTCCCGCGCCCGGGCCGGGAACCGGGCGATGAACTCGATCATGCCGTCCGCGTACGCGGCGGAGGGTTCCTCGGGGAGCTCATCGCGCCCGGGGACGTACGGGATGTAGTCCCCGGCTGGTTCGCACGCGTGCAGGGGCACACCCGGGAGGCGGTCGCCGATGAGCCGGGCCGTCTGCGCGGCCCTCGGCAGTGGCCCGTGGTGGATCGCCGAGAGCGGGGTGCTCCGCAGCCGCTCACCGAGCAGTCCGGCCTGGCGCCTGCCGTTTTCCGTCAGTGCGCTCTCGTCCGCTGTCGCCTCGCCGTGCCGGGCCAGGTAGAGATACCGGGCGGCTGTGGTGGTCACGTGGGTCCTCCTGGCGGCGTTCATGATCGTGCCGATGGCATGCCGGGAGGGACGCGTCGGTGTGCGGGGCGGTTCCGTGACTGCCCGCGCCGCCGTGACGGGGGCTCAGTCCAGCCAGATGAGCATGCCGTCCCCGCCCCGTGCAGCCGCGTCGAAGAACGGCACCAGGGCCTCGTAGTGCTCGCGCACCCAGTCCAGTGACTCCCCCCGCTCCCAGACGATGACCGGGTAGATGTCCGCCGCCGCCAGCTCATCGGGGCCGACGCCGGCGACGAGATCGTCCCCGCTGATCCGTATGAGCCCTTCGGCGGCCACCTTGACCCGCTCGGGCGTGAGATAGCGGGGTGGACCGTACCCCCAGTCGTCGGCGCCGGGTATCTCCTCCTCGCCGTGGACGACGTCGACGGGGAAACCCACCCGGCGCAGGAGGAAGCCAAGCGCGTCCCACGCCTTGTCGGTGTCGAGGCAGCGGCTGCCGCCCCCGCCGTCGCCCCCGTCGAGCTCTGCCTCCACCAACTCGTCGACGAAGCCCAGCGCCCACTCCGGATCGCGGATGACCCGCGCCAGCTCGGCCGGGCTGACCCGTGCGTACTCACCGATCATGCTCATGAGTGGATCGTAGAAGCGGCCACTGACAACGCCGTGGGCGGCCTCATGCAGCCGGCGGATCCGGCGGTCGGCTCATCGGGGCACAGGCCGTGCCCGGCGTGGCCGTTGCGGGCCTCAGCGGAGACGGCCCGCTTCGGTCACGGCGCCCAGTCCTGCCCTCCGCAACTGCGGGCGACGACACCGGCGAAGACCCGGGCGAGCGGACTGAGCGCATCCCAGCGGCGGACCGCCCAGCCGACCGGCAGCGGGGGCAGGTCGGGAATGGGGACGAGGCGCAGGGGCCCCCCACCGGGACCGTGACCGGAACCGTCACCGGACAACCGCCAGCCGGGCATCACCGGCACCACCGCGTGGCCGAGGCCGAGCTCCGCCAGCAGGAGTGCGGTGTCCCAGTCGGCGACGCTGGTGTCGGGGCTGCTTCGCACACCGAGCTCGGCGAAGGCAGCGTCGAGGCGGGCGCCCGAGGTGGAGTTCTGGGGCAGCCGGATGAGACTGATGTCGGTGAGGTCCGCCGTGCCGACCTGGGCTCGGGCCGCGAGGGGATCATCGGGGCTGACGGCCAGTACCCAGGGCAGGAACACGACCGGCCGCTGCTCGATGCCGCGCACCGGGCCCCCGATGGTGACCCAGGCCAGGTCGAGGTTGCCGGAGGTGAGAGCGTCGAAGCAGTTGCGGCTCGAGGTCTCCGTCTGGAACTCCAGGCTGACCTTCGGGTAGCGCCGCCGGAAGGTGACTATGGCCTCGGACATGAAGTGCCGCACCGTCGTGCCGCCCGTGGTGACGCGTACGGAGCCGCTGTCGCCGCTGACCAGGTCCCCGAGGCGGCGCAGGGCCTGATCAAGCCCGTCGATGCTGATCGACGCGGCATCCAGCAGGACTCGTCCCGCGTGAGTGGGGACGACCCCTCGCGGCTGGCGCTCCAGGAGGCTCATACCGGCCTCCCGCTCCAGCCGTTTCACACGCTGGCTCACCGCTGACTGTGTGCAGTCGAGTTCGCGTGCCACCGCGCTGAGGCTTCCGGCCCTGCACACGGCGACGAAGACGCGGAGGTCGTCCAGAGTCATGAAACCCAAGTTAGCGCTTGGGGCTGGAGCAAAGTGCCGCGGATCGGCTGGGGTTCACCGTCCCATGCCGGTCAAGTGCGTGTTGCTGCCACCAGGTCGGACCACGAGGCCGTGCTCACCCCTCGCGCACGGCGGCGTCAGTGAGGATCGCCTGAAGCCGTGCCCGGCATTCGGCCACGAAGGCGGGGAAGGTGCTCCAGTAGTACGAGACCCCGCTGACGCCCACCGCGATCGCCCAGGCGCGGGCGCGGGCCCATGTCGCATCGCCAAGGCTCAGAGCGTCCCAGTAGGCCTGTCGTGCCCGGGGCGGCAGATCCCAGACCGGGGCGTGCTCTGCGTCGGGGAAACCGATCGAGAGTCCGCCGAAGTCGATCACCGCGTGCAGCCTGCCATCTCTGACCAGGATATTGCTCGGCTTCAGGTCGCCGTGCAGCCACACCTCCCGGCCTGCGGGCTCGGGCAGCGCGAGCGCAGCTCGCCACAGCCGTTCCAGTGCGTCCACGTCGATGTCGGCACCTAGTCGGCGGCAGTCGTCGAAGCATCCACGGACCCACTGGTCGCACGGCCCCAGGCTGCCCCCGCGGTACCAACCGAGCCCGTCGTCCGCGCGAGTCGCCCCCATGAGGCCGGCTCCGTGCAGTTCCCGTACGACCGCCGCCAGGTCCGCCCCGAAGGCCGCCCAGTCCCGGACGGTGCCCGGGCCCGGTTCGGCACCGTCGATCCAGCGGTAGACGGACCAGGGGAGAGGGAACACGTCGTCGGGTGCTCCTGCATGGACGGGTTCGGGAATCCGGCATGGGAGGTGCGGCGCCAGGCGCGGAAGCCACTCCCGCTCCTTCCGTACGGACTCCCCGTTGCCGGCGGTCCGCGGCAGCCGCACGAGCAGCTCATCGCCCAGCCGGTACATGGTGTTGTCCGTGCCCGCACCCGCGG
Source organism: Streptomyces sp. NPDC019396 (assembly GCF_040632375.1). Classification (NCBI taxonomy): domain Bacteria; kingdom Bacillati; phylum Actinomycetota; class Actinomycetes; order Kitasatosporales; family Streptomycetaceae; genus Streptomyces; species Streptomyces sp. NPDC019396. The sequence continues at coordinate 163,680 of NZ_JBEYBS010000012.1, read as the reverse complement.
GTGACAGCGAGAGGCCCGCCCACTCCGGGCGCTGCGCCTTCAGCAGGGCGCGGACGACGGTCTCGTCGGCGGGGATCTCGTTCTCGTGAAGGGCCACACCGGGAGTCTCACCGCTGGACGGCCCGCGAGCCAGCGACTTTCGGCGGCACCCGGCGCAAAGCGCCGCACCGCCGAATTCGAAGACCCGGTGGACGTGTTCACGGCGTGCGCCCGCGCGCTGGCGGCCGCCGCAGCCGCCGCAGTGGCCACTGAGGGCGCTCAATCGTGGTCGAGCAGCGGTGCGACCTCGTCCCGGAGCTGCTCGAAGCACTGGTAGTGCAGGCCGCTCAGCCCCGCCGCCCTGGCTGCCTCGACGTTGGGCAGGGTGTCGTCGACCAGCAGGCAGCGTGTCATGTCGGCCCCGGCCTGCCGGGCAGCTATGGCGAAGACACGCGGGTCAGGCTTGGCGACCCCGATCCGAGCGGTGTTGATCACCGCGTCGAAGGCGTCGGTCAGCCCCATCGAGGCCAGAGAGGACTCGAGCCGGGTGGTGGCGTTGGAGACCAGGACCACCGGCACCCTGCTGCGTAGCGCGGCGAGCAGATGGACGACATCGGTGTCGATCCGTCCCGTGAGCGCACTCCACGACCCGACCAGGTCCAGGGCTCGGGCGGGGGACCCGCAGTCGGGTGTCAGAGCCTCCGCGACCTTGCGCCGCCACTGTTCGTCGCTGAGCCGTCCCGTGATGGCCGCGTGCAGCAGCGGGCCGTTGAACGCCGCACCGGCCAGGGTGCCTTCGGTCAGTCCCCAGGCGCGGTCCAGTGCGCTCATCCCGTCGGGGTCCCACAGGTGTACGACTCCGTCGAAGTCGCACAGAACAGCGTCGAACGGCAGTCCATTCATGGGGTGTGATCATGCCACTGGACTGTCTGCCGCGGCACGGGCTCGCCCCGCTCCACCCCCGTGGTCGAGGGCGGCGTGCACATCGCCCGGTACCTGATCGGCATCGCCGACAGGGCGCCCGGGCTGACGCTCCTGGAACGGACGGTCAACGGCCGGCCGGGCCTGGTCGCCCAGCACTCAGGTGTCACCGTGACCGTGGCGGCGTTCGACCTCCCCGGCGGCCGCATCAGCCGCATCTGGGCGGTCCGCAACCCGGAGAAGCTTCGCCCGTGGACCGGGAACTGAGTGAGGACCGAGAGCCCTGGCCCCGATGACGGCCGTCTGTGGGGCGGCGGCAGGTCCGACGCGTCGTGGCGTCATATGACGCCAAGGCTGGCTCCGAATGGCGCCATGCGGCATCACCCGGTGCCATTTGGGTGCCATTCCCTGCTCCTGAATCTGCCTGAGCGTATCTGGGGCCAATATGGCTCAGCTTGTCATCCTTGCATTTTCCCTGTTCAGAGCGCATTCGCTCACGGGTGACGCGGAAATGGCACTCCGTGCGCTTGCGCATGGCGCCATAGTGGTGCCATGATGGCGTCATGGACCTCACCCCGTATGTCGACACCCTCCGCCGTGAGCTCGCGGTGGCCGCCGAAGCCGGCGGGGACGACGCCCGTGCGCTGGCCGAGCGGCTCACCGCTCCGCTGGAGTCCGCGACCCGGCTGACCATGCTCAATGTGCTCTCCGCGGCGATGGACGAGATCACCCGCGAGCTCGCCCCCGGCTCCGTCGACGTACGGCTGCGCGGGCTGGACCCCGACTTCGTGGTGACGCTTCCGCCCGTGGGCGGCGGCCCCGCGGAAGCGGTGGCCGCGGCCGTCGAACCGGTCAAGGCGCACTCGCCTGCGGAGAGCGACGAGGGCGGCACCGCCCGCGTCAATCTGCGTCTGCCGGCCCATCTCAAGGCGCGCGCCGAGGAGGCCGCGAGCCGCGAGGGCCTTTCGGTCAACGCATGGCTGGTGCGGGCCGTATCGGCCGCGGTCGACGGCGGCCCCCAGCCCCGTACGACGGAGAAGGCCCGCAGCGTCGGACAGAGCTTCACGGGCTGGGTGCGCTGACCGCGCGCACCACCCGCCCCACATCACTTCACCCACACCACGTCCCACCAGCAGGGACGCCCACAAGACCCAAGAGGACGGGACACCCATGCCTTCTTTCGACACTCCCGAACCGATCTCGGCCACCGCGCACGTGGAGGCCGGTTCCATCCAGTTCACCGCGGGCGACCGCATCGACACCCTCGTCGAGGTGCGGCCCCGCGACCCGAAGCGGGACCAGGACGTGCGGGCCGCCGAGCAGACCGAGGTCACGTACGCGAGCGGCGTTCTGACGGTCAGGACGCCCAAGCAGCGCTACCTCTTCGGGCGCACCGGCACCGTCGATGTGGCGGTCGAACTCCCCACCGGCTCGCGCGTCGACATGACCGGCGCCTGGGCCCAGGTACTGGGCGAGGGCCGGCTCGGCGAAGTCCGGGTGAAGACCTCTGCGGGTGATGTGCGCCTCGACGCGACCGGGCCGCTCCACCTGACCGCCTCCCACGGCTCGATCACCGTCGATCGGGTCGAGGGTATGGCCGAGATCACCACCAGCTCCGGCAGCCTGCGCGTCGGCACCGTCGACGGTCCCGCCGTGCTGAAGAACTCGCACGGCACCACGACCGTGGGCATCGCGACCGGCGACCTGCGGGTGAGCGGGGCCAACGGCGACATCGACATCACGCGCGCCGAGGGCTCGGTCACAGCCACCACCGCACACGGCACTCTGCGTGTCGCGGAAGTCGCCCGCGGAACCGTCCAGTTGGAGACCTCCTACGGCGCCATCGAGGTCGGCGTCCGCGAGGGCACAGCCGCCTGGCTCGACGTCAGCTCGGGCGCCGGCCAGGTGCGCAACACCCTTGAGGCGTCGGGGACTCCGGAGGAGGCCGAAGACACGGTCAGGGTCCGTGCCCGGACTCGCTTCGGCAACATCGACGTGCGCCGCGCCCGGGCCTGAGCGCCGGCCTCGCCGATTGCCTCACTTCCCACCGTCCGCTCCTCACTCCCCAGTCACTCCAGCCTTCGAACGGGAGGGCTTCATGCCTTCTTCTGTCATGCCCACGTCAAGGCGTCACGACGGTTCACCGTTGTCCGCTGCCGTCTCCGCCGTCGGTCTGCGTAAGTCGTACGGCGACAAGACCGTGCTCGACGGTATCGATCTGCACATTCCCGCCGGGTCCGTGTTCGCGCTGCTCGGGCCCAACGGCGCCGGCAAGACCACCACTGTGCAGATCCTGTCCACGCTCATCGCCGCCGACGGCGGACAGGCCCAGGTGGCGGGACACGATGTCGCCACATCCCCGGACGGGGTGCGCGCGGCGATCGGGGTCACCGGTCAGTTCGCCGCGCTCGACGACCTGCTCACCGCCGAGGAGAACCTGCTCCTCATGGCCGACCTGCTTCGTCTCGGCAAGCGTGAAGGGCAGTCCCGTACCCGGGAGTTGCTTCAGCGGTTCGATATCGCGGATGTCGCGCACAAGCGGGCCGCGACCTTCTCCGGCGGTATGCGGCGCCGGCTCGACCTCGCCATGACGCTGGTCGGCGACCCCCAGGTGATCTTCCTGGACGAGCCGACGACCGGGCTCGATCCACGCAGCCGCCGCACCATGTGGGACACGGTGCGCTCGCTGGTCGCGGGCGGCACCACCGTCTTCCTCACCACCCAGTACCTGGAGGAAGCCGACCAGCTGGCCGACCGGATCGCCGTACTCGACGGCGGCCGGATCGTCGCCGAAGGCACCGCCGACGAGCTCAAGTCGCAGATCCCCGGCAGTCACGTACGGCTGCGGTTCACCGACTCCGCCGAGTACGAGCGCGCAGCCGCGGCCTTCCCGGGCGCGGCCCGCGACGACGAGAACCTCGCCCTCCGGGTGGCGGGTGACGGCGGCCTCGACGCGCTGCGCGGCCTGCTCGACCGGCTCGACGCCGCCGGTATCCAGGCCGCCGACTTCTCCGTGCACACCCCCGACCTCGACGATGTCTTCCTCGCCCTGACCGGCCACGGCACCGGCAAATCCGGTGACGGCACCGCCGCCGCCCCGCTCCACGTCAAGGAGACCCTGCGATGAGCACCCTCACCTACGCCGTGCACGACTCGATGACGATGCTGCGGCGCAATCTGAAGCACGCGATCCGCTATCCGGCCGTGGGATTCGGCAGCGCCATGATGCCGATCCTGATGCTGCTGCTGTTCGTGTACGCCTTCGGTGCCTCACTCGGCGCCGGGATCGGTGGTGGCCGGGACGCCTACCTGGAGTACCTGACGCCGGGCATCATCATCATGGGGGTGGCCGCCGGTTCGATGTCGACGTCGATCGCGGTCTGTTCCGACATGACGGAAGGCATCATCAACCGCTTCCGCACCATGAACATCACGCGTTCGTCATTCATGACGGGCCATGTCATCGGCAGCGTGATCCAGACGATGGTCAGCGCCGTCCTGGTCGTGGGCGTCGCCCTCGCCGTCGGCTTCCGCTCGGACGCGACCGCGCTGGAATGGCTCGCCGCCGCAGGTCTGCTCGCGGCCATCGCGTTCGCGGTGACCTGGCTGTCGGCGGCGCTCGGCCTGATCTCCAAGACCGTCGAGTCCGCGAGCAACAAGCCGCTGTTGGTCCAGTTCCTGCCATTCCTCGGCTCCGCGTTCGTGCCGGCCGACTCGATGTCCCCTGGCCTGCGCTGGTTCGCCGAGAACCAGCCGTTCACACCGATGACCGAGACGCTGCGCGGCCTGCTCTCCGGCTCGGAGATCGGCAACAACGGCTGGATCTCGCTCGCCTGGTGCGCCGGCATCGCCCTGGTCGGCTACGTGTGGTCGCGCTCCCTGTTCAACAGCACCACCAAGCGCTGAGAACCCGCACTCGGTCCCGCGCGAGGACCGATCCACCCGCCGCCGGCCCAGGTATCCGCCCCGATGGTGGCGTGAATGCCCGGGTCGGCGGCGGGCCGCCGTTGCCTGGGTGCGCGGCACCGGCCGTTCGCAGGGTCTGGCCGGGCAGGTCACGGGAGGACTGCGCGCGCCGCGGGCGGCGCGTTGGGAACACTTTTGCAAGCGTCCGCTTGCAAAAGTTAGCGATAGTGTCGCAGTATCGGGGTATGGCATCACTCAACGTCGGCAATCTCGGCGAGTACCTTCGCGAGCAGCGGCGCACCGCGCAGCTGTCGCTGCGGCAGCTTGCCGAGGCCGCCGGGGTGTCGAATCCGTACCTCAGCCAGATCGAGCGCGGGCTGCGCAAGCCCAGCGCCGAGGTGTTGCAGCAGGTCGCGAAGGCGCTGCGGATCTCGGCGGAGACGCTGTACGTACGGGCCGGAATCCTGGAGGAGCGGGAGCCGGACGAGCTGGAGACGAGGGCCGCCGTCCTCGCCGACCCGTCGATCAACGAGCGGCAGAAGCAGGTGCTGCTCCAGATCTACGACTCGTTCCGCAAGGAGAACGGCTTCGACGCCGATAGAGAGAGGGACGACACCGCCGGTGCCGCTGGTGACGGCCTCCGCAAGGGCGCGCCAGGCGGTGTCGATGGGCAGAAAACCGATCAATTCTGACCGACTGACCGACTCTGATTCAGACTTTGCGATCCGGGAGGACCCCAGTCATGGCCATCGCTGATGACCTGCGCAAGACGTTCACCGACCCGACCCCCCTGTACTTCGCCGCCGGCACCGCCGATCTCGCGGTGCAGCAGGTCAAGAAGGTGCCCGGGCTGATCGAGCAGCTGCGGGCCGAGGCGCCCGCGCGGTTCGAGGCAGTGCGGGAGGCCGACCCGAAGGCCGTGCAGGCGAAGGTGACCGCACAGGCCAAGGAGGCCCAGGCCACCGTTCAGGCCAAGGTCACCGAGGTGATCGGGAGCATCGACACCGATCTGCGGAAGCTGGGCGAGACGGCCCAGGACCTGGCGCTGCGCAGTGTGGGTGTGGCCGCCGAGTACGCGGTGCGGGCACGCGAGACATACGAGAAGGTCGCCGAGCACGGTGAGCAGGCCGTGAAGTCGTGGCGCGGTGAGGCCGCCGAGGAGATCGCCGAGATCGCCATCGCGGTCGAGCCCAAGGGCGACGCGCCGAAGAGCGACGAGGCGAAGGCGAACGGCACCTCGGTGAAGTCCGCTCCTGAGGCGAAGCCCGCCGCCGAAGGGCAGCAGAAGGCCGCCGCCCCGGCTCCCCGCAAGGCTCCGGCCCGCAAGCCTGCCGCCAAGAAGAGCTCCCCGTCCACCGGGAAGTAAGCGCGTACCGCGTCCGGGCACCGGGGGCACGTCTCCGGTGCCCGGGTCGTTGTCAGGGCAGGCCGGGGTACCTTGGCCGCGAGGCGCTCACCATCACTCGTTAGGCGGTGCTCAGGCATGTTGCTCGACCGATTCGACGCGTCGCTGTTCTTCTTCCTCGATCTGGCGATGCTGCTGCTCGCGCTGGTCGCGCTGGGCATCGCCGCGTTCGCGCGTGAGGACGCCTACCGGGCCGCGAACAAGCAGTCCAAGATGTTCTGGCTGATCCTGCTGGGTGTCACGGTCGCGGTGAACCTCTTCATCCCGATGCTGTTCCTCCAGCTCGCGGGGCTGATCGCGTCGATCGTGTTCATGGTCGACGTACGCCCCGCGCTCCGGCAGGTCTCGGGCGGCGGCGGCCGGCGCGGCGGGTCCAGCAGCGACGGGCCGTACGGCCCCTACAACGGAGGACGCTAGCCGCCGCCGTTCATCCGGCTAGCGCGTCCGGTCCAGCAGCAGTACCGCCAGGTCGTCCGTCAGGTCCCCGCCGTTCAACTCGCGCACCTCGGTCACCGTGGCGTCCAGCAGTGCCTCGCCGCGCAGCCCGGCGTCGAGCCCGCGGTTGACCATCTCGACCATGCCCTCCTGCCCCAGGCGGTCGCCGCCCGGGGACGTCCGGCCCTCGATGAGGCCGTCCGTGTACATCATCAGGCTCCAGGCCCCGCCGAGCTCGACCTGGCGACGCGGCCAGCGGGCGTTCGGCAGCAGGCCGAGGGCCGGGCCGCCGTTCTCGTACGGCAGCAGGCGTGCGGCCTGGCCCCGGCGGGCGATCAGCGGAGACGGGTGGCCCGCGAGGCACAGACCGGCCCGGCGTCCGTCCGGGGCGATGTCGACCGTGCAGAGCGTCGCGAAGATCTCCTCGCTCTCCCGCTCGTGCTCCAGCACCTGCTGGAGGGTGGACAGCAGCTCGTCGCCGCACAGTCCCGCGAAGATCAGCGCACGCCAGGCGATCCGCAGCTCCACTCCGAGCGCAGCCTCGTCCGGGCCATGGCCGCAGACGTCGCCGATCATCGCGTGGACGGTGCCGTCCGCGGTACGGACCGTGTCGTAGAAGTCACCGCCGAGCAGGGCCCGGGAGCGTCCGGGCCGGTAGCGGGCGGCGAAGCGCAGGTCGGAGCCCTGGAGCAGGGGCGTCGGCAGCAGTCCGCGCTCGAGGCGGGCGTTCTCCTGCGCCCGCAGTCGTGATTCGGCCAGTTTCACCTGCGCCGTGTCGGCCCGTTTGCGCTCGACGGCGTACCGGATGGCGCGGCTCAGCAGCCTTCCGTCCAGCTCGTCGCGGAGCAGGAAGTCCTGTGCGCCGACCCGTACGGCCTCGGCGGCGCGCTCGGCGTCCGCCTCCGCGGTCAGGGCCAGCACGGCGTGCCGCGGCGCGAGGCGCAGCACGTGCCGCAGCACCGCGAGCTCGTCCCCGGGGTCCTTGGCGTCCCCGTTCGGGACCCGGCAGGGCAGCGCGAGGTCGACGAGGATGCAGTGCACGTCGTCGGTGAGCAGCCGCTCGGCCTCGGTGAGGTTGCGTGCGGTGCGGATGCGGACGCGGGTCCCCGCGGCGCCGAGCAGCTCGGGGACGGTGAAGGTGCCCGCCGGGTCGTTCTCGATGACGAGCAGGGTGAGGTAGCCACCGCCCTGCGTCTCGGGGACGGCGTTCGGGGTGACGTCCGTGGCATCGGAGATGTGCGTGACGTCCGTGACGTCCGTCATGTGCGAGGGACCGGTGGTGGCCGGTACGGCGACGGGTGAACCGGTCCGCTGGCGCGGAACGGGTACGGGCATCGAATCGGTTTCCTTCCCTCCCCCCGGCGCGACAGGTCGACGAACGACGTCCTGCCAGACGGGGACCATAGCGGTAGGGAACGGTGCAACGGAATGGCGTTCTCTGAAGACCCAAGAGCATATGCCGCGTAGCGGGAGCTAGTTGCCCCAAGGGTGATGACGAACGTCACGCGTTTGCGGTGAGCCAGGTCACGTGAGGGCCGGTGACCGGCCTCACTTGGTGTCAATTCAGGGCATATCGATGGGCCGGTCGGCGATTTGGGTGTGTATGGAAGTCCTCGTTCCCTCTGTCGCTCGCCCTCGCTCCTCGCGCGGGCGGTGCTTTTGCCGCTCCGTCTCAGGGGCTCGCCGGCGCTCCGTCTCGGTGACCTGTCGACCTCCGCAGGCGGATCGGGCAGCTCGCCGGCCCGTGCCGCGTGGGGACGGGCGCGGCAGGGGGTGCCGGAAAGCCCGCAGGCGAGGCGGCTTCGCCCTGCGAATCGTCCAACGCCGGGGAGTCGAGGGCGCGCAAAGCTGACGGCGGCCTCGGCCCTGCCGTTGACGCGCTTGAGCGCCTCGGCCGGGAAGCCGGCCCGGTGGCCGGGGCCCGGGTGAACCCCGCACGCCTCCGAGGCGGCCTCTGCTCGGTGGCGGCGGCACCAGAAGGCCCAGGTGTCCGGGTCTCCGGTGTCCGACCCTATTTGTCCGGGCGTACGACGCCGAGGATCACCATCGAACCCGCGCCCGTGATGGTCACATTCCGCCCCGGCCGCGGGGCGTGCACGATCGCCCCGTCACCCAGGTACATCCCGACGTGGCTCGCGTCGGCGTGGTAGATGATCAGATCGCCGGGGCGCATGTCCTTGACGTCGACACGCGGCAGCAGGCGCCACTGCTCCTGCGAAGTCCGCGGGATGGTCCGCCCCGCCGCCGCCCAGGCCTGTGAGGTCAGACCCGAGCAGTCGTACGAGCGCGGGCCCTCGGCGCCCCATTCGTACGGCTTGCCGATCTGCGCCGTGGCGAAGGCGATGGCCTGGCGGCCCTTCTCACTCGCCCTGCCCTTGGCTGACTTGAGGATCCCGGACCCCAGCCAGCTCGCCTGCGCCCGGTAGGCCGCCTCCTGTTCGAGCTTCAGCAGCCGTTCCCGCTCCTTCTTCTCCAGCTGCGCCTCGATCTTCTCGGCGGCGGCGATCTGCTGGTTGATCTCCTTCTTGGCCTTCTCCTGCTTGACCCTGTTGGCCTCCAGCTTGGTCCACTGGGCGCTGGCCTCCTTGGTGTACGCCTCCAAGTCGTCCTGGGTCTGAGCGAGTTCGCCCATGAGGTCATGGGTGGCCTTCTGGCCCTGCCGGAAGCGGCCGATGCCGTCGAGGAACAGCTGCGGGTCGTCGGTGAGCATCAGCTGGGCCTCGGGCGGCAGCCCGCCGCCGCGGTACTGGGCGCGGGCGGTCGCGCCGGCACGGGCCTTGAGGTCGGCGATGCGGTCCTGGCCCCTGACGATCTCCTGGGCCAGCTTCACGATCTCGGCCGACTGCTTCTTGGTCTGCTCCTCGGCGAGGTTGTACGCGTCGGTGGCGGACGCCGCCTTGGCGTAGAGGCCTTCAAGCTCCAGGCGGATCGCTTCGAGGGACTTCTTGGGGGGCGTGCCCGGCTCGGGTGCGGCGGGAGCCGCGGGTGAGGCTGGGGCGGCAGTGGCTGCGAAGGCCGTCCCGGGTACGGCCAGCAACGTCACGGCGCAGACCACGGTGATCGCGGCTGCGGCACAGCGGCGTCGGTTCACAGACTCCCCCTCCGGACAACACCGTCATGTCACGCGTGTCACACAGAATATGATTGACCGTCAGTAACTTAGCTACAACGACGCGATGGTGCCATGCCCTGTGGAAAACCGACAGGGGCATCTGCCGGTCACACACATCCCGTCCATCGCGTGTCCATATCGTTCGTTCCGTCCATCCGTCACAGACGAACGAACCCCCCATCACGTTCCCTTGGGTCGCGATTCCTCTCCGGGGCGCCGCCTGCCGTTCAGCGGAAACCGGGCGCCAGCGCGGACCACTTCACGGTCACTTCGCCCTGCCGCCACCGCCGCAGCCCGTCGGAGCCCGTGCCGGTCAGCGGCCAGTCGGCCGACAGATCCCGTACCGTCCTGATCCAGCGCTGCCGCGCGCCCAGTGAGGCATACGGCGCGGCCGCCGCCCACGCCCGGTCGAAGTCGCGCAGAAACGCGTGCACCGGCTCGCCCGGCACATTGCGGTGGATGAGCGCCTTGGGCAGTCGTTCCGCCAGGTCCGACGGCCGGTCCAGCGAGCCGAGCCGGGTCGCGAAGGTCACCGTGCGGGGCCCTTCGGGGCCCAGGGCCACCCACACATGGCGCCGGCCGATCTCGTCGCAGGTGCCCTCCACCAGCAGGCCGCCTGGCGCGAGCCGGGCGCACAGGCGCTGCCAGACGGCGGCGACCTCGTCCTCGTCGTACTGCCGCAGCACATTCGCCGCCCGGATCAGCAGGGGTCGCTGCGACAGGGGGATCTCGAAACCGCCGTGCACGAACCACAGTCCCTCGCGCTCGTAGGGGCGGGCGGCCGCGACCCTGGCGGGCTCGATCTCGATGCCGACGACCTCGGTGCGCGGTTCGGCTGTACGCAGCCGCTGCATCAGCTCGACGGCGGTCCAGGGGGCGGCGCCGTACCCGAGGTCCACCGCGACGGGGGCGGCGTCCGAGCGGCGCAGGACCGGACCGTGCACGGCCGCGATCCAGCGGTCCATGCGGCGGAGCCGGTTCGGATTGGTCGTCCCACGGGTCACCGCGCCCACGGGTCGGGTTGGGGGCGGGGTGGGGCGCGGCGGCATGAGAAAGAGGGTAAAGGAGGTGGAAACGAGATCCCGTCCGCGCGACACGCCCGACCTGCTTGGCAATGTTTAGGCAAAGTGAGTCGCTGAAGGGAAATGGAAGCGGGCGCCACTGCTGTTGAGGCGCTTGCAGGGACGTACGTGCCCCGCCGAGCCATGCCCGCACGTCGAGCCATGACTCGCAGCCCACACCCGCACCCCGTACAGCCCACAGCCCAGCCCAGAGCACCAGCCACAGAGCCCGAGCCCACGCCCGGAGAGGACCGTCCACGTGAGCCAGTACGTGTCCCGGCTCGCCGGCGCCCTGGCGGCGCCGCAGCGGCGGCGGTTCACCGGCCTCACCGGCCAGCACCGCAGACCGCGCCGTATAGCCATGCTGAGTGTGCACACCTCCCCCCTGCACCAGCCGGGCACGGGGGACGCGGGCGGCATGAACGTGTACATCGTGGAGCTCGCCAAACGGCTCGCCGCCATCAACATCGAGGTGGAGATCTTCACCCGGGCGACCGCGGGCGGCCTCGCCCCCCTCGTCGAACTGGCGCCCGGTGTGCTCGTCCGGCACGTGGACGCAGGGCCCTACGAGGGGCTGGCCAAGGAGGACCTCCCCGCCCAGCTGTGCGCCTTCACCCATGGCGTGATGCAGGCATGGGCGGGACACCGCCCCGGCCACTACGACCTGGTGCACTCCCACTACTGGCTCTCCGGGCATGTCGGCTGGCTCGCCGCGGAACGCTGGGGCGTACCGCTGGTGCACGCCATGCACACCATGGCCAAGGTCAAGAACGCCGCGCTCGCCCAGGGCGACACTCCTGAGCCGTCGGCCCGGGTCATCGGCGAGACCCAGATCGTGGCCGCCGCCGACCGGCTGATCGCGAACACCGCGGAAGAGGCGGGCGAGCTGGTCCACCACTACGAGGCAGACCCCGCCAAGGTCGCCGTCGTGCACCCGGGTGTGAACCTGGACCGCTTCCGCGTCGCGGACGGCCGCCGTGCCGCCCGGGCCAGGCTCGGGCTCCCGCAGGACGCCCTGATCCCGCTCTTCGCCGGCCGTATACAGCCGCTCAAGGCCCCTGACGTGCTGCTGCGTGCGGTCGCGCTGCTGCTGGACGAGGACCCGGCGCTGCGCCGCCGCATGGTCGTACCGGTGGTCGGCGGGCCCAGCGGCAGCGGCCTCGCCAAGCCGGAGGGCTTGCAGAAGCTGGCGGCCCGGCTCGGTATCGCCGACGTCGTGCGGTTCTGCCCGCCTGTCACACAGGGGCAGCTGGCGGACTGGTTCCGGGCGGCTTCCGTGCTGGTCATGCCCTCGTACAACGAGTCCTTCGGACTGGTGGCCATCGAGGCCCAGGCGACCGGCACTCCGGTCGTCGCGGCGGCCGTGGGCGGTCTGCCCGTGGCCGTGCGCGACGGGGAGACCGGCCTGCTCGTCCCAGGCCACGACCCGGCCGACTACGCGCGCGAGCTGCGCCGTTTCGCCGACGACCCGGGGCTCACGGACCGGATGGGCGCCGCGGCGGCGCGGCACGCCCGGGGATTCGGCTGGGACACGGCGGCGGCGGGGACCGCCGAGGTGTACACCGCAGCGATGCGGGAGCGCGCGATGCGGGAACGGCGCCGTCACGTACGCTCCCACCATGGCTGACGTTGAGGAGATCTCCGGGATCGTCGAGGCGTATCTGAAGGACGCCGAACTCCAGTGGGAGAGCCCCGCGCCGGGCACGTACGTCGTCACGCTCCCGGGCACGCGCAAGCTCTCCACGACCTGCTCACTCCGTGTCGGCCGGCACTCCCTCTCCCTCAACGCCTTCGTCATCCGCCACCCGGACGAGAACGATGCGGGCGTCCACCGCTGGCTGCTCGAGCGCAACCTCAAGCTGTACGGCGTGGGTTACGCGGTCGACCAGCTCGGCGACGTCTACCTGACGGGACGGCTGCCACTCGCCGTCGTCACCCCCGAGGAGCTGGACCGGCTGCTGGGAACGGTCCTGGAGGCCGCCGACGGCGACTTCAACTCCCTGCTGGAGCTGGGCTTCGCGAGCGCGATCCGCAAGGAGTACGCCTGGCGGGTCGCGCGTGGCGAGTCCACGCGCAACCTGGAGGCGTTCACCCGGCTGATCCAGGCCCAGCCCCAGGCCCAGCAGCCCCAGGCCCAGTCCTCGGCCCCGGCTCAGGCCCCGGAGGGCAACGAGCCCTAGACGGTGGTCCTCACGGGATCCGCGGCCTTCTTGGTCTTCCCTGCCGCCATGGCCACCACGGGCTCGGCGGGCTCCGATGACTGCTCCGGTGCCTGCCCCCGCTCCGGCGGCAGCCCGCGCATCAGCAGCCAGTACCCGAGCGCCGCCACCGTGCCGAGCGCCGCGCACGAACCCCACAGCCACGCGGTGCCGAAGTGGTCGATCACGTACCCCGCCATCAGCGGGGCGACCAGCGCGGCGAGTGACCAGGACAGGGAGTAGACGCCCTGGTAGCGGCCACGGCCGTGGACCGGGGACAGCCGGGTCACCAGACCCATCTGGGTCGGCGCGTTCACGATCTCGGCCAGCGTCCATACGCAGACGGTCAGCGCGTAGACGCCGATCGATCCGGCGAACGCCGTGAGCCCGAAGCCGTACCCCCCGAGCAGCGCCGAGGTCACCAGCAGCCGCCGTGGGTCGCGGTGCTCGATGAAACGGGTCACCGGGATCTGGAGGAGCACGATCAGTACGCCGTTGGCGGCGATGACGACCCCGTAGTCGGACGGCGACCAGCCGCTGAGCCCCATGGTGACCGGCAGGCTCACCGTGCCCTGCATGAAGAGCAGGGCGATGAGGAAGGACAGCCCCACGACCCCCATGTACCGCCCGTCCCGCAGCACGGTCCCGAGCCTGACGGCGGGCTCCGTCCGCTTGTCCGCCCCGGCTTCCCCGTCATCGCCGTGCTTCGGCCGGGACTCGGGCAGCTTCACGTAGACCAGCACCGCGCAGGCGAGGGTGAGTGCGGCCTCGCCCAGGAACCCTGCGAGGTAGCTGTGCTCGGCGACAAGCCCGGCGGCGACGGCGGAGATCGCGAAGCCCAGGTTGATCGCCCAGTAGTTCAGCGAGAAGGCGCGCACCCGGTCCTCGGGCCTGACGATGTCCGCGATCATCGCCTGCACTGCCGGCCGGGAGGCATTGCTGGACATCCCGACCAGGAAGGCCACGGCGGCGATCGCCACCGGGCCCTCCACGAAGCCCAGCAGCGCCGTGGACAGCGCGGTCGAGAGCTGGGCGATCAGCAGCGTGGGCCGCCGCCCCAGCCGGTCCGCCATCACCCCGGCGCCCAGTGACGAGACCACGGAGCCGAGGCCGTCCAGGGCGACGACGAGCCCGGCGTAGGAGGCCGAGTACCCGCGATCCAGGGTGAGGTAGATGGCCATGAAGGTCGCGACGAAGTTGCCGAGACGGTTCACCAGGGTGTTCATCCACAGCCACCAGAACGCCGGGGGAAGACCCGAGACGCTCTCCTTCAGGGCGTGTTTGAGCGCGGCTGCGGACATGGGATCCCCCGGGCGGTGGTGAGTGGCGCATCAGCGCTGGTAAGTGGCTCAATGGCGATCGGCAACTTACGCGCCCCTGTGCTCGGAGGGCTACCCAATTGACGCCGGACGTCAATCGTCGGCCGTCCGGACCGTCTATTAGGCTCGGGACCATGGCCGACGCGACATACAAGCTGATCCTCCTCCGCCACGGCGAGAGCGACTGGAACGCGAAGAACCTGTTCACCGGCTGGGTGGACGTGAACCTCACCGAGAAGGGCGAGAAGGAGGCAGTCCGCGGCGGTGAGTTGCTCAAGGACGCCGGCCTGCTCCCCGACGTACTCCACACCTCGCTCCAGAAGCGTGCCATCCGCACCGCGCAGCTCGCCCTGGAGTCCGCCGACCGCCACTGGATCCCGGTGCACCGCTCCTGGCGCCTCAACGAGCGCCACTACGGCGCCCTCCAGGGCAAGGACAAGGCCCAGACCCTCGCCGAGTTCGGCGAGGACCAGTTCATGCTGTGGCGCCGCTCCTACGACACCCCGCCCCCGCCGCTCGCCGACGACAGCGAGTTCTCGCAGGCCGCCGACCCGCGCTACGCCTCCATCCCCCCGGAGCTGCGCCCGCGCACCGAGTGCCTGAAGGACGTCGTCGTCCGGATGCTCCCTTACTGGTACGACGGCATCGTCCCTGACCTCCTCGCCGGCCGCACCGTTCTGGTCGCCGCCCACGGAAACAGCCTCCGCGCGCTGGTCAAGCACCTGGACGGCATCTCGGACGCCGACATCGCGGGCCTCAACATCCCCACCGGCATCCCGCTCGCCTACGAGCTCGACGCCGACTTCAAGCCGGTCAAGCCGGGCGGCACGTACCTCGACCCGGACGCCGCGGCGGCGGCCATCGAGGCGGTCAAGAACCAGGGCAAGAAGAAGTAAGCAGCAGCCCGCGAAGGAAGCAGCAGTCCGCAGCGGTAAACGGCGGACGCAGCGCTGACCAAGGCCTCTGCCTGCGGTTTCTCCGCTGGCGGAGGCCTTGGTGCCGCGCGTGTGCTCTCTGGCTAGGCCGGCGGAGCGGCACGTCTCACGAGCGAAGGGCCCCGCCCCAGGCGGATGGTGCACTGCCTGGGGCGGGGCCCATCGTCGTGTGCTCTGCCGGTGTGGTCAGCCGCCGCACTGGCACGGCGCGCCGGACTGGCAGCCGCAGCCGCAGCTGGAGCCGCAGCCGCAGGCTCCGAGGATCGGCAGTTGGCGCGATGGGGGCACCACTTCAACGGACACGTTCTGCTCACGCACGTCGGTCGCGGGGGAATCTGCCATGCGGTCGTCCCTCCTCCTGGGCGTACTCGTGTCGCCTTACCCCATTGCATGCCCACTCAGCCGGGCGCATCAACGGCGCACGGAAGTGCGGCTTCGCGTTACGCGCCCTCGACCGGTCCGGTGTCCGCCTGGAGCTCGTCCGCGTGCTCGCCAGTCACCAGGTAGACCACGCGCTTGGCCACCGACACCGCGTGGTCGGCGAAGCGCTCGTAGTAGCGGCCGAGCAGGGTCACGTCCACGGCCGTCTCGATGCCGTGCTTCCAGCGGTCGTCGATCAGGTGCTGGAACAGCGTCCGGTGCAGCAGATCCATCTCGTCGTCGTCCGTCTCCAGCTGCAGCGCGAGATCCACGTCCTTCGTGATGATGACCTCGGCGGCCTTCGCCATCAGACGCTGGGCGAGCTGCCCCATCTCCAGGATGGTGGCGTGCAGGTCCTGGGGGACGGCGGTGGCCGGGAAGCGCAGCCGGGCCAGCTTGGCCACATGCTGGGCCAGGTCGCCCGAGCGCTCCAGGTCGGCGCTCATCCGCAGCGAGGTCACCACGATGCGCAGGTCCGTGGCGACGGGCTGCTGGCGGGCCAGCAGGGCTATGGCGCGGGCCTCCAGGTCGTGCTGGAGATCGTCGACCTTCTGGTCGGCGGCGATCACGGTCTCGGCGAGCTTCAGATCCGCGTCGAGGATCGCGGTCGTGGCACGCCCGATCGCCGATCCGACCAGCCGGGCCATCTCGACCAGGCCCTCGCCGATCGAGTCCAGTTCCTCGTGGTACGCGTCCCGCATGGGAAGTCCCTCTCTAGATACGAACGAACCCTGGGTGGGATGAGTGGGTTGAGCCTCCCACGGTGGGCTGAGCCTCCCACGCCGCCACGGTCGCCCCCGTACGCGTACGGCCCCTCCCGCCTAAGTGAACCGCCACTTTCCCCTCAGTGAACTCTGGGCGACGAGTGCCGGAGGTGCCACCCGGATGGCTGGGAGAGTGTCCCCGGGCACGCATAACCTGGACGGCATGGACGTGAACGCGGCGGTCGCCGCATTGGCCGCTATCGCCGGGGTGTGCACCGGCGTGATCGCCATGCTGGCGTTCCGCTGGAGCGAGCGCGACCAGGCCAGGCCCACCCGTACCTCCCTGCACACGGACGCCGCGCTGCCGCCCGGCGTCGACACCGTGCTGTCCGTGCTCCGCTCATCCGCGGTCGTCCTCGACGAGAGCGACTCCGTGGTCAAGGCGAGCTCCGCCGCCTATGCCCTCGGCCTGGTCAGGGGCGGGAAGCTGGCCGTGGAGCAGATGCTGCACATGGCCCGCGACACCCGCCGGGACGGAGAGATACGGCAGGTCGAGCTGGACCTGGACCGGCGCGGCACCGGCCGTGGCGAGGCGCTCGCCGTCTCCGCCCGGGTCGCCCCGCTGGGCTCCCGGCTCGTGCTGCTCCTGGTCGACGACCTCACCGAGGCCCGCCGTATCGAAGCGGTGCGGCGCGACTTCGTCGCCAATGTCAGCCATGAGCTCAAGACACCGGTCGGTGCGCTCTCGCTGCTCTCCGAGGCGGTCATGGACGCTTCGGACGACCCCGAGGCGGTCATGCGCTTCGCGGGCCGTATGCAGATCGAGGCCACCCGCCTCACCAATCTCGTACAGGAGCTCATCGACCTCTCGCGGGTGCAGAACGACGACCCGCTCGAGGACGCAGAGCCGATCCGGGTCGACGAGCTGGTCGCCGAGGCCATCGACCGCTCCCGGCACACCGCCTCCACCAAGCAGATCACCATGGCCGCGGGAGGCACCGCCGACCTGTACGTCTGGGGCAATCGCGGCCAGCTTGCCGCCGCACTCGGCAACCTCGTCGAGAACGCGGTCAACTACTCCCCGGCCCGCACCCGCGTCGGCATCGCCGCGCGCCGTGTCCCGGCGCACGGTGGGGACGCGATCGAGATCGCCGTCACCGACCAGGGCATCGGCATCTCCGAGAAGGACCGCGAGCGGATCTTCGAACGGTTCTACCGGGTCGACCCCGCCCGCTCCCGGGCCACCGGGGGTACGGGCCTCGGCCTGGCCATCGTCAAGCACGTGGCCGCCTCGCACGGCGGGGAGGTCACGGTGTGGAGCACCGAAGGTCAGGGCTCCACCTTCACCCTGCGGCTGCCCGAGGCCGGTTCCGTACGGGACCGCGCGAACACCGGCGCAGAGGCCGCCACGCTCACTGCCGTCGCTGTCGACGGTGCCGATGAGATCGTCGACGACGCCGACAGCGCTGACATCGTCGACGACGCCGATGGTGCCCATGACGGGGCGTTCGACCCCGAACCGGACGCCGCTCCCCACCACCACCCCGGTCCAGCACCCAGGACCACCACACGCGAACCACTGCCTGCCCCGGAGGTCCTTCCGTGACCCGAGTGCTTGTCGTTGAGGACGAGGAGTCCTTCAGCGACGCTCTTTCCTACATGCTCCGCAAGGAGGGCTTCGAAGTCGCCGTCGCGACCACAGGGCCCGAGGGACTTGACGAGTTCGAGCGCAACGGCGCCGACCTCGTGCTTCTCGATCTGATGCTGCCGGGCCTGCCCGGCACCGAAGTCTGCCGCCAGCTGCGCGGCCGGTCCAACGTCCCCGTGATCATGGTGACCGCGAAGGACAGCGAGATCGACAAGGTCGTCGGCCTGGAAATAGGAGCAGATGACTATGTGACGAAACCCTTCTCCTCGCGGGAGCTCGTCGCCCGGATCCGTGCCGTGCTGCGGCGCCGCGGTGAGCCGGAGGAGGTGGCACCGGCCGCGCTCGAGGCCGGTCCGGTCCGGATGGATGTCGACCGCCATGTCGTCACGGTCGCGGGCGCGAAGGTCGACCTGCCGCTCAAGGAGTTCGACCTGCTGGAGATGCTGCTGCGCAACGCGGGCCGGGTGCTGACCCGCATGCAGCTGATCGACCGGGTCTGGGGCGCGGACTACGTGGGCGACACCAAGACCCTCGACGTCCACGTCAAGCGTCTGCGCGCCAAGATCGAGCCGGACCCGGGCGCCCCCCGGTACCTGGTCACGGTGCGAGGCCTCGGGTACAAGTTCGAGCCGTAGGCAGGCCCGGGCCCGGACAGGGCCTGATCACGACGTAATGGCGGCGCCCCACCGGATGGATGGCGGATTCTCGGGATCCTCCGCCGGGTGGGCGCCGCCGTATGTGTGCGTGTTCCGCGAGCGTCAGTGCTCGGTGCCGGCTTCCGTGCCGTCCTCGGTGCCGTCGTGGGACGACGGCTCCGCCTCCTCACCCTCGCCGCCGTGCCCGGCTGCCGGGGCGCTCGGGCTGGACGCGGGGGCCGACGGGGAGGCCGGGGGCTGCGGGATGGCCGAGGGGCCGTACTCCGTGAAGTAGCTGCTGGCCGGCACGACGAAGGCGTCGATGCTGACGTCGCCGGTCTCGCTGAAGCGGAAGACGACCTTCTGCGGCTCGCCGTCCTGGCCCGCTTCGCGGCCGTTCTCGATGACGGCGGACGCGTTGCCCTTGCCGCCGAGAAGCACCGAGCCACCGGCCGGCACGGTGAGTGCACCGCTGCCCTTGGCCGGGCTCAGCTTCACGGTCAGCTTGGTGCCGGGCAGCGTGATCGACTCGAGGGTCTGCTCCTTGGTGCCGTTGTTGAACACCGTCCCCGAGACGACCGCCGGACCCTCTGCCTTGATGTCGGGCTGGGTGATGACCGTTGCGTTCTGGATCTTGATGTCGCCGACCGAGGTGGCGGCGTTGTCCGGCTTGATCGCCAGCGTCTGCGCGTCATTGCCCGCGCCGCAGGCGGTGAGCGAGGCGACCGAGATCATCAGGGCGGCGGCGGCGATGGCGCCGCGCCGAAGGCTGCGGGCGCCCCCGGGCGACGTATGGGGGAGGCTCACGGCGGCGGCAACTCCTTGTGCGGGCGGACGGGCTGAAGGTCTTACAGGTCTTGCGGGGCTGACGAGTGCTGCTGGGGTCGTACAGCGGGCTTAGGTTACCGACCCGCGGTCGGCGTCCCGCACCCGACCCGCCCCTGATGCGATCACGCTCCCCTCAGTGCTTCCTCGCGCCGCCCCCCAGCACTTCCCCGTTTCCGCCCCTGCGTGCTTGCACCCGACACCCTTTGTGCTTGCCCCCGCCACCCTCTGTGCTTCCCGGGCCGGCTCCGTGTGAGCCCTGTGCCTGGACTCCTGCGCCCGAAGTCGGCCCCGCCGACTGATTTGGTCCGCTGTTCACATTAGGCCGGTGATCGGGCCGGGGATCGGAGTGGTGATCAATTCCGCAGGCCATCACACATTCCGCACGGAAAACCGTCGACGGTACCCCCGGATGGCTCTTCGTGATCAATTCGGATTCCTTCCCGACACCCCTCCGCTCGGGTGACCGATCCTCGAACGGAGTATGGGAAGTCGATCACCGAGAACCGGGCAAATCGGGACGTTTGTCGGCTTTGGTGAGGGTTGTGGTGTGCGTAACGTGCACGTTTCTGGGTGCCCACGCAGCCGCTCCCACCTGCGAATACCCCGTTCCGGAAGGCGTCCGCAGCACGTCCGGGTTGCTGTTGTCAAGCCCCGAGATATGCCCTGACCTGCGAAAACGCCATTCAGAAGAAGCCGTTCTCGTGTTACTCTGGATAGCCACGGAAGGGGTACCTGTCACATGACGTTCAAGGTTGGCGACACCGTGGTCTATCCCCATCACGGGGCCGCGCTGATCGAGGCCATCGAAACTCGCCAGATCAAAGGCGTGGACAAGACCTACTTGGTGCTCAAGGTCGCCCAGGGCGACCTGACGGTTCGTGTGCCGGCGGACAATGCGGATCTCGTTGGTGTGCGCGACGTGGTCGGGCAGGACGGGCTTGACCGGGTCTTCGACGTACTGCGTGCACCTTACGCGGAGGAGCCCACGAACTGGTCCCGTCGCTACAAGGCAAATCTTGAGAAGCTCGCTTCCGGCGATGTCATCAAGGTCGCCGAAGTGGTGCGCGACCTGTGGCGCCGCGAGCGCGAGCGCGGACTCTCCGCAGGTGAGAAGCGCATGCTCGCCAAGGCCCGCCAGATCCTGGTGAGCGAGCTGGCCCTCGCGGAGAACACCAACGAGGACAAGGCCGAGGCTCTGCTCGACGAGGTCCTCGCGTCCTGACGCCAGCGCCGCCCCAGACGGTGTCGGCGCTGTTCCGCGCCACTCACCCGTTCACGGTGCAGACGCAGACGGACAAGAATCAATGCCGCGGTGCCCGCTGACCAACTGATGAGTTGCGTCGCCGGGCACTGCGGCATGTTCGTACGATCGCCCTCGAACCGCGTACATACCCGCGTACTCGTACCCGACGTGTCCTACCCCTGACCCCTGATACCGATACCCGACTTCCCCCGTCCGTCCCGACCTCGCGGCCTTATGGCATCCGGCGAACTCACGGCGCCCAGCGCGACTCGCCCGACCAAACGTCACGGAAGGTTCTGGTCAAGGCGTCGTGCCCGGCGCTCCCCCCGAACCGGAGACTTCAGCCGGGGGTACCTCCCAGGCCATACCCACTCCAGCCGAGGACACAAACCTGACCGAGGCCATCCAAGCCCTGGTCATGTCGATTCGGAGGGGTGCCGGGGAGTCTCGGGAGTTTCGGGGGGAGTCCTCGACCACCGGAGTGGAACCGATGTCAGACCACACGCGCACCGGCCGCACCGCCGCGGTGATCCCCGCGGCAGGCCGGGGCGTTCGGCTCGGCCCGGGCGCGCCCAAAGCGCTCCGCACGATCAGCGGCACCCCCATGCTGATCCACGCCGTAAGGGCCATGGCGGCCGCCAGAGCCGTCTCGCTCGTCGTCGTGGTCGCCCCGCCGGACGGCGCCCCCGACGTCAAGCACCTGCTCGACGCGCACGCGCTCCCCGAGCGGACCGACTATCTGGTGGTGCCGGGCGGCGAAACCCGCCAGGAGTCCGTACGCCGCGGCCTGGACGCCCTACCCGAAACGGTCACCACCGTCCTGGTCCACGACGCGGCTCGTCCGTTGGTCCCCGTCGACACCGTGGACGCGGTGATCGAGGCCGTACGGGACGGGGCTCCGGCGGTCGTCCCCGCGCTGCCGGTCGCCGACACCGTCAAGCAGGTCGAGCCGCGCGCCAAGGGCGAGCCCGAGCCGGTCGTCGCCACTCCCGAGCGTGCCCTGCTGCGCGCCGTGCAGACCCCGCAGGGGTTCGACCGTGACACGCTCCTGCGCGCCCACGAGGCCTTCGCCGCCGTGAGCGGCGACGGCGCCACGGACGACGCCGGAATGGTGGAGCGGCTCGGCGCGCCCGTCGTGGTCGTGCCCGGCCACGAGGAGGCGTTCAAGGTGACCCGCCCGCTTGACCTCGTGCTCGCCGAGGCAGTACTCGCCCGCAGGAGGGCCAACGATGGCTTCTGACAGCTCTGCCCCCGCCCTGCCGCCCATGCCGCTGATCGGCATCGGCACCGACGTCCACGCCTTCGAGGCCGGCCGGGAGCTGTGGTGCGCCGGGCTGCTGTGGCCCGGCGAGGACGGCCTCGCCGGGCACTCCGACGGCGATGTCGCGGCCCACGCTGCTTGCGACGCCCTGTTCTCGGCCGCGGGAGTCGGCGACCTCGGTGCCCACTTCGGCACCGGACGTCCCGAGTGGTCCGGGGCCTCGGGGGTCGCCCTGCTCGCCGAGGCCGCCCGGATCGTGCGTGCCGAGGGCTTCGAGATCGGCAATATCGCGGTCCAGGTCATCGGGGTACGGCCGAAGATCGGCAAGCGCCGCGACGAGGCCCAGCAGGCGCTGGGCGCGGCGGCCGGTGCGCCCGTCTCCGTCTCAGGCACCACCACCGACGGTCTCGGGCTGACCGGCAGGGCCGAAGGGCTGGCAGCGATCGCCACGGCGCTGGTCTTCCGCGCGTCCTGACGTGGTGCGGGCGGGTGTGTGGGGTAGACGCGGAGGTGACGTTCCACCACTCCTGTGATCGCCGTGGTCCCCGGGATCGCGGCGATCCATGTGATCACTGTTGATCCGCGTGGTCTGCGTTGATCCCCGTGCACCGAGTTCCGGAAGGAAAACAGCACTGTGACCGCCTCGCTCAGCGACAAGCTCAAGGAACTGCTCGACAGCCCCCAGTTCGTGAACATCGCCACGATCCAGCCCGACGGCAGCCCGCAGGTCTCTCCCGTCTGGGTGAAGCGGGACGGGGACGACCTCCTGATCTCGACGACCGTCGGCCGCCGCAAGGAGAAGAACCTCCGGCGGGACCCGCGGGCCACCGTGGTCGTGCAGCCGTTCGACGCGCCGTACACGTACGCCGAGATCCGTGGCACCGCCACCCTCACCACCGAGGGGGGTCAGGAGCTGATCGACGAACTCTCCCTCAAGTACACCGGCAAGCCGTACGCCGAGTTCAACCCGGCGGCCGGTCAGGACGCACCCCGCGTGGTCGTCCGGATCACCCCGCGCAAGGTCGTCGGCGCGCTCGCCTGAGCCGGCGGTCACGGGCTCCCCGTGGTCCGCGAGCTCTGCGCGCTCCGCGTCGTCACAATCCGCCCCGCGTCCCGTAAACGGGCGCGGGGCACTGCCCGGGGCCCACTACTCTTGAGTGGTGACTATTCGGCTGTACGACACCAGCGCCCGGCAGATCCGTGACTTCGTCCCGCTCACGCCGGGTTGTGTCTCGATCTACCTGTGTGGCGCGACCGTGCAGTCCGCCCCGCACATCGGGCACATCCGGTCAGGACTCAACTTCGACATCATGCGCCGCTGGTTCGCGTACCGCGGCTACGACGTCACGTTCGTCAGGAACGTGACGGACATCGACGACAAGATCATCACCAAGGCCGGCGAGCAGCACCGCCCCTGGTGGGGCATCGGCTACGAGAACGAGCGCGCCTTCAACGCGGGCTACGACGCACTCGGCTGCCTGCCCGTCACGTACGAGCCCCGGGCCACGGGTCATGTCCCCGAGATGATCGAGATGATGCGCGGCCTCATCGAGCGCGGCCACGCCTACGCCGCCGAGGGCAACGTCTACTTCGACGTGCGCTCCTACCCGGGCTACCTGGAGCTGTCCAACCAGGACCTCGACGACCTGCGCCAGCCCTCCGGCGAGGGCGAGACCGGCAAGCGCGACCCGCGTGACTTCGCGCTCTGGAAGGCCACCAAGCCCGGCGAGCCGTCCTGGGAGACCCCCTGGGGCCGGGGGCGTCCCGGCTGGCACCTGGAGTGCTCGGCCATGGCGCACAAGTACCTGGGTTCCGCCTTCGACATCCACGGCGGCGGCATCGACCTGATCTTCCCGCACCACGAGAACGAGATCGCCCAGGCGAAGGCCTTCGGCGACGACTTCGCCTCGTACTGGGTGCACAACGGCTGGGTGACGCTGGCCGGCGAGAAGATGTCGAAGTCCCTCGGCAACTCGGTGCTCGTCTCCGAGATGGTCACCAAGTGGCGCCCCATCGTGCTGCGCTACTACCTGGGCACCCCGCACTACCGCTCGATGATCGAGTACAGCGAGGAGGCCCTGCGCGAGGCCGAGTCCGCGTTCGCCCGCATCGAGGGCTTCATCCAGCGGGTCACCGAGAAGGCGGGCAAGCCGATCGCCCCCGCGGCCGAGGTGCCCCCGGCCTTCGCGGAGGCCATGGACGACGACCTCGGGGTGCCGCAGGCCCTCGCGATCGTCCACACCGCGGTGCGCCAGGGCAACTCCGCACTGGCCGCCGACGACAAGGATTCCGCGGTCGAGCGGCTCTCCGAGGTACGGGCCATGCTCGGGGTACTCGGGCTCGACCCGCTCGACCCGCGCTGGGCGGGTGAGACCGACCGCGGCGACGATCTGCACGGCGTCGTCGACTCGCTCGTGAGCCTGGTGCTCCAGCAGCGCGAGGCGGCCAGGTCCCGCAAGGACTGGGGCACGGCGGACGCGATCCGGGACCAGCTCAACCAGTCCGGCCTCGTGATCGAGGACGGCCCCGACGGCCCGCGCTGGACGCTCGGACCGCGCTGACCAGCGACAGTGTGCCGCCCGGGGCTCTGGGCGGCACACTTTGTTACGTGCGCGACGTACACGTGCACGCGTAGACGGACTTCGTAAGCGAAGTAAGCGACGTAAACGAAGTAAACAGACGAACGAACTCAAAGATCCAGGGAACAGGTAGTCATGGCCGGGAACAGCCAGCGCAGGAACCGTCGCACGTCCAACAAGAAGGGCGCGACGGTCGGCAGCGGTGGCAACCGGCGCCGCGGCCTCGAGGGCAAGGGCCCCACGCCGCCCGCCTCCGCGCGCAAGGGCCATGTGAAGAACCGGGTCGCCAACGCCAAGGCCAAGCAGGCCCAGCGCCGCCCCGTCGCCCGCCGCGGCGGCAAGGGCTCGTCCGAGATGGTCGTCGGCCGCAACCCCGTTTTCGAGGCACTGCGCGACGGCGTGCCGGCGACGATGCTGTACGTCCAGCAGTTCATCGACAACGACGAGCGGGTGCGCGATGCGCTGCAGCTCGCCGGGCAGCGCGGCAACATCCACCTGATGGAGGCCCCGCGCGCCGAGCTGGACCGGATGACGGGCGGGCTCAACCACCAGGGCCTCGTGCTCCAGGTCCCGCCGTACGAGTACGCCCACCCCGAGGACCTCGCGGCAGCCGCCTTCGACGACGGTGAGGACCCGCTGATCGTCGCACTCGACGGCGTCACCGACCCCCGCAACCTCGGCGCGGTCGTCCGCTCCGTCGCGGCGTTCGGCGGCCATGGCGTGGTCGTACCGGAGCGCAGGGCGGCCGGTATGACGGCCGGAGCCTGGAAGACCTCGGCCGGCACGGCGGCCCGCACCCCGGTGGCCCGCGCCACCAATCTGACCCGCGCCCTGGAGGCGTACCAGAAGGCCGGAATCACGGTGGTCGGCCTGGCTGCGGACGGCGACGTCGAGCTCGGCGAGCTCCCGGCGCTGGGCGGCCCTGTCGTCATCGTCGTCGGCAGCGAGGGCAAGGGCCTGTCCCGCCTCGTCGGTGAGACCTGCGACTTCCGGGTGCGCATCCCGATGCCGGGCGGCGCGGAGTCGCTCAACGCGGGCGTCGCGGCGGGTGTCGTGCTGTACGAGGCGGCGCGCCGCAGGAGCTGAGCAGGGCGGGGGCTGGAATCATTCCTGGTCAGGCGATCTTGACGGGCCTCGGACATTTCGAGCCCGTCAAGGCAGTGTCCTATCGACAAGTCACTCGGTTAGATGAGTGTGGACACCAGAACGCCCCGGCCCGGGTTCGACGAGACGCCCTTGAGCATGGTCAAGGTGAACTGCGATCCCGCGCAGGTCATCGTGAACCACGCCAGCTTCCGGGTGAAGCTCGGCCAGAGCCAGACCGTGCGCGGCGCGCGCGGCATGGCGGACACTGCCAGGATCCCCGTGGTCGGTGGCACGCGCGCGGGGGCGCGCCGTCGTACACCCGTTGTGTGGAGCGGGAGATCCGCACCGGGCGACCCGGGGGCGACCGGCCTGCTGCAGGCCGTGCGCAATTCCGGCTCCGCGTACACGGACCCGCACGCGGGCGCGCACGCCGGTGACGCGTACGGCAGTGGCCCGTACGACGGCGGCGCGTACGACGCCGGGACCACCGGATTCCGCGGCACGGACTACGACCGGCCCGACCTCGGCTCCGGCGATCCGGCCATCACCGGTGCCACACAGGTGCTTCCCCGAGTCGGGCTCGGCTCCCGCCGTGGCGGGGCCGACGACACCCGGCCCTCGCCGGTCCTGGGCGGCGGAGGTCCGCTGCTGCCGCACATGCGGCGAGCGGCCGACGCCTACGACGCGTACGAGCCCTACGGCCAGGAGGCCGAGGAAGAGCCCGACTTCACCTATGTGATTCCCCAGCGGGAGCAGGCCGCCGACGCCGCCGTCCGGCACGCCTACTACCCCGGGCGCCGGATGAACCTCGGCGTCGTGCTGCTTCCTCTCCGGGTGTTCCTGGGCTTCATCTCGATCTACGCGGGCATGGGCAAGCTCTGCGACCCCGTCTACTTCGACGGCGGCGAACGCGGCTCCATGGTCAAGTGGCTGCACTCGCTGGACCCCTGGGCGATCGCCGGGCCACTGCGCGACTTCGCGCTCTCGCACCCGGTCGGCGCCGGGCTCACCCTGGCGTTCCTCCAGGTCGTCGTGGGCGTGCTCACCGTCCTCGGACTCTGGCAGCGGATCGCCGCCGTCGTCGGCGCCCTGCTCTCCGCCGCGCTGATCATGACGGTGAGCTGGCGCACCGCCCCGGTCTACGACGCACCGGACATCATGACCCTCGCCGCCTGGTCGCCGCTGATCATCGCGGGCGCCCCTGTCTACTCCGTCGACGGCCGCCTCGCCGGCGAAGCCTGGCGGACCCTGGGCCCGCGCTCCGAGCTGGCGGACCTCCGCCGCCGGGTGCTGCGCCGCGGCGGGATGCTCGCCGCGGTCGTGGTCGGGCTGACCCTGCTGGTCGGCTCGATGCTGGGCGGGGCCGTGCGCTCGTCGGAGCTCGTGACGGTGCCGGGTCCGAACGTGGACCCCACCAACCACCTGCCCGGCTCCCCGCTGCCCGAGGAGTCGGGGGAGCGCCATCCTTCTCAGGAGGCCAAGCGGCGCCCCGAACCCACCAAGAGCCAGTCCAGCAGCCCCGCGGCCGAGCGGACCGAGCCGTCGGATGCCGCCTCCGAGTCCGAGAGCACGGGGCAGGCGGGCACCCCCAGCGAATCGCAGGGCACGGGCAGCGAGTGGCAGCCGCCCTCCCAGTCGCGGCCGGCCGAGCCCCCGTCGGACAGCTCCGGCCCCTCGACGAGCGGCGGCGGCTCAGACTCCGGTGGCGGTCAGGGCAGCGGTGGCAGCACAGGCGGCGACGGCGGCTCCCGCAGTGGCGGGAGCGGCAGCAGCGGGGGCAACAGCAACCCGATCGGCGGCCTTCTGGGCTGACCTCCGGTATGCGCGGAGCCCCGGCCACCTCAGGGTGGCCGGGGCTCCGCGCATACGGGGAAAGGCGCTTCAGGAGCCGTGTGCCGCCAGCTCCTTGGCCGCCTCCGTCAGGTCCTTCGCGGTGTCGATGGCTCGCCAGTACGCCCCCTGCGGCAGCGGGAACCCGGCCAGCGCACGTTCCCGCGCCAGCCGCGGGAACGTCGTACGCTCATGGTCGCCCCGGTCGGGTAGCAGGCCGGTGAACTCCGCGGAGAACACGTACACGCCCGCGTTGATCAGGTACGGGGACGGCGGCGACTCGATGAAGTCGAGTACATGCCCGAACTCGTCGGTCTCCACGGCCCCCCACGGAATGCGGGGACGGGCGAGGGCGAGCGTCGCGGTGGCGTCCCGCTCGGCGTGGAAGGCGGCCATCTCGCGCAGGGAGAAGCGCGTCCAGATGTCGCCGTTGGTGGCGTACCAGGGCTCGTCCGGGTGCGGGAGGCTCTTGGCGGCGTACTTGAGGCCGCCGCCCCGCCCCAGCGGCTCCTCCTCGACCACGGTGGTGACGCGCAGCGGCAGCACGGCGCTGTCGAGCCACTCCTGGAGCACTTCGGCGAGATGCCCGCAGGACACCACGACGTCGGTCACGCCCTCTTCGGCCAGCCAGGAAAGCTGATGGCCGATGATCGGAATCCCGGTCCCGGGAATCTCGACCATCGGCTTGGGGCGGTCGTCGGTGTAAGGGCGCAGTCGCGAGCCCTGGCCGCCCGCCAGGACCACGGCCTGCGTCGGATACGCATGCATACGGGCACGATATGCGGTACCACGTGGATCACTTCGACGGGTCCCGGGTTATCGGGCCATCCGGGCGTAGACAGCGGTCAGCTGCCCTGTGCCTGCTGCGAGACACCGGCGGCGAACGACGTGTCGCAGACGGGCCGGGAGTACGACTGCGCCCGTGTCGGACCGTAGTGCTCCACCGCGGCGCGCCCGAGCTCCCGCGCGATCGTCATGCAGTGCTGCGCGAGCGACGGACGCTCCTCGACCTCGCGCTGGAGGTGGGTGAGCGCTGTACCCGGGTCCTTCTCCTGGAGCTCGGCGAGCAGCTTGTCGCGCAGAACGTCCTGCGGCGCACGGGACTTGGCGGGGACCGATACATTCTGCGAAGACGCGGTGAGCATCTGCGACTCGCTGTGACGCCCGGCCCAGGGGACGCTGGTGACCGCGAGAGTTCCTGAGAGCACCAGGACGACGGGCAGGACGAGGGCGAGGGAACGGCCGATACGGCGGGGTGTGGTGGTCACGCAGGCGAGCGTAGCGGCCAGTAGTGATTTGGCGACATTTGGTCACCCTTCCGAGGGATCGTTCGAGTGCATATTTCGAATAGGGTGTTGACGCGGCGGGGTGAACTGTCCGATCTGCCGGGGTATTTACGGGCGCATGGGAACGGCCCCTCCTCGCCGAAGCGAGGAAGGGCCGCCCACACAACTCCCCGGAGGGGATGCTCAGTCGCTGAGGCGCTCGCCCGTCGACGTCGAGAAGACATGCGTCTCGCCCGGCTGCGGTACGACATGCAGCTCGGCGCCCTTGGCCGGCACGTTCCGCCCGCTCACCCGGACCACCAGGTCCTTCGGCTCGCCGTCGACCTCGGCGCTTCCGTACACGTAGCCGTCCGCACCGAGCTCCTCGACCACGTTGACCGTCATCGCGAGACCGGCGGGCGCGTCCATCGTGCTCTTCGACAGCGCCTGCGCGGCGGCACCGTTCAGCTCGACCACATCGAAGTGCTCCGGCCGCACGCCGACCGTCACCGTACGGT
This sequence comes from Streptomyces sp. NPDC019396, assembly GCF_040632375.1. Classification (NCBI taxonomy): domain Bacteria; kingdom Bacillati; phylum Actinomycetota; class Actinomycetes; order Kitasatosporales; family Streptomycetaceae; genus Streptomyces; species Streptomyces sp. NPDC019396. The sequence goes on along the minus strand of NZ_JBEYBS010000012.1, from coordinate 134,392 downwards.
CGCCCCGGTCGGCGGCTGCGGCCAGCGCCTCACGCGAGACGGGCACCACGCTGTTGCCGAACCGCACACCGCCGTCGGTGATCGGCACCTCGACCAGGTTCATCGCCGGAGAGCCGATGAACCCCGCGACGAAGAGGTTCGCCGGCCGGTCGTACATGTTCCGCGGGGTGTCGATCTGCTGGAGCAGCCCGTCCTTCAGCACCGCCACCCGGTCGCCCATCGTCATGGCCTCGACCTGGTCGTGGGTCACGTACACCGTGGTGATCCCGAGCCGGCGCTGGAGCGAGGCGATCTGCGTACGGGTCGACACGCGCAGCTTCGCGTCCAGGTTCGACAGCGGCTCGTCCATCAGGAACACCTGCGGCTCCCGCACGATGGCCCGCCCCATCGCCACCCGCTGCCGCTGACCACCGGACAGCGCCTTGGGCTTGCGGTCCAGGTACTCGGTGAGGTCGAGGATCTTCGCCGCCTCCTCGACCTTCTGCCGGATGGTGTCCTTGTCCACCCCGGCGATCTTCAGCGCGAAGCCCATGTTCGCGGCCACGGTCATATGCGGATAGAGCGCGTAGTTCTGGAACACCATGGCGATGTCCCGGTCCTTCGGCGGGAGGTGGGTGACATCGCGGTCGCCGATGCGGATGGCTCCGCCGTCCACGTCCTCCAGGCCCGCGAGCATCCGCAGGGAGGTGGACTTGCCGCAGCCCGACGGGCCGACCAGGACGAGGAACTCCCCGTCCGCGATCTCGATCTCGAGCCCGTCGACGGCGGGCTTGGTGGAGCCCGGATAGATCCGGGATGCCTTGTCAAAGGTGACAGTGGCCATGCTGATGTGTCCCTTCACCGGCAGGAACGTGCCGGACGATCCGAGTAAAGGAAGGATGGGTCCAGTCCACCAGGGTGAACGTCCAGGTGACGGTACCTGGCGAGGTCCGTTTTGTCAGCAGCCTCCGGGCAGTGGAATTCTCGGACGGGTCCGCTCGAGTCCGGTTACAATCTTCCGCAGCGCCTCCTTAGCTCAGCTGGCCAGAGCACCGCTCTTGTAAAGCGGGGGTCGTCGGTTCGAACCCGACAGGGGGCTCCAGGGTCAAAGGCCCCCAGCCGCTCGGCTGGGGGCCTTTGACATCCACGTCCGACATCGACGACGGCGGTCACTCGCGGACGGGCCGCCGCTTGAGCAGCCGGTCCAGGCGACTGATCGTCTCCCGCTGCTTGTCCTGCACCCCATCCGTGAAGACGTCCGCCGTCAGGCGATGGCTGAATGCGTCAGGAATCGGACTCCACCCGTTCTGGGACGAGTTGGCCTCCGGTGAGTGTCCGACCGCGCGACGACGGCGACGCACAACGGCGGACGAGCGCGCGCGGACCGTCAGTGGGGATGGGGACGACGCCCCGAGCGCCCGTCGGTCCCGCCGTCAGCGCCGCCCCGCGATCTTGTTCGCGAGGGTCGCGATCCGGTCCGTCTCCGTGCTGCGCCCCGCGAGTTCGCGGCGATCGGCGGTGCGGAAGGCGGCGTACAGGGCATGGACGCCGAGCCAGCGCAAGGGTTCGGGTTCCCACTTGCGGACCTTGTGGTTGACCCAGGGCAGGGTGGTCAGGTCCGTAGTGCCGGACTGGCCGGAGTCCTGCTGGATGAGGTCGCGCAGGGTGCGGGCGGCGAGGTTGGCGGTGGCGACGCCGGAGCCGACGTAGCCGCCGGCCCAGCCGAGGCCGGTGGAGCGGTCGAGGGTGACGGTGGCGCACCAGTCGCGGGGCACGCCGAGCACGCCGGACCAGGCGTGGTCGATGCGGACGCCTGCGAGCTGAGGGAAGAAGCGGGTGAGGATGGCGCGCAGGTCGTCGATGGTGGCGGGCTGGGTGCGGCCGTCGTTGTCGGTGCGGGAGCCGTAGCGGTAGGGGATGCCGCGTCCGCCGATGGCGATGCGGTTGTCGGCGGTGCGCTGGGCGTACATGTAGGCGTGGGCCATGTCGCCGAGGGTTTCGCGGCCCTCCCAGCCGATGGCGTCCCAGAGCGCGGCCGGGAGCGGCTCGGTGGCGATCATGGAGGAGTTCATGGGGAGCCAGGTGCGGCGCTGGTGGGTGAGGGAGGCCGTGAAGCCTTCGGTACAGCGCAGTACGTAGGGGGCGCGAACGGTGCCGTAGGGGGTGACGGCGTGTTTGGGCTTGATCTCGGTGACCGGTGTGGATTCGTGGATGGTGACGCCGAGTGCTTCGACGGCGGCGGCGAGTCCGTTGACGAGCTTGACGGGGTGGATCCGCGCTCCGTGGGGGGTCCAGCTGGATCCGACGGCTCCGGCGACGCGGATGCGTTCGGCGGTGGCGCGGGCGCCGTAGAGTTCGCGGTCCTTCTCGCCGAAGGCGATCTCCACGGTGTGGAAGTCCCTGAGCCGCGCGAGTTGGGCGGGGGTGTAGGCGACTTCGAGTACGCCGCCGTGGTGCACGTCGGCGTCGATGTTCTCGGCGCGGGCGGTGTCGATGACCTCGGTGACGGTGTTGTTCATGGCCTGCTGGAGGCGTACGGCGGCTTCGTGGCCGTGCACTCTGGCGTAGCGGTCGCGGCCCGCGATGCCGTTGTAGAGCCAGCCGCCGTTGCGTCCGGAGGCGCCGTAACCGCAGAACCTGGCTTCCAGCAAGGTGATGTTGAGGAAGGGCACGGCCTTCTTGAGGTAGTACGCCGTCCACAGGCCGGTGTATCCGCCGCCGACGATGCAGACATCGGCAGAGGTGTCGCCGGGTAGGGGTTCCCGGGGTGCGGGGACGCCTTCCTGCGCGTACCAGAACGATATGCCGCCGTTGACGGTGCTCATCTCTTCCCTGCCCATGCGTGATCCGTGTGTGCCCGGACGTTACTGCTCCGGATCGGTTTTGGCGATGAGCGAGCGGGAGCGGTCCGTTACGCTCCGTTGATGATCGAATGATGCGGAGGCGCTGATGGCGCCGCCGATCAGGTGGAACGGGGAAGCCGTCGCTTCCGGGTGCGGGGCGGGCGGGGCTGTGTGAGTCTTGCGGCGTGGCCGGGGGGCCGGGGGTGCTGACGAGGGAGATGGTCATGGACCAGCTCGGAGACAAGCCCGAACAGATCCGGAAGCATCTGGAAGAGGAGAAGCAGCGGCACGCCCGTGAGGCGGGCGCTTCCCCTGGCGGTGGCGACGGGGCGTCGCGCGAGGCGCCGGGTGAGGACGCGTACGACGATCTGTCGGACGAGTCCCTGGGCGATCTAGGCGACGTGATCAGGAACGAGTCGTACCGGGGTGGGCCGGAGCAGGGGTAGCCGCTCCGGCTGCCTGTTCAGACCCGCGCGGGTACGAGGCGGCGGTTCACCGCCCGGACCGCGAGCATGGCTGCTTCGATGCCGCTGTTGAACGACACCTCGGAGAGCACCCCGGGGGCCGCGACCTGGTCCCCGGCGAGGAAGACACCGTCGCCGCGGTCGACGCGGGGGCGGTCCCGCCAGGTCGTGCCCGGCGGGTCCACGGCGCCGGTGCGGCCGTTCGCGACGGAGGTCCGCCGCCATGTGGTGCGTGCGCGCCAGTCCGGGAAGCCGAGGTCGAGCAGGCGTTCCGCGCGGGCGACGCCGTCGGCCTTCGACTCCCCAGGGGCGATGGGGAACTGCGCCTGGACGAGCTGTTCCCCCTCGGGGGCGAGGCCGGGGTCCTGAGCGGTGAACCGTTCGATCCAGCCCGGAGCGTCGAGGTCGGAGATGGCGAACAGGTCGCCCCTGCGGCTCCTGAGCGCCAGGTCCAGCAGGGCCGTACGGCCGCTGTCCCAGCGCAGGCCGTCGTCCCCGGTGAGCCTGCGGGCGGCGTCGAGCGAGGTGGCGACGATGACCGGGCCGTCCTCGGGGAGTGTCCGGACGCGGGCGCCGATCTCGATGCGTACGCCGTTGTTCCAGGCGTGCGCGAGCATCCGCTCGGCCATGGAGCCCCAGCCGCCGCGCACGTACCGTGCCTCGGGCGGAAGCTTGGTGGCGCGCCGCAGCCGCGCGTGGACGAAGGTGGCGGAGAGCGAGCCCGGGTCGTGGTGGAAGAGGGCCACGGCGGCGTGGTTGGCGGCGGCGCGGGCGCCGTCCTCGCCGACCTGTCCGGTGGCCCAGCTCAGGAAGTCGCGGTCCACGGGGGCCTGTTCCGGTGTGCGGCGCAGCAGCCGGAGCAGGGAGAGGGGCGGGGTCCTGCGGAGTGTGCCGCGGTGGTGCAGCCGCAGCCGGGTGACCTCGCGGGGCGGGAGCGGGGCGAGCGGTCCGATCAGACCGCGCCGGGCGAGCCAGCTCCAGTGCGGGCCGCCGCTGTAGAGGGCGTGGGGGCCGTCGTTGGTGCGGTAGGGGCCTGCATCGGTGCGGGCGCGGCCACCGGGGGTCTGGTGGGCCTCGTACAGGGTCACCCGGGCGCCCGCTTCGGCGGCGGTGATGGCTGCGGTGAGACCGGCGAGGCCGGCGCCGATGACGGTGATACGGGGCTTGCTCTTGGTCTTCACGTTCTTCACTGGACGCTCCGTCTTCACTGGACGCTCCGTCGGGTCGCGGTGTCACGGTGTTGCAGAGGAGACGGCGTGGGCGGGCCGCTTTGTGACATGCGGCGGCGGTCCGGAGCCGGGTGTTGTCAGTGGTGTGCGTCACCATGGGGCCCATGGCGCACAGGACGAGGAAGAAGCCGGGCGACTCCCAGGTGGCGGCGGCCCGGCGGCCCGAGGTCAGGCTGCCGCCGCTGCGTCCGTACGAGGACGGGCGGGGGCTGGAGCCCGACGGCGACTACGACGGGTTCGAGCTGGCCGGCCTGGATCTGTCGGGCCAGGAGGGGGCCGGGGCGCGGTTCCTGGACTGTGCGCTGAGTGAGTGCGTGCTGGACGAGACCTCGCTGGTCAACGCCCGGTTCATCGACTCCGTGCTGACGGGCGTCCGGGGTGTGGGGACCGATCTTTCGGGGGCGTCGCTGCGGGATGCGGAGGTGGTGGACGCGCGGATGGGCGGGGTGCAGCTGCACGGTGCGGTGCTGGAGAGAGTGCTGGTGAGGGGAGGGAAGTTCGACTACCTGAATCTGCGCAGCGCCCGGCTGAAGGACGTGGTCTTCGAGGGGTGTGTGCTGTCCGAGCCCGACTTCGGCGCGGCGGAGCTGATACGCGTGGAGTTCCGGGACTGTGCGCTGCGACAGGCGGATTTCAGCGGCGCCAGGATGCAGGACGTGGATCTGCGGCAGGTGGCCGAGCTGGACATCGCGCGGGGAGTGGAGCGGCTGGCGGGTGCGGTGATCAGCCCGGCCCAGCTGCTTGATCTGGCTCCGGCGCTGGCGGCGCAGATCGGGGTGCGGGTGGAGGGCTGAGGGGCGCTCGGGTTACGGGCGGGCAGCCGGGGTGCGCGGGAAGCGGCTCTGAAGGTCCCAGATGGCGGGGTTGTCGGCGAGGCCGTCGTGCAGATCGGTGAGGTCCCCGACCAGATCGTGCAGGAAGTCGCGTGCCTCGCGGCGCAGTTCGGCGTGGCTGAAGGTGAGCGGCGGTTCGTCGCCCGGCATCCAGTCGGCCTCGATGTCCACCCAGCCGAAGCGGCGCTCGAAGAGCAGGCGGTCGGTCGACTCGGTGAAGTCCAGCTCGGCGTGCTGGGGCCGGGACGCGCGGGAGCCGAGGGGGTCGCGGTCGAGCAGCTCGACGATGTCGCACAGTGCCCAGGCGAAGTCGAGGACCGGCACCCATCCCCAGGCTGTGGACACCTCGCGGTCCTCCTTGGTGTCCGCGAGGTAGACGTCACCGCAGAAGAGGTCGTGCCGCAGGGCGTGCACGTCGGCGTGCCGGTAGTCGGTCTGCGGAGGGTCAGGGAAGCGGCGGGAGAGGGAGTAGCCGATGTCGAGCACGCCCTGATGGTGTCACGCCCGCTCGCGCGGCTGTCACGCGCGTGCCCGTGATCTCCCGCGGTCCGGGAACCAGGTCTGCCCGGTTCCCGGACCGGCAGCCGGCCTCAGGCGCGTGGGGCTTCAGCCGTACCGCGGCGGGCCGCCCGGGTGGCCAGTACCTCCAGGGTCCGCTCGCACCAGCGGACGTTCTCCTCCTCGAAGGCGCGTCCGCGCATCAGCGTCAGATACGGGCCGACCCGCTCCTCCTCGCTCAGGTACTCGTCCTCGGAGCGGCCGTCCAGCATGTGGTCGCGCAGTCGCTCGTAGCGGGCCAGCTTGCCTCGTGCCCACTCCAGGCGCTCCTCGAGCAGCCCGCGCACCGTCTCCGGGTCGGCTTCGTCCACGGCCTGGATCTTGACCATCAGCTCGTCGCGGATCGTCGTGGGGCGTGGCGGGGCCACGACGAAAGCGCGCAGGGCGGCCTGTCCGGGCTCGGTGAGGCTGAACATCCGCTTGTTGGGGCGGCGCTCCTGCTGGACGACGCGCGCGGCGATCAGCCCGTCCGTGGCCAGCCGGTCCAGCTCCCGGTACAGCTGCTGCGGCGTCGCCGGCCAGAAGTTCGCCACGGACACGTCGAAGACCTTGGCCAGGTCGTAGCCGGACGCCTCGCCCTCCAGGAGGGCCGCGAGGACCGCGTACTTGAGAGACACCTGGACACGCTAACACCGAAGTGATTACTCTCCTTCGCACCTACTCAACAAAGTGACTATCGAGGGTGTCCAAGGGTAAGGGGCCGCGTTGCGAGCCGAGCTGCCCATGGAGCCCACGGGACACCACTGACCCCTCGGAGCCCAAGGGTCAAGGAAGGATCCGCCATGCATCCGTTCCGCAAGGCCGTAGAGTCCGGCGACCACGCCGACATCCCCGCGCTGCTCGCCGAGGACGTCGTCTTCACGAGCCCCGTCGCCTTCCGCCCGTACGAGGGCAAGGCGATGACCACCGCGATCCTGCGCGGCGTCATCCGCGTGTTCGAGGACTTCCGCTACGTACGCGAGATCAACGGCGCCGACGGGCGCGACCACGCGCTCGTCTTCACCGCTCGGGTCGGTGACCGCGAGATCAACGGCTGCGACTTCCTGCACATGAACGAGGACGGCCTCATCGACGACTTCATGGTCATGGTCCGGCCGCTGTCGGCGGCCCAGGCGCTCGCGGAGGCGATGGGCGCCCAGTTCGAAGCGATCGGCCGGGAGGCCATGGCCCTGGCCGGAGCCGGCGTCGACACCGAAGCCGGAGCCGGCGTGGACGCCGAAGCCGAAGCCGAAGCCCAAGCCGAAGCCGGCGCCGAAGCTGGCGTGGACGCCCAAGCCGAAGCCGGCGCCGAGTCCGGGGCTTCCGGGTCATGAGCGGCGGCGACCTCGATTTCGACGTCGTCGTCATCGGCGCCGGCAACGCCGGCCTGACCGCGGCCACCACCCTCCAGCGGGCCGGCGTCCGCACCCTTCTCGTCGAGCGCCACAGCGTCCCCGGCGGCTGTGCGACCTCCTTCCGGCGCGGCCGGTACGAGTTCGAGGTCGCCCTGCACCAGCTGTCCGGGCTCGGCGCGGAGGGCCAGGCGTTCTCCCTGCGCCCGCTGCTCACCTCGCTGGGCGTCGCCGAGCAGCTGGAGTTCGTCGAGGAGCGTGACCTCTACCGTGCCGTGGTCCCCGGGGTGTACGACGTGACGCTGCCCGCGGACTGGGCGGGGGCGCTCGACGTGCTCGACGCGGAGTTCCCCGGCAACCGCGCCCGTATAGAGAGGTTCTTCGACCTCGTACGCAACGTCACCTTCTGGCAGGTCGCCGCGATGGACGGCCTGCCCGCCGAGCAGGTCGACCCGCTGCTGTTCCGCCAGGGCCTGCGGCCCTTCAAGGACGTGCTGGACGACCACTTCGACGACGAGCGCCTCAAGTCGGTGCTCGGCGCCTACTGGGGCTATCTCGGACTGCCCCCGTCCCGGCTGCCGTTCCAGGACCTGGCGCTGGTGCTGTTCGCGTATCTGGAGTTCAAGCCCTGGCACATACGCGGGGGTTCGCAGATGCTCTCGCGGGCGCTGCTGGACTCGTTCCTGCGCGCGGGCGGCGAGGTCCGGTTCCACACCGCGGCCGCGGCCATCCGCACCCGCGGCGGGCGGGTCGCGGGCGTCAGGCTGGACACCGGCGAGCGCGTGAGCGCCGCCGAGGTGGTGTCCAACGTATCCCTCCCCGCGACCTATGCCATGCTCGAAGGCCTGCCCGCCCCCGCTGCCGCCGCCCGCGACCTCGGCACCCGGCGGCCCGGCATCTCCGGCTTCGTGCTGCACATGGGCCTGGACGCCACCCCCGCCGAGCTCGGCTTCACCGCGAGCACCAACTTCGTGAACGTCGACATGGACGACGACCGCACCTTCGCGGCCATGCGCGGCCTGGAGCCGGTGCGAGGGATCGTCGCGTCCTCGTACGACGTCGAGCCCATCGGCTTCGCTCCGCCCGGCGCCAGCCATGTGAGCCTGATGACGCTCCAGTACGCGGACGCCTGGCAGGCCCTGCCCCCGGCCGAGTACGCCCGTGCCAAATTCGCCTACGCCGAGGGCCTGCTGGACCTACTGGAGACCGTCACCCCGGGCGTGCGGGACGCGATCGAGGAGGTGGACGTGGCCACCCCGCTGACCATGGAGCGCTACCTGGGCCACCCGGGCGGAGCGTTCTACGGCTATGAACAGGACGCCGCCGACGGCTGGCCGTTCCGCGGGATCCAGCGCGAGAGCCATGTGCCGGGGCTGCATCTGGCGGGTTCCTGGGTGGGCATGGGCGGGTTCCAGCCGACCCTTCAGTCGGGGGCCGCCGTTGCGGGCCGGCTGCTCGAGTCCAAGGGAGCGTACGCATGAAGCACCCGTTGGCCGCGCACTACGACGGCCACGACGAGATCCAGGCGGAGATCGACCGCCGGGCCGCCCGGCCCGTCCAGGAGGTGCCGACCGGGACCGTCGAGCGCCACCACCCCAGGCGGCTGAGGCTCGTCGTCGACGAGATCCGCATCGAGACGGCCAGCACCCGCACCTTCCGGCTGCGCCGTGAGGACGGGAAGCCGCTGCCGCCCTTCCTGGCCGGGCAGTACGTCAACGTCTTCACGGACGGCACGAGCCGCCCGTACGCCATCGCCTCCGGCCCCGCCGAGCACGGGCGGCACTACGACCTGACCGTGCGGCGCGTCCCCGGGGGCAGGATCAGCAATCTGCTCATCGACACCCTGGCCGTCGGTGACCGGCTCACCACCACCGGCCCCATGGGCACCTTCCACCACAATCCGCTCTTCCACGGCGATGACCTCGTCTTCCTCGCCGGGGGCTCGGGCGTGGTCCCCGCCATGAGCATGCTCCGCGCGATCGCCGCGAGTGACTCCTCGCGCCGACTCCACCTGGTGTACGGCTCGCGCGACACAGAAGACGTCATCTTCCGCGACGAACTCGACGCCCTCGCCTCGGCCCACCCCGACCGCGTCCGGGTGGACCATGTGGTCGGCGGACTGCTCACGGCCGCGACGATCGGCGAGCTGGCCGGTCCGCTGCGTGGCCGGATGGTGTACGTATGCGGGCCGCAGGCGATGTATCCGTACGCGCTGGAGCAGCTCACGCGGCTCGGGCACCCGCGCCGCCGGGTCCGCTTCGAGGCCAACGGCGCGCCTTCCCGCCCCGAGGCCCAGCCGCACTGGCCGGTCGGCGCGGACGGCACGGAGCGGGTGACGGTCACCGCGTGCGGTACGCGCTTCCGTACGCCCCGCAACCGCCCGCTGCTCGACGCCCTGGAGGACCACGGTGTCCGACCCGAGGCGGCGTGCCGGTCGGGAGAGTGCGGGATGTGCCTGGTGCGGGTGGTCAGCGGCGAGGTGCACACGGCGGAGGAGGCCCGGCTGCGGACGGCGGACGAGCGGTTCGGCTACACGCACAGCTGCGTGGCCTATCCGCTCACGGACGTGGAGATCGAGGTCTGAACCGCCCCGACCTCCGGAATCCGACATTCCAGGCATAGGATCGCTGACGTGCCCCCGCGTCAGCGATCCCTCCTCCGTACCGCCGTCACCGTCGTCGCCCTGATCACCCTCGGCGGCACCGCGTGCACCGCACCGGAGAGCCTCGGCGCCGGGGTCAAGGGCACACCGGGCGCGGCTGGTCTGCGCGACCCGTACTTCCCCAAGCTCGGCAACGGCGGTTACGACGTGAGCCACTACGCGCTCACGCTCGACTACGACCCGAAGACGCGCCACCTCGCCGGCACGGCCACCATCACCGCGCGCGCCACCCAGGACCTGAGCGCGTTCAACCTCGACCTCCACGGCATGACCGTGCACGCCGCGACCGTCGGCCGGGCCCCCGCCGCCGTGAACCGCTCCGGCGACGAGCTGACGCTGCGCCCGCGCGAGGAGATCGCCAAGGGCAGCACCTTCCGTACCGTCGTCCGCTATTCCGGCTCCCCGCTGACCATCACCGACCCGGACAAGTCCCGTGAGGGCTGGCTGAATACGGCGGACGGCGCGGTGGCCCTGGGCCAGCCGACGGGCTCGATGGCCTGGTTCCCCGGCAACCACCACCCCAGTGACAAGGCCACGTACGAGACCACGGTCACCGTCCCCAAGGGCCTGACCGCCGTCTCCAACGGTGAACTGCGCTCGCAGCGGCCCACCCCCGACGGGAAGCGCACCACTTTCGTCTGGCGCTCGGCCGAGCCCATGGCGAGCCACGCGGCGACCGTCGGCATCGGGTCGTATGTCACCAGGTCGTACCGCCCGGTGGACGGCGGCGTCCCCGTCTACACGGCCGTGGACAAGACCGTGGCCCCGCGCACCGCGAAGCTGCTGGCCCGCATCCCCGAGCTGATGGACTGGGCGGTCTACAACTTCGGCCCGTACCCATTCTCTTCGACGGGCGCGATCGTCGAACGCTCCGACGACGCCGCCTACGCCCTGGAGACCCAGAGCCGTGCGGTCTTCCCGGAGGGGTCCTTCGACCCGGAGACCCTCGTCCACGAGATCGCCCACCAGTGGTTCGGAGACTCCGTCACCCCGGAGACCTGGCAGGACGTCTGGCTCAGCGAGGGCTTCGCGACGTATGCGGAGTGGCTGTACCGCGAGGACTTCGAGAACGACCCCGCGAGCGAGAGCTTCCGCGAGGCGTACGACACCGAGTCCAGCTGGGAGTTCCCGCCCGCGGAGCAGCCGGACGCCGAGCACGTCCTGGGTGAGCCGGTGTACGAACGGGGCGCGATGGTGCTGCACAAGATCCGCGAGGCGGTCGGGGACGACGCGTTCTACGACATCGTGCAGGGCTGGGCGAAGGAGCACCGCCACGGGAACGCGTCGACGGACGACTTCATCGCCTATGTGGAGGGGAAGTCGGGCAAGGACCTGACGGCGCTGTGGGACACCTGGTTGTACGGGGAGACCAAGCCGGAGCAGCCGTGACTTCGTCGAGGCCCCGCTCTCGGCGTGGGGGGAGGCTGCGGACGACCGTCGCGGGGCTGTTCGAGCCGGGGTTTCTCTCTGAACAGCGCCTGGGGACGTTCTGGGCGGGCCCGCGAACGGCAAGGCCGACCGTCATGACGCCGGGTAGAATTTCGCCCCCACCTCAGCGAGGGCGGGTGAGTGGGATTGAGCCAGGTGCCTGAGTGGTTCTGGGAGACGCTGGATGCGACCAGGCCGCGTTTGTCCGCTCTGGAGGCGTGGCTGGAGTCACGGCCAGGAGAGACTCTTGAGGCGTTCGCGCTGGCCTACCTGGATGCGGCAGGCTCTCTGGTCGACTTTTCCGAAGGCGTGAGCGTCGACGGAGAGGTCTGGTCCGAGGACGGCACCGAGGATCTGTGCATGTGGGTGGTCGGTCAGGGCCGCGGGCTCTGGCACTCGGTGATGACGGGCGAGTGGGAGCTGGCAGAGGCCGCGCGGGCATATCTGGGGCGCTCGTCGCCGCTCAGCAGAGAAGTGACGCAGTTGGACCAGGAGGTCTCTGATCCGGAACATCTGGGGTATCGGTCCCCGGAATCCATCGTCTACGGGGTGTATCGAACGCGTTTTACGACGGACCTGTACGAGCGGCTCTCGGGCGGATGAGTCACTGGCTCGTCCCTTTGCGGACCGTGCGGCTGGCTCGCGGAATGACCGCAGGGGCCAGACCTGAGGTCTGGCCCCTGACCCGGGCGGGGTAGGTCAGACGTTGACGCCGAAGTCCTGGGCGATGCCCACCAGACCCGAGGCGTAACCCTGGCCCACCGCGCGGAACTTCCACTCCGCGCCGTTGCGGTAGAGCTCGCCGAAGACCATCGCGGTCTCCGTGGCGGCGTCCTCGCTCAGGTCGTAGCGGGCGAGCTCGGCGCCGCCGGCCTGGTTGACGATGCGGATGTAGGCGTTGCGCACCTGGCCGAAGTTCTGGGTGCGGTTCTCGGCGTCGTAGATGGAGACGGGGAACACGATGCGCTCGACGTCAGCCGGGAGGCCCTGGAGGTTGACGTTGATCTGCTCGTCGTCGCCGCCACCCTCGCCGGTGCGGTTGTCGCCGGTGTGGACGATGGTCTGGTCCGGGGTGGACTTGTTGTTGAAGAAGACGAAGTGGCCGTCGGAGACGACCTTGCCGCCCGCGTTGACCGCGATGGCCGAGGCGTCGAGGTCGAAGTCGGTGCCGGTGGTGGTGCGGACGTCCCAGCCGAGGCCCACCGTGACGGCGGTCAGGCCCGGTGCCTCCTTGGTGAGCGAGACGTTGCCGCCCTTGGACAGGCTTACAGCCATGGGGAAGTCCCTTTCCTGGTTCCTGGTCGAGTGGGTACCTCACCCTTCCTAACGCAGATGTCGGACGAGGTGGTTCCCCGCGGGGCCGTTTACCCGCGGATACGCGAAAAGGGAGTGACGCGGCGCGCTCGCCGGGGCGAACATAGGACGTATGTCCGGTCCCTATCCCATCCGTGGCTCCGTCTCCCTACCGGAGGCCGAGCTCATGTGGCGTTTCTCGCGCTCGTCGGGTCCGGGCGGCCAGCACGTCAACACCAGCGACTCGCAGGTCGAGCTGCGCTTCGACCTCGCCGCGACCCAGGCGCTGCCCGAGGTGTGGAAGGTCCGCGCCCTCGAGCGGCTCGCGTCGCGGCTGCACGACGGCGTGATCGCCGTACGCGCGTCCGAGCACCGCTCGCAGTGGCGCAACCGCGAGACTGCCGCGGTGCGGCTGGCCGCGCTGCTCGCCGAGGCCACGGCGCCGCCGCCGCGCCCGAGGCGGGCCACGAAGATTCCGCGCGGAATCAACGAGCGGCGGTTGCGTGAGAAGAAGCAGCGCGCGGACACGAAGCGGGGGCGCAGCGGCCGGGATTGGTGAGGCCGGGCCCGCAGGCCCCCGGACTCGCAGCCCGGGCCCGCAGGCAGCAGGCCGTCCGACTCGCAGCTCGGGTCCGCAGGCTCTTCGATGGGCCCCGGTCCCGCAGGTCCCCGGTCCCGCAGGGTCCCCGGCCCCTCAGGTCCCCGGCCCCTCAGGTCCCCGGTCCCGCAGGTCCCCGGGCACGCAGGCTCTCAGCCCAGGTGGCGGTACCTTCCGCGGAAGTAGGCCAGCGGGGCGCCGTCCCCGCCGGGCAGGCCCGCCTTCAGCACGCGGCCGATGACCAGCGTGTGGTCGCCCGCCTCCACCCGCTGTTCCGTACGGCACTCCAGCGTCGCCAGCGCGCCCTCCATCAGCGGCGCCCCGCATACCTCGCCCCTGGTCCAGGGGATGTCCTCGAACAGCAGCCGGTCGCTGATGCGTCCCTTCATCGCGAACCGGCCCGCGATCTGCCGCTGGCTCTCGGAGAGCAGCGAAACCCCCCACAGGGGCTGTTCGGCGAGCAGGTCGTCCATGCGCGAGCCGTTGCGCAGACTCACGAGCACCAGCGGCGGGTCCAGTGAGACCGAGGTGAACGAGGTCGCGGTCATGCCGGCGTCCTCGCCGCGCGGGCCGTCCTCGGTCAGGGCGGGCTCATGGGCGGTCACCAGCACTACGCCCGCCGCCAGGCGGGCCAGGGCGGCGCGGAACTCGTCGTTGCTCACCCCCTCAGGATGGGGGATGGCTTCGGTGAAAGGGGCTTGAGTCGTCGGGAGCACAACCGGAACGCTAACCTCGTCTCCATTGCGGCCACATCGGGCCAGGGGACCAGCCGGGTCCTAGGACCACGGGTAGGACCACGGTCCGGAATTTGCGTTGACGAACGTTCGTTGAACGTTCGGAAACAGCGAGCTCCCCGATTCAACCGCTCATCATTTAATGTGACTTGAGTCACAGAGGGCGGTATTTGTTGACCCTGTGTACCGAGTGGGCAGCGCGCTGTGATTCAGTGGCGTGGACAGACCATCGAGAGGACCGATTGAGAACCCTGGAGTCACGTTAGCTGTAGAGGTCTCGGGGAGAGCGAGCGATGGAGACCGAGTCGGAGCCGTACGTCCGTCTTGCGACTCTGCGGCAGCTGCATCAGGTCGTGACGGACCTCAATACGGCCCGCAGCCTGGCGGACACGTTGCAGTCCGTTGCCGACGGCATCGTCGTCGGCCTTGGCTACCAGCTGGCGTGCGTCAATCTCGTACGTCCCGACGGGGATCTCGTCGTCGCCGCCTTCGCCGGTGACTCCGCCGCCGAAGCCCTGATCACCGGCCGCGTCGGTTCCCGGCCCTCCTGGGAGCGCAGGCTGTCCATGGGGGAAGCTTGGGGCGACCTCCGGTTCATACCCCACACCGAGGGTTGGGTGCTCCTCGAGGACGACGTCCCGCAGTGGTACACCGAAGGACCCGAGCCCCGCTTCGAGGGCGAATGGCACCCCCAGGACCGGCTGTACGCGCCCATGTACGCGTCGGGCGGCGGCCGTGAGCTCCTCGGCGTGATCTCGGTCGACAAGCCCCGCAACGGCCGCCGGCCGGGCGCCTGGGGGCAGGAAGCCCTCCAGATGTACGCCTCGCAGTCCGCCATTGCGATCAGCAATGCCCGCCTCCGGGCAAACATGCAGCGCGCCCTGGTCCGTCTCGAGCGTGAGCAGCAGGCCCTGCGGGCCAGTGAGGAATCCTTCCGGCAGGCCTTCGAGTACGCCCCGAGCGGTATGGCCATCGCCGAAATGGGCGGGGACCAGCACGGGCGGCTGCTGCGCACCAACGACGCCCTGTGCCGGCTGCTCGGCCGGCCCGCGTCCGCGATGCGCCGCTACTCCTTCGCCGACCTGGTCCATCCGGAGGACGTCGGCACCCTGCTCCGTACCTCGGCCGAGGGCGGCCGCGCCGAGCTGCGGCTCGGGCGCCGGGACGGTTCGTACGTCTGGGTCTCGCTGCGCAACTCCGTCGTCGCCGACACCACCGACGGGCCCCGCTTCCTGTTGACCCACGTCGAGGACATCGAGGAGCGCAAGCGCCATGAGCTCCAGCTCGCGCACCGGGCCAGCCATGACGCCCTGACCGGTCTGCCCAACAACGCGGAGCTGCGCGCCCGGCTCAGCGCCCGGCTCTGCGACAACCCCGGGCGGTCCGGTCCCGGGTCCGGGTACGGAGCCGCGTACGGCGGATACGCGGACACGGACGGTTACGAGCACCACGGCTACGGCAACGGACCCGCGGACGGCCACCACCCCGGCTACGGGCACGGCTTCGACTTTGATCTGCATGTTTCGGGCGGGTCGTATGACCACCATGTGCACGCCGTCGCACCGGACGGTGAGCACGACGACGGCGCCAAGGGCCTGGCCGTGCTCTTCTGCGACCTGGACGGCTTCAAGTCGATCAACGACCGGTTCGGGCACAACACCGGGGACGCCGTTCTGGTCGAGGTCGCCCGCCGCCTCACGACCTGCGTACGCGACGGGGACACCGTTGCCCGGCTCGGGGGTGACGAATTCGTCGTCCTCGCCGACGGGCTCGCCGCGGCCGATGCCGCTGACCTGGCCGTACGCTTGCGCAGCGCGATCATCCCGCCGATCCGGGTGGACGGCAGGGCGGTCCGCGTCGGGGCCAGCTTCGGTATCGGCTGGGCGGTGTGCGGGATGTCCGTCGAGGAAGTCCTGCAATCGGCTGACCAGCGGATGTACATCGAGAAGCGGTCGCGCTCGAAGATCCACCGTCGCGCCGGATAGTTCCCCGAAGCCGGACCGGGGCGGGAACCAGCGGCGCGTTTGGCCCGTCCTTGGAGTGACCAGGACGGGGTAGGCTCGCCCGGTCGGCGACGGCTGGCGAGCGAGGATAGGAGTGACCCAGGGATGACGGCCGGGAACAACGGCGCGAGCACGCCTGAGGACGACGATCCGTTCGGCTACCTGTATGCGGACGGGCAGCGCCAGACGGGCGCAGCACCTCCCAGGCAGGGCGGCTACGGCTACCCCGGCCCGGCCGCGCAGCCCGGTGTGCCCAGGACCTCGTACAACCAGGTCAGGACGGTCGGCGAGCGCCAGTACGGCCAGGTCCCGCAGCAGCAGTCCTACGGGCAGCAGGGCCAGCAGCCCCAGGGACACGCGCATCAGCCGAACCCCCAGTACGCGGCCCCGGAGACCTACCCCGGCGGCGCTCCCACCCGCCAGACACCGGTGCCCGGCTCGGGCGGCTACGACGACGGTGGCCGCAGCCGTGGCCCCAACACCCGGGGACTGATCGCCGGCGCCATCGCGGTCGTCGCGGTGGTCGTCATAGGGATCAGCGTGGCCCTCATCACGAGTGGCGGAGACGACAAGGACCCGAAGGCCAACCAGAGCGGCGCCCCCGCGGAGCAGGTGAAGCCGAGTGACGACGCGTCCAAGGGCGGCGACCAGGAGAGCCCGCCCGCCGAGCTGCCCAAGCAGAACGCCGCGACGCTCCAGCTCGCGCCTCCGGCGACGCTGGGCACCCAGATCAAGGGCGCGAAGGGCACCAACGGCGCCTATGTGCAGTTCAACGGCCCCGGCGGAGCGGCGAGCTGGTCGGTGAACGTCCCGGCCGACGGCACGTACACGCTGTTCATCACCTACAGCGTGCCCGGCAAGGACGCGAAGACCTCGCTCACCGTCAACACCGAGACGCCGCGTTCGATCAACATGTCGAACTTCGCCAGGGCCAAGGAGGGCGACTGGGAGAAGGGCTGGACCCGCACCTACTCCTACGTCAACCTCAAGAAGGGCACCAACACCCTGAAGATCTCCTGCGAGCAGGGCGACTCGTGCGACGCGCTGCTCGACCAGGTGTCGCTGAAGCAGGGCGAGGCGAAGAACCCCGACTAGGACACCCTGCTCGGACGAAGACCCGGAACGGCCCGTCGGTGAACCGTCGGGCCGTTCGCGTGCGTGCCAGGTCCTGGACGTGACGCTTCGACGCTCAAGGCTGTCCGTCGCCCGGTCAGGACCCGGGACTCAGCCGCAAGGTGCAGGGCGCACTGATTGTGGCCGTGTGCAACCGCTCGCCGCCACGCGCCAGCAGCTCCCGGAGTCCGTCCATCTGTGGCCGTAGTGGCCACTTTTCTCTGTAAATGCCGGGCGCCCGTTGTGCCGAAAGAGGGTGCCATCCAGGGCCGCCGCCGTGCCCTACCCGCCTTTAGATACCGGCCGAGGGCGGCCAGGACCTCGATGCCTCAGGCCTCCTAAGAGCTCGTAACACGATCTTGGTGAGATGCTCTGGTCAGCCGTGACCGGTGTGACGAGTCGGCCGTTCGTGGTGGTGTGAGTACTCGGCCGTGGATCGTGGACGACGACTTGTGGGCACTGATCGAGCCGCTGCTGCCGCCCTGGCCGACGAGGTCGCCAGGGCCGCGACCGGTAGCTGACCGGCTGTGCCTGCAGGGCATCTTGTACGTGCTCTGCAACGACATCGCCTGGCAACTCCTGCCCCCTGAGCTGGGCTTCGGCTCCGGTCAGACTTGTTGGCGAAGGCTGGAGCGTTGGCAGCAGGCAGGGATCTTCGACCAGTTGCACCGCATCCTGCTCGCCGAGCTGAACGCGGCCGGCCGCCTCGACTGGTCCAGGGCGTGCATGGACGGCTCGCACATCCGGGCGAAAAAAGGGGCGCCGACACCGGCCCGTCGCCGGTCGACCGGCGGAAGACGGGCAGCAAACACCACCTGATCTGCGACGGACGCGGCACCCCGCTCAAGGTCATCACGACCGCGGCGAACGTCAACGACGTCACCCAGACCCTCGCCCTGGTCGACGGCATCCCGCCGGTGGCAGGTCGTCCCGGCCGACCCCGCCGACGTCCCCAGGCCTGCTCGGCGACAAGGGCTACGACTCCAACCCCAACCGCGATGAACTCCGCAAACGCCGGATCCTGCCCGTCATCTCCCGCAAAGGAGCCCCGAACATCAAGGACATGGGCAAGCTCCGCTACGTCGTGGAGCAGACCTTCGCCCTGCTCCACCAGTTCAAACGACTCGCCGTCCGATGGGAACGCCGCACCGAGTTCCACGACGCGTTCGTCTCCCTCGCCTGCAGCCTCATCTGCTGGCGACGCCTCAACAAACCCGACTCATGATCGTGTTACGAGCTCTAAGGGCATGGGACTCCTTTGTGTGTGCCTGGCCATACGGCGCCGAACAGCCGTCGTCTCGGCCACGCGCCTGGGGCGTGGCCGAGACGACGAATCATTCAACTGAGCGGATTTCAGCCGTTCAGGAGCTTGGATCTGTAGGAATGGAGAATCTTCGGCCATTCGGAGCCGTCCCGCAGATCATCGTCCAGCATGAGCACCGTGGGCTGGCTCTGCGCCGCGACACCGTAGAGCATCCGCGCCACGGAATCTGTGAGCAGGTTGTCATAGTCGAATGAGCCTTCGAATCCCAACCAGGCGACCCGGGCTCCCCGCTCACAGACCTGCTCAAGGCACGATTCGAGGTATGGCCCGAGCGCGGCAGGCAGCGTGACGAAGGACAGGTCGTATTCGACCACCTGAAGACCGTTCAGGATGAACTCAACGTCCTCGAGGTGGTACGTGGTGATTCGGTCTGGGGAACACCCATCGATGTCAAAGGTGAGATCGATGGGCTCGGCGGAAGGGGCTGCTGCAAACAGGCTGATGACTGTCTCGTCGTCATCCCAGCACAAGGCTTTGAGGAGACGGCTCATTCGAGCCCCCAGTTGGCGATTTGGCTGGGGCTGGGGACCACGGCCGTAAGGACTTTGCCCGCGTACGGTCCCTCCTTCGCGACGAACAGGACGACATGCTTGCCGTCGACCTTGCCGGCGAACGCTCGGGTCAACGTGTTGGACTTCATGCTGTCAAACGCCTTGGTGGGGTTCGTGAGGATGTGGCTGGTCATATCCTGGAACAGCTGGACGCGCTTCTCGAGACTGCCCCCGGAGGGAATCACTCCTGCAATCTCGAGATGTCGAATGGCATGGCCTCCTTTCTTGTTCATGCCCTGGTAAGCAGTGGCCACCGTGTCTGCGGAAAACCCACAGACTGCGTTCTCATTGTGCACCAGGACCGCAGTCTCGCCCACTAGCGCGTAGTACGTGTGGAGGTCGTTGACTGTGAGGTTGTATGCGGGCTGAAGCGTCTTCCAGTGGTGGACAGCGGAGATCGCCGCGGTTTTGCCATCTGCCTTGAGCAGGGTGTCACCGGGCCTCAGGTTGGCGGCGTCGGTCCACTTCTGAGCCTGCTCAGACCAGAAGGGGTGGTGATCGGTCGCAGTGAGGGAGCCGCCTCCGGCCGCGGGGTCGAGCGTGATGCCGGTGAAGTCGCGGTCGTCCGGTGTGTAGATGGTCGCCTCTACCCGGCGTGGTCCGCTGGATCCGGTGAGTGGATCGGCTGCTTGGACGTAGTCGCCGGTCCTGATCTGTTCTATGGGCCGTGTTGAACCGTCTCCCATCAGGACGCGTGTGCCGGCGGGAAAGCTGTGCTTCTTGGGCTTGGCACAGGAAGGCGTTTTCTTCCACAGGTTGGAGAGTTCGTCGAAGAGTTTCTTGGCTTTCGGGCCGAACTTCTTGCTGTATTTTGCCAGTTTCGCCGGTGTGGTGAACCATCCGGCGACTGGTGCCATCGACGCGCAGGCGAGGCCCGCATCCGTCCATATGTCTTCGCCGCCGGTGGGGGAGAAGAAGTCCCAGATTCCCTCGATGGCGTACGCCGCACAGCTGATGCCGTCGGCGGGTTCGCCGATCACAGGGATCATGCCGAAGGCGTCGAGTATTGCGTGGGTGATGTCGAGCCGTGTGTGGAAGGACGGGTCGATCAAGAGCATCTTGAGGGTTGGGCCGACTTTGTCGAGGAACTCGCCGAGTACGTCGAAAGCCCGCTTCCTCAGGTTTTCCTGTGCCTGCTTTTGGTATTGGGCGATCATGTGGCGCTGGACGGCGTCTTTGTAGATGCCCTTGGCAGCATCGGCGCTGGAGCCCGCGTTGATCGCGGACTGGCGGGCTTCCTCCGCCGCTTTGTAGGCGCTTCGGGCGTATTCTTCGGCGGCCAGCGCGCTGGCTTGCGCCGAGGCGGCGGAGTAGTTCGCTTGCGCGGCGCTGGCTTCCGCGTCGGCTTCCGCGTCGCGTGCGGTTTCGGCGAACTTGGCCGCGTTGGCGGCGGACTTGCTGGCGCGGTCGGCTGAGTCGTTGGCCTTGGTGGCCCAGTCGGCTGCCTCGGCAGCGTACTTGCTCGCTGTTTTGGCGTGGCCGGTGGCGTCGTCGGCGTGGCCTTGCGCGGTGGCGGCGGTTTCCGCGGCTTCGTAAGCGTCCTGGTAGGCGCGGGCTGCGATGCCACTGGAAGTGGCGATGATGCCCTGGATCTGGGCGACGTGGGCCGCGGTCAGCTGGTCGCGGCGCTGGGCCCGGTACTGGCCGGATTCGATGAAGTCGCGCAGGTGCGTGTCGGGGCTGGCCAGTGCGGTTTCGGCAGCGGCTTTGATCTCCGGGGTGCCGCCTTCGGTGAGGCGCGCTGCTGCGACGCGGTCGTCCACGACACGCGCTTGGTGTTGGGTGGTGGCGAGGAAGTCGGCGAGTGCCTTGGGGTCGGGGTCGTAGAGGGCCTTCTTCGCGGCTTCCTTGACAACCCTCCCGCCGGCTTCGTCGATCTGGGCGACCAGGATGCGGTTGTCGTCTGCGGCAGCCTTGTACTGACCGGTGGTCAGGAAGGTGTGGACCTGGGTGGCGTCGCCCTTGAGGGCGTTGCCCGCGGCGGTGCGCACATCCTCGAAGGGCGATTCCTGGTACAGGCTGTTGACCTGGTCGCGCTCGTCCTGCTCTTCCGCGCTCTTCCAGCCACCGCGGGCGTACTCGACGACGGTCGCCTCATCGCCGGCGAGGGCGGCTTCGGCGGCGGCGCGGCTCCAGGAATGCCGGATCTTCATCGCGGTCAGGGCCATCTTGCGGCCGGTTGCGGCGATCTGCTGGGTGTCGGCGCCTGACTGGTTCGCCTGTTCGGCGAGCGTGGCGAAGTCGGTTTCGAGCGTGAGGGCTTCCTGAGTGAGGCGCTTCACCTCGGCCCCGGCGATGTCGAAGGCTTCCTTGGCGTCGCGGGCCTGGTTGACCTGGGTCTTGGTCCGAGTGGCGATCTCCTCGGCTTCGGTCTTGCGGGCCTTTTCCTGGACGGCTTGTGCCTGCTTGACCGCGTCTCCGGCCATCTTGGCGGCCTTCAACGCCTCGTCGGCGTTGGTCTTTGCACGGTTGGCCGCCTGCTGGGCGTCGCCTGCGTGTTCGGCGGCCTTGCGCGCGGCCTCAGCCGCCTTGCGCGCGTGAGCTGCTGCCGAGCGGGCGCTGTCGCGGGCCTGCCGTGCTGCTGCGGCGGCATCGGCCGCATGGGCCTGCGCTGCGGCTGAAGCCCGCCGGGCCTCTTCCGCATGGCGCCGGGCCGACGCCGCTGCCGCCTGGGCTTCGGTCGAGTGCGCACCGGCCTGCTTGGCGTATCCGTCGGCGGCGGTGGCGCTTTCGGCGGCGTCGGTCATGTCCTGGATCGCCGCGATCGATGCCTGCAGGGCGGTATTGGCTTCATCCAGGGTCTTCGCCATCGCGTCCGCGGCGTCCGCGATCTTCTCCGCGTGCTGGGCGGCCTTGACCGCATCGTCCGCGATCTTCTCGTTGACCTTCCCGGAGGCGGCGGCCCGCCATGCCTCGCTAGCGGCCCGTGATGCAAGCAGGGCGGCGGTTGAGGCATTGTGGGCGGCGATCGCCGCGGTCTGCGATGCGGCGTTGGCCGCGCGGGCGGCGGCGATCGCGGACTGCGCGGCGTCGGCAGCGCGACGGCTGGACTCGGCGGCACGACGTGCCGCGTCGGCGGCCTTGATCGCATCGTTCTTGGCCGCCTTGGTCTCGGCGGCGGCCTTGGCTGTCTCCGCTTTGGCCAGACGGGCGGCGGTCTTCGCCTTCTGGGCCTGTTCCTGCGCGCTCTTCTTGGCCTTCGCAGCGGCGGCGCCGGCTTCCTCGGTCTGCTCGGCCAGCTGGCTGATGGTGGCGTGTTCCTGGTCCTGGGCGCGTGCGATGTGCTGGCCGAAGAGGAGGAACTCGCGAACGTCTTCGATGGTGCCCCGCAGCGCAGCGGCTGCGGCGCGCTTGGTCGCGGGACCACCGGCTTCGTCGATCTGGGCGACCCGGACGCGGGCGTCGTCGTCACGCTTGCGGTACTGCCCGTCGGCGAGGAATTCGCGGACGTCATCGAGCGATCCGCGCAACGCCGCACCGCCCGCCTCACGCAGATGGGCGCCACCGCCCTCGGTGATCTGCGCCGCCTCGATTCGCCGGTCGTCGGCAAGCGGGGCCTGCCAGCCGTTCTCCATGAAGGCGGCCAGGTCCTCCGGTGTGCCGTCCAGGGCCTTCTGTGCCGCCTCGCTCAGGCGCGGTCCGGCGTCGGTGACGAGCGTGAGCGCGGCCTCACGCAGATCGAGGTCTTCAGCGATCTTCTGGCCGTTGGCCAGGTAGTCGCGAAGCTGCTCGTCATTGCCCGTGAGGGCGGCACCGGCGGCGGACTTCACCGCCGGCCCGCCGTTCTTCCAGAGTTCGAGGACCTGGGCGCGATCGGACGGCGGCGGGACGTCGGGGCCGTCGGCGGCAGCTGGTCCTGCCGCCGAGACCAGTCCGGCGATCAGGGCAAGCGGAAGCAGGCCGCGAGCAGCCTTGCTGGCTACCGCGTACCCCCTTCGCCATCCCCGTGTGCGCCGGCTTCTGTCGAGAAGCACGGAGTTTGTTTCCCCTCAGTGGTCTGCTGGTCGCAGCACGCGTCGCGGCAGGACCGCCCCCGGCTGAGCACGAGGACAGGTGGGCGCCATTGCCCCCTGCACACACCGCAGAGAACCGCCGCCCCCCATGAATCGGCTTCCCCAGGCCGGAGGACGGCAGACCCGTTGCCGAACCCCCCGGTCCGGTACGGCACTGCTTGAACGAGAACACAGATTCAGCCAAGGGGTAGATGGTTGTGCGCCAAACCAGGACCGTTATGCGCTCTTTATCGAAGCCAGTAGTGCTGGGAGCGCGTGACGTCGCTGCTGCCTGGAGCGGCTATGCTGCCTCCTCGGCCCCCCAGGCGATCCCGACCGTCCGCAGTGCAGCGTTGACGGTCCCGTTGTGGTTCCGCCTTCCCTCCCGCCTGGTCGGGGGGCTTTTCATGAGAGAAACACCTGTGCGTATACGCAAATGGCTGCCTGCGGCGATCGTGATCGCAGCCACCACTGTGGGGATGCCAGCTCCGGTTGCCGCCGCTGCGGACGAGAATCCCACCGCCACCGGCGCCTCCTACGCCGTCGAGGACGGTGCCTACCCTGACGCCGACGCGATCCTCGAGGAGACGGGCGCTCAGCTCGTCGCCGGTGATGGGAACATCACTCTCACCTCGTGCTCCGAGGACTTCCAGATCATGGTCTGGATGGCGGACATCACGGAGGACAACCAGGGCCGGCTCTGCTTCAAAGCCGCGAGCACCGGCTACCTGTCCGTGAACATTCCGCACGCGTTCCGGATCGAGACCTTCGGACGGGACATCCGGGCCGAGGTCAGCATCGACGGCGACACGCAGACCCTGAACGTCCCCAAGGACACCGCAAAAAACTTCGGCGAGGCCATACCCGCCGACCCCAAGAAGGCAGTCCTGCTCGAACTCCAGGTCACCGGCCCCGGGGCGAAGCCGCCCACCGGTGAGCAGAAGGACACCAGCCTGCCCTTCACCGGCAAGCTCAGCATCGGCAACGTCCGTTCCTGCACCGCGACGCTGGTCGCCCCGCAGTGGGTCGCCACTTCGAAGAGCTGCTTCGCCCAGGACCCGGCAAAGAGCATCGACATCCCCACAGGCCCCCCGAGCGAGAAGACCACACTCACCCTCGGCCGCAGCGACCTCGCCCTCGGCGGCGGGCACACGACCGAGATCACCACACTCGCCCCGCGCGGCGACCGCGACCTTGTCCTGGCCCGGCTCGCCGAGCCCGCCACCGGCATCGCCCCCGCATCGCTCGCGACCTCGGCAGCCGGCAAGGGCGAGGCGGCGGATGTCGTCGGCTTCGGCCGCACCGCCGACCAGTGGGTGCCCACCAAGCGCCACACCAGCGGGTTCACCGTCGCCAGCGTCACCTCCACCGAGGTCAACCTCGACGCCCAGGCCGAATCTGCCGTCTGCAAGGGCGACGCAGGCTCCCCCGTGCTGCGCACCAAGGACGGCAAGACTGAACTCGTCGGCATCGCCAGCCGCTCCTGGCAGGGCGCTTGCTTCGGGGAGTTCGACGAGACCCGTACCGGAGCCGTCGCCACGCGCGTGGACGACATTCTTTTCGGCTCCCAGCTGACCGCCGCCAAGCGCCTCGACACCGGCGACATCCTCGTCTCCGCTTCCGCCCAGCTGACCATGAAGAGTGACGGCGACCTGGTTCTCACCTCGAATGCCGGGAAGACCCTCTGGTCCACCGGCACCGCAGGGAACCCGGGTGCGTTCGCGCGTATCAGCAAGGGCAACCTGATGGTGCGCAACGCCGGCGACACCGCCACGCTGTGGGAGTCCAAGACCAGTGCGTCGAACGGCTACGCCGTCCTGAACGACCGGGGCGACTTCGTCATCTACAACAGCGAGGGCGAGTCGCTGTGGTCCAGCAACAGTGCGCCGCGCCACGACCAGGACGGTGACGGGCGCAGCGACCTCGGGGCTTGGTACAGCTACACGGCCGGCAACGACGGCATGTACACCTTCCGCAGCGGCGAGGACGGGGCCATCGGTGCCCCCGAGCGGTCCTATCTCACTTCTGGTGATGAGTGGGATGCCAAGGCGATGAAGTTCGTCAGCGGCGACTTCAACGGCGACGGTCACGGTGACATGGCCACGGTGCGCGGCTACAGCGACACGAGCGTCAAGATCTGGATCGCGCTCGGCAAGCCCGACGGCGGTTTCAACGCGCCAGTGGCCACGTGGAGCTCGCCCGCGGGCGGCCCGTTCCACATCAGCTACATCACGCCGCAGTCCGGTGACTTCAACGGCGACGGACGCGACGACCTCGCCATCTGGTACGCCGCAGGCGACGGCAGCACCAAGCTGTGGACCTACCTGGCCACCGACAAGGGCAAGCTGAATGCCCCCACCAGCTCCTGGTCCGCCCCCAGCGGCACCTGGACCCGCAACCGGGTCAAGTTCATCACCGGTGACTTCAACCAGGACGGCCGCACCGAGATCGGTGTCTTCTACGGCCAGGGCAACAACGATGTGAAGACCTACGTCTTCACCACCACCCCCGCAGGTGGATTCACCAGCCCCACCGTGTGGTGGGAGAGCGCCTCGATCGACTGGGACCGGACCGAGCCGCACTCCGGAGACTTCAACGGTGATGGCACCGACGACGCCCTGATCTGGTACGACTACGCCGACGGCAGCGACAAGGCCTCCACCATCCTCGTGCAGAAGGTGGACGGCGCGAACCGGTTCGGCGGGGCCAAGGTCGTCCTCGACAGTCCCAAGGGCAACCTCGACGTGAAGCGCTTCCAGATCGTCATCGGCGACTACAACGGCGACGGCCGCGACGACCTCGCGATGCTCAACCACCAGCCCGACAACGCCGTCAAGCTGTGGACCTGGACCACCAAGTCCGACGCCACCCTCAACAGCCCCAAGGCCGGCTGGACCGCACCCGCCACCAGCTGGCTCTACGGCAACACCACACTCCTCAACACCTACAACTGACCCGGCTCCCACCGGCCGTCGAACCCCGGGGCGCCGGGCCCGCGACCAGCGCGGGTCCGGCGCCCCGGGGTGTCCGGTCGCGGTTGTTCAGGCTGCGGGGAGCAGCTCAGTGACGGCGATCCTCGGCAGGAGCTCCTCGTACGCGGCCGGGTCGAAGTCGCCCGCTGCGGGGGAGAGCACGGCGGCCGCGGACAGGGCCACCGCGCGGGAGAGGCGGTCCGGCCAGGGGAGGGACTCGACCAGGCCGGACAGCAGGCCCGCGACGGCGGCGTCGCCCGCGCCGGTCGGGTTGCCGGTGACCTTGGCCGGTGGGGTGGCGCGCCAGGTGCCGTCGGGGGTGACGGCGAGCAGGCCGTCCGGGCCCAGTGAGGAGACCACCGTGTGGGCGCCGCGGCGGCGGGCGTCGCGGGTGGCGCGCAGGGGTTCGCGGGAGCCGGTGAGCTGGGCGAGCTCGTCGGCGTTCGGTTTGACCAGGTCGGGGCGGGCGGCGATGCCCCGGCGCAGGGGTTCGCCGCCGGTGTCGAGGACGGTGGGGACGCCCGCGGCGCGGGCCCGTCGGATCAGCGAGGCGTAGGCGCCGACATGGATGCCCGGGGGCAGGCTGCCGCAGAGGGCGACGGCCTCGGCGTCGCGCAGCAGCCTCTCGTACGTCACCAGGAAGGCGTCCCACTCGGCGGCGGTGACGTGCGGGCCGGGTTCGTTGAGCTGGGTGGTGCCGCCGCTCGCCGTGTCCACCACGGCGAGGGTGCGGCGGGTGTTCGCGGCGATCGGTACGAGTGCGTCGTGTACGGGCTGCGGCTGTCCGGCCAGCAGCTCACGCAGCACCGCGCCCGTCGGGCCGCCCGCGAAGCCGGTGACGACCGCCTCGTGTCCCAGCGAACCCAGCACCCGTGCGACGTTGAGGCCCTTGCCGCCAGGGCGTTCGGTGACCTCGGCGACACGGTGGGAGGCGCCGGGGAGCAGCGAGGGGACCCGGTGGGTGATGTCCAGGGCGGCGTTGAGTGTGACCGTGAGAATCACTGCTGACACCCCCGGAGGCTGCGTTGCCATGGTTGGAGTTGCCATGGTGGGACGGGGCCTGATCATGCCAAAGAGATGGCCGTTGGCCCAGACCCCGCCCGTTCGTACGCCCGCCTTCCGGTGGCGCGGTGTCAGGAAACGCCCGGCTCGACCACCCATGCGCCCTTGCGCATCACGCCCTTGAGGGCGAAGTCCGCGTCCAGCACGACCAAGTCCGCGTCCTTGCCGGGTTCGAGCGAGCCGACCCGGTCGTAGACGCCCAGCAGCCGCGCCGGATTGGCCGAGATCGCCCGCACGATGTCCTCGACGGGCAGCCCGTCGACGGTCGCCGCCCGCCGGAAGGCCGTGTCCAGAGTGAGGGTGGACCCGGCGATCGAGCCGCCGTCGACCAGCCGGGCGACCCCGTCGCTGACCTCGACCTCCAGCGGTCCGAGGTGGTAGACGCCGTCGCCGAAGCCGGCCGCGTCCATGGCGTCCGTGATGAACGCGACCCGGGCGGGCCCCGCGCGGTGGAAGGCGAGTTCGAGGGCGGCGGGGTGCAGGTGGGTGCCGTCGTTGATCAGCTCGACGGTCACGCGTTCGTCCTCGAGCAGTGCGGCGACCGGTCCCGGTGCCCGGTGCCCGAGCCCGGGCATCGCGTTGAACAGGTGCGTCGCCACCGTGGCGCCCGCCTCGATCGCCTCGACCGTCTGCTCGTACGTGGCGTCCGTGTGGCCGACCGCCGCGATCACCCCGTGCTCGGCGAGCAGCCGTACGGACTCGATGCCACCGGGCAGTTCGGTGGCCAGCGTCACCATCTTCGCCGTGCCGCGCGCCGCGTCGAGCAGCTTGCGCACCTCGGACGGGTCGGGGTCGCGCAGCAGCATCTCGCTGTGCGCGCCCTTGCGGCAGGGGGAGATGAACGGCCCCTCGAAGTGGATGCCCGCGAGCTCGCCCTGCTCGACCAGCTCGGAGAGCAGCCCCGCCCGGTGGGTCAGGAAGTCCATGTCGCCCGTGACCGTGGAGGCGACCAGCGTGGTCGTGCCGTGCCGCCGATGGGTCCGTACGCCGGTGAGTACGTCATCGGCGCTGCCGGAGGTGAAGGAGGCACCGCCGCCGCCGTGGTTGTGCAGGTCCACGAATCCGGGGACCAGCCAGTGGCCGGACAGGTCGACGGCGGGGGTGGCGGCGGGGGCGTGCCCGGCGATCCGGGGCCCGTCGACGATCACCCGCCCGTTCTCGGCGATCCCGGTGGGCAGTACGACCCGGGCGCCTTGGAGAACCATCCGGTCGGCCATCAGGCGGTTACCTCCTTGGTTGCGGTTGCGGTCGCGGTCGCGGTCAGCAGGTCCCAGGCGAGGAGGCCCGCGCCGAGGCAGCCGGCGGTGTCCCCGAGCGCGGCCGGGACGATCGCGGGCGGCTTCTGGAACGTGATCCGCGCCCCGACGGCGTCCCGCAAGGGTGAGAACAAGGTTTCCCCCGCCTCCGCCAGACCGCCACCGATGATCAGCGTGCCGGGGTCCAGCAGGGTGAGCGCCATGACCAGCCCGTCCGCGAGCGCCTCGACGGCCTCCTGCCAGACCCGCACGGCGCGGGGGTCGCCGGACGCGACGGCCTTGGCGCAGTCGGCGGCGTCCGCGTCGGGGGCTCCGCTCGCGGTCGCCCAGGCGCGGGACACGGCGGCGGCGGAGGCGAGGGTCTCCAGGCAGCCGTGCTGTCCGCAGCCGCAGAGGGCTCCGCCGGGGCGTACGACTACATGGCCGATCTCGCCCGCGCAGCCGTGGGCCCCGGCCTCGATGGCGCCGCCGATGCCGATGGCCCCGGCGATGCCGGTGCCCAGCGGCACGAACAGGAACCGCTCGGCGCCGCGCCCCGCCCCGAGCCTGCCCTCGGCGAGGCCCCCGGCACGGACGTCGTGCCCGAGGGCGACGGGCACGCCGCCGAGCCGCTCCGTCATCAGGTCGCGCAGGGGTACGTCACGCCAGCCGAGGTTCGCCGCGTAGACGGCGATGCCGTGGTCGGCGTCGACGATGCCGGGGACGGCGAGGCCGGCGGCGAGGGGGGCGTGGCCGTGGCGGGCCTCGCCGTGGGCGCGGAGCTCGTCGGCGAAGCCCAGTACGTCGCCGACGACCGCGTCCGCGCCGCGGTGGCGGCCGGTCGCGCGGCGTGCCTCGTGGAGCAGTGCTCCGTCGGGTCCGACGAGGGCGCCCTTCATGCTGGTGCCGCCCACATCGAGGGCGATGACGTGTCTCACGCGTACAGTCTGGCGCGGAACCCTCGGAAAGGTCTAGTCCACTGTGGGCTGTGCTTGCGGTGCGGTGCGGGGCTGGCGGGTTTCGCGGTGCGGGGTGCCTCGGGGGGTCATCCGGAGTGTCCGTCCGCAAGCGCCGGACGGGCTGCGTATGCGGGCTTGCCCTGTTCGGTGGGGTGGTGTCGCGGCGCGCAGTGGGCGGGTGGCCCGCTGTCCTCAGGAGCCGGACGGGGTGCGAGGTGGGCCGGTTCTCGGTGTGCCGCACCCCGCGACGGCTTCGTCCTCAGGCCCCGGACGGGCCGGGCGTGCGGGCTTTCCCCGCTCCGCGGGGCCGCGCTGCCTTGCCGTGCACCGCGAACCCGCCCACACCCGTGCACCGTTATCGTGCTCGTATGACCGATGCTCAGCCGCTCTCCGCGCGCGCCCTCGCCGTGCTCGCGCTGGAGCGGGGCGACCACCCCGGGCCCGGGGCCAAGGAGCGGGCGATACGGGAGCGGCTCGGGATGTCGCCGGTCCGGTACTACCAGCTGCTGAACGCGCTGCTGGACGACCCCCGCGCGGCCGAACACGACCCCGTGACCGTCAACCGGCTGCGCCGGGTCCGGGACGCGCGGCGGGAGCGCCGCTAGGGTCGGAGGCATGGGCAGCCACCCGTATGAAGCCGATGCCGCACTGCCGGAGCCCCGTACCCCCGCAGGGCGTGACGCCCTCGCCTTGATTCTCGACCGGCCGCAGGACACCGTGGTCGCGCTGGACTTCGACGGCACCCTCGCCGAGATCGTGCCCGACCCCGAGCAGGCCCGCGCCCACCCCGGCGCCGTCCCCGCGCTCTCCGCGCTCTCGCCGCGTGTCGCGTCCGTGGCCGTGCTGACGGGGCGCCCGGCCGGAGTCGCCGTACGGTACGGGGGCTTCGCCGGGGTCCCCGGGCTCGAGCACCTCGTCGTCCTCGGGCACTACGGCGCCGAGCGCTGGGATGCCGTCAGCGGGGAGGTGCACGCCCCCGCCCCTGACCCGGGCGTCGACGCCGTGCGCGCCGAGCTGCCAGGGGTGCTCGCCGCCGTCGGTGCCCGGGAGGGCACCTGGATCGAGGACAAGGGGCGCGCGGTCGCCGTGCACACCCGCCGCGCCGATGATCCCGAGGGCGCGTTCGAGGCGCTGCGGGCTCCGATCGCCGAGCTGGCCGCCCGGCACGGGCTGATCGTCGAGCCGGGCCGGCTGGTCCTCGAAGTGCGCCCGCCCGGGGTGGACAAGGGTGTCGCGCTCACCGAGTACGTGCAGGAGAAGCGGGCCGGAGCCGTGCTGTACGCGGGCGACGACCTGGGCGATCTCGCCGCCTATGCCGCCGTCGAGAAGCTTCGCTCCGACGGGGTCCCCGGGCTCCTGCTGGCCAGCGGGACCGAGGTCCCCGCGCTCGCCGAGCGTGCCGATCTGGTCCTGTCAGGCCCGGCCGCGCTCGTCGGCTTCCTCGCCGCCCTCGCCGAGCGCGTCCAGCTCCGCTAGCTGGTCGAGGAACCACCGCTGCGGGGGCAGCGCCGTCGCAGCGGCGGCCAGCCGCTTGCCGCGCTCCGCCCGCTCGTCATCCGGCATCGTCAGCGCGCTGTGCAGCGCGTCGGCCGTGCCGGTGACGTCGAACGGATTGACCACCAGCGCGTCGTCCCGCAGCTCCGCCCACGCCCCCGCCTCGCGCGACAGCACCAGCGCGCAGCCCGCGTCCGAGACGACCGGGACCTCCTTGGCCACGAGGTTCATCCCGTCCCGGATCGGGTTGACGAGTGCCACGTCCGCCATCCGGTACGCGGCCAGCGAGCGTGCGAAGTCGTCCTTGACGTGCAGGATCACCGGGGTCCAGCCGGGGGTGCCGTACTGCGCGTTGATCTCCTCGGCGACCCGGGAGACCTCCGCCGTGTAGTCGCGGTAGACGGGCAGGTCCTGGCGGGACGGATAGGCGAAGGCGATGTGCACCACGCGCTCGCGCCACTCGGGGTGTTCGTCCAGCAGGGTCCGGTAGGCCAGCAGTCCGCGCACGATGTTCTTCGACAGCTCGGTGCGGTCGACCCGGACGATCGTCCTGCGGCTGCCGTCCCCGCCGATCTGCTCGCGCAGCGCCGCCATCCGCTCGTCCACGTCCGTCTGCCGGGACCGCTCCCGCAGGAAGTCCGCGTCCGCGCCGAGTCCGTGCACCCCGAGCATGGTCCGCCGGCGGCGGTGGTCGGGCAGCCGGTAGTCGAGGTGCGGCTGGTCGTCCTTGGGCCAGTACGCGGCCACGTCGTAGTCCGTGAGCACCGCCTCGCAGCAGCTCTCGAAGGCGGCGAGCCAGCGCTGGGTCAGGAAGCCCAGGTGGTTCGCTCCGAGCATGCCCAGCAGCAGCTGCTCCGCGATGTCGTCCGGCAGCATCCGGAAGTACTCGGGCGGCGCCCAGGGCGTGTGCGAGAAGTGGCTGATACGCAGGTCGGGGCGCAGCTCCCGGAGCATCCCGGGCACCAGCGCCAGGTGGTAGTCCTGCACGAGCACCGCCGCGCCCGGTCCGGCCGCCTCGGCCAGGGCCTGCGCGAACGCGAGGTTGTAGCCCTCGTAGGCGATCCACTGGCGCCGGAACTCCCGGTCGAACACCGGCTCGAGCGGCGTCTGGTACAGCATGTGGTGGACGAACCACAGCACCGAGTTCGCGATGCCGTTGTACGCGTCCGCGTGCACGGCCGGGTCGATGTCGAGCATCAGCACGCCGGGCTCCGCGACTCCGCGGCGCACCGCCTCGCGGTCGCCGTCGCCGAGCGCGGAGCACACCCACAGGGCGCCCGCGTCAGGGCCGATGGCCGACAGTCCGGAGACCAGACCGCCGCCGCCGCGCCGGGCGTCCAGCGTGCCGTCCTCACGGAAGGCGTATGTGACCGGACCGCGGTTGGAGGCGACGAGTACCTGCGCCGCGCGCTCGGAGACCATGTCGGCAACCTAGCCCGTGAGGTATCCGCTCAAACGTACAGAGGCCCGGACGGGCGGCCCGGCCAGGTGTGCTGTCCGGTTTCAGGGGTCCCGGCGGCGGTTGCCGCGGGTCGCGACCATCGCGATCACCCCGGCCGCCGTGAGCGTCACGGCGACACCGCCGAGCAGCCACAGCCGCTCGGTCCGGGCCCGGGGCGCGGCGAGTCCGCCCGTGTCGGCGGCTGCCGGGCCCGGGGTCAGCAGCACAGCCGAGGCGCAGACGAGGACGGAGAGGAGGAAGAGGAGGAAGAGGGGTGGGCGGGGAGATCTCGGTGAATGGGTCATATCTGGGCAAGGTAGACAATCTCACTGCTCCTGCTGCGCACGCCGCGCCCGGCGCCCGCGAGGGTCACGCCCGCCGCACCCTGGCTCGGCGCCTCCGCGGTCACGCCGGCCACCCCGCGGCCCGCCGCCGAGCCGCCTCCGTGCGTCACGCCGCCCGGTGCGCCGCGTACTCCGCGATCTCCGCCATCGGCGGCCGTTCCTCCGTGTCCACCTCATGCGTCCGCGGTACGAAACCGTCCTCGCCGCGCTCGAACTGCGTCAGCGCCGGGCGCACCAAATGCCCACGCGAAAGCCGCAGCTGAGCCGTCCGGTAGATCGCCGCCGCCATCCTGCCCAGCGCCTGCCCGTCCTGGTGCCGGTGCAGCCGCACGCCCACGTCGACCTGGGCCAGCGCGTCGAGCCCGACCGTGTGCAGCGCGTCCACCAGCAGCCCGAGTTCCACCCCGTAGCCGACCGGGAAAGGCAGCCGCTCCAGCAGTGAGCGCCGGGCCGCGTACTCCCCGCCCAGCGGCTGGACGAAACCGGCGAGCTGCGGCCAGTGCAGGTTGAGCAGCGGCCTGGCCACCAGCTCGGTCACCCGACCGCCCTGGCCGGGCGTGTCCCCGAGCGGGCGGTCGTACATCGCCTTCACGAAGTGCACATCCGGCTCGGTCAGCAGGGGTCCGACGATCCCGGTGACGAAGTCCGCCGAGAACTCCCTGAGGTCCGCGTCCACGAAACAGACGATCTCCCCGCTGGTGACCAGCAGCGAGCGCCACAGCACCTCACCCTTGCCGGGCAGCGCCGGAAGCCGCGGGAGTATCGCGTCGCGGTGCTCGACCCGCGCACCCGCCTTCGCCGCCACCTCGGCCGTACGGTCCGTCGAGCCGGAGTCCACCACCACCAGCTCGTCCACCAGCGGCACCTCGTCCGTCATCAGCTCGCGCCGGATGACGCCGACGATCTCGCCGACCGTCGCCTCCTCGTTCAGGGCTGGGAGCACCACGCTGACCGTGCCGCCGTGCCGGGCCGCGCGCTTCGCGGCGACGAGCCGGTCGAGCGGGCGGTCGGCCACGGACCAGGACCGCCGTGCAAGCCAGCGCTCCACCTCTTCCAGCACGTGATCTCCATCTCTCTGTCTCGCGGATCGGACGACCCGTCTCAGCGGCCCGGGGGGTCGGTTACAGTCTTGAACAACGCGGACGACCATCGCATGCCGATCGCACCGACAGCACGGCGCGCATCGCGCACCAGCGCACGTCGCACCCGCCGACAATCACATACCGCTCATCCAGAGGGGCAGAGGGATACGGCCCGTTGAAGCCCCGGCAACCCTCCAGCCGGTCTCGTTGCTCGGTGTCGTCACCGCGGCGCAATCGAGGCTCCCGGCTAGGGAAGGTGCCAAATCCGTCTCATGGCGAGATGCGCCATGAGGAAGATGAGGAGAAAGGGCCTCCCCTCCATGGCTGTACAGACCGACGCCACCCCCGAAACCCCCGGCACCGTCGACCTCGGACCCGCCTCCGGCCTCTCCTGTCGCGAGTGCGGCGAGACCGTCCCGCTCGGCCCCGTCTTCGCCTGCCAGCTCTGTTTCGGCCCCCTCGAAGTGGCGTACGACCTGCCGACCGGCGACCCGGAGAGCCTGCGCAAGCGGATCGAGAACGGTCCGGCCAACATCTGGCGCTACGCCCCGCTGCTGCCCGTCCCCGCCGACGTGGCGGACAAGCCCAATCTGAACCCGGGCTGGACCAAGCTGGTCAAGGCCGACAACCTCGCCCGTGAGCTGGGCGTCACCGGCGCGCTGTATGTGAAGGACGACTCCGGAAACCCGACCCACTCCTTCAAGGACCGCGTGGTCGCGCAGGCCATCGAGGCCGCCCGCGCCTTCGGCTTCACCACCCTGTCCTGCTCCTCCACCGGCAATCTCGCGGGCGCGGTCGGCGCCGCGGCGGCCCGGGCCGGATTCCGGTCCTGCGTGTTCATCCCGCACGACCTGGAGCAGGGCAAGGTCGTCATGGCCGCGGTCTACGGCGGTGAGCTCATCGGCATCGAGGGCAACTACGACGCAGTCAACCGCTTCTGCTCCGAGCTCATCGGCGACCCGGCCGGCGAGGGCTGGGGCTTCGTCAACGTCAATCTGCGCCCGTACTACGCCGAGGGCTCCAAGACCCTGGCCTACGAGATCTGCGAGCAGCTCGGCTGGCGGCTGCCCGACCAGCTCGTCATCCCCATCGCCTCGGGCTCCCAGCTCACCAAGATCGACAAGGGGCTCCAGGAGCTGATCAAGCTGGGGCTCGTCGAGGACAAGCCGTACAAGATCTTCGGCGCCCAGGCCGAGGGCTGCTCCCCGGTGTCCGTGGCCTTCAAGGCGGGCCACGACGTCGTACGGCCGCAGAAGCCCGACACCATCGCGAAGTCGCTGGCGATCGGCAACCCGGCGGACGGACCCTACGTCCTGGACATCTGCCGCCGCACGGGCGGAGCGGTCGAGGACGTCACGGACGAGGAGATCGTGGCAGCGGTCAAGCTGCTGGCCCGTACGGAGGGCATCTTCACCGAGACCGCTGGTGGTACCACCCTCGGCGTGGCGAAGAAGCTGATCGAGGCCGGAGTCATCGACCCGTCGCTCACCACGGTGGTCGTCAACACGGGTGATGGCCTCAAGACCCTCGACGCGGTGGTCCCGACCACGGGTATGACCGCCGTCATCCGCCCGAACCTGGACTCCTTCCGAGAGGCTGGCCTCGCATGAGCGTCAACGTCCGCATCCCCACCATCCTGCGCACCTACACCGGGGGCCGCTCCGAGGTCGCGGCGGAGGGCACGACACTCGGCGAGGTCATCGCCGACCTGGAGAAGAACCACACCGGAATCGCCGCCCGGGTGCTGGACGACCAGGGCAAGCTGCGCCGCTTCGTGAACGTCTACGTCAACGACGACGACGTGCGCTTCGAGCAGGGCCTCGAGACGGCGACGCCGGACGGCGCCGGTGTGTCGATCATCCCCGCCGTCGCGGGTGGGTGAGCCGCGCTCGGACACCCCCTGAACGGCCCTTTCCGACCTGTGTACGGCACGTTCCTGACCCTGCGTACAGCACGTTCCGTCACCCGGTGCGCCCCCTCCGCAAGCTCTGCG
Source organism: Streptomyces sp. NPDC019396 (assembly GCF_040632375.1). Taxonomy (NCBI): domain Bacteria; kingdom Bacillati; phylum Actinomycetota; class Actinomycetes; order Kitasatosporales; family Streptomycetaceae; genus Streptomyces; species Streptomyces sp. NPDC019396. The sequence continues at coordinate 98,875 of NZ_JBEYBS010000012.1, read as the reverse complement.
GAGGGGGCGATTCCGTTGAACGCCGCACGGTAGAGTTGGGGTCATCTCCCCTCGCTGGGTTGTGCCGTGGGCATATGAGAATGCGACCGCGCGCGACAAGAAACAGCCAAAGTGTTCGAGCTACTTGCGCGTTTTGTGCGCTTTGCCCGGCCTGACTTGCCCGGGATTGCTCGGAGTTGGGCATGGTTGCCCGATCAGCCATGCTCAGATTTCTCGTCCGTTTGACCTGTTGCAGAGGGCAGTTGGACAGATACATTCAGCCGCGGTCGACGCGTTCCGGCGCACGTTCACAGGGGTTCCTCGCTGCTTCCTGCACGGGAGCTCACGGGAACTCTTCGTGGGCGAGTTCTGACCCGGGTCCGCGAAGTGCGGTCCTGTGCAAGGGCCAGTAATAGGGGAGTTAGGCATGGCTCAGGGCACCGTCAAGTGGTTCAACGCGGAGAAGGGGTACGGCTTCATCGCGGTCGACGGTGGTGCGGATGTTTTCGTCCACTACAGCGCGATCCAGATGGACGGGTACCGCACCCTGGAGGAGGGCCAGCGGGTCGAGTTCGAGATCTCGCAGGGTCAGAAGGGGCCGCAGGCGGACATGGTCCGGCTGGCCGGCTGAAGCGCCGGACTGGAGACCTGCGCATCACGTCACGGAGGGCCCGTACCAAGGGGGTGCGGGCCCTCCGTGCTGCCCGCGTCCAGCACGTCGGTGGCTCCGTCGAGGATTCTTCGGAGCCGTTCGCTCCCGCCCGTCGCCCGACCACCACCCCTGGTCGAGGCTTCTTCGAAGCCGCTTGCACTCGAGGGGTCCGAGTGCTAATCATTGGCGTTAGCACTCTACGAGTGAGAGTGACAACGAAGGACCGGGTCGGTGAGGCTCGCAGGCCGAGTGGGGCAAGGAACCACAAGGCGTGCAGGCCGTCCGTCGCGGGCACCAGCGCGGTCCGGAAGCATCCTCCCCCGTAGCCCTGCGCGGGCACGGGGAGACCCCCAAGTCCGGGAGGACCACTTCACATGGCCAAGATCATCGCGTTCGACGAGGAGGCACGGCGCGGTCTCGAGCGCGGGATGAACCAGCTCGCCGACGCCGTCAAGGTCACTCTTGGCCCCAAGGGCCGGAACGTCGTCCTCGAGAAGAAGTGGGGCGCCCCCACGATCACCAACGATGGTGTCTCCATCGCCAAGGAGATCGAGCTCGAGGACCCTTACGAGAAGATCGGCGCCGAGCTGGTCAAGGAAGTCGCCAAGAAGACGGACGACGTCGCCGGTGACGGTACGACCACCGCGACGGTTCTCGCCCAGGCGCTGGTCCGCGAGGGCCTGCGCAACGTGGCGGCCGGCGCCAACCCGATGGCTCTGAAGCGCGGTATCGAGAAGGCCGTCGAGGCCGTCTCCGGTGCGCTGCTCGACCAGGCCAAGGAGGTCGAGACCAAGGAGCAGATCGCCTCCACCGCCTCCATCTCCGCCGCCGACACCCAGATCGGCGAGCTCATCGCCGAGGCGATGGACAAGGTCGGCAAGGAAGGCGTCATCACCGTCGAGGAGTCCCAGACCTTCGGTCTGGAGCTGGAGCTCACCGAGGGTATGCGCTTCGACAAGGGCTACATCTCGGCGTACTTCGCCACCGACATGGAGCGTATGGAGGCCTCGCTGGAGGACCCGTACATCCTGATCGTCAACTCCAAGATCTCCTCGGTCAAGGACCTGCTCCCGCTGCTGGAGAAGGTCATGCAGTCGGGCAAGCCGCTGCTGATCATCGCCGAGGACGTCGAGGGCGAGGCCCTGTCGACCCTGGTCGTCAACAAGATCCGCGGCACCTTCCGGTCCGTCGCCGTCAAGGCCCCGGGCTTCGGTGACCGCCGCAAGGCCATGCTCGGCGACATCGCCATCCTCACCGGTGGCACGGTCATCTCCGAGGAGGTCGGCCTCAAGCTGGAGAACGCCGGTCTCGACCTGCTGGGCCGCGCCCGCAAGGTCGTCATCACCAAGGACGAGACGACCATCGTCGACGGTGCCGGTGACAGCGAGCAGGTCCAGGGCCGCGTCAACCAGATCCGCGCCGAGATCGAGAACTCCGACTCGGACTACGACCGCGAGAAGCTCCAGGAGCGCCTTGCGAAGTTGGCCGGCGGCGTGGCCGTCATCAAGGCCGGTGCCGCGACCGAGGTGGAGCTCAAGGAGCGCAAGCACCGCATCGAGGACGCCGTTCGCAACGCGAAGGCGGCCGTCGAGGAGGGCATCGTCGCCGGTGGCGGCGTGGCCCTGCTCCAGGCCTCCCAGGTCTTCGAGAAGCTGGAGCTCGAGGGCGACGAGGCCACCGGTGCCGCCGCCGTCAAGCTGGCGCTCGAGGCCCCGCTGAAGCAGATCGCCGTCAACGCCGGCCTCGAGGGCGGTGTCGTGGTGGAGAAGGTGCGCAACCTGACCCCGGGTCACGGCCTGAACGCCGCGACCGGCGAGTACGTCGACCTGGTCGCCGAGGGCATCATCGACCCGGCGAAGGTGACGCGCTCCGCGCTGCAGAACGCGGCCTCCATCGCCGCGCTGTTCCTCACCACCGAGGCCGTCATCGCCGACAAGCCGGAGAAGTCCGCTGCGGCTGCTCCGGGTGGCATGCCCGGCGGTGACATGGACTTCTGATCGACCTGAACGTTCCGGGCTCAGGGCTTCACGTCTCCGGGCTTCGGGCGAAGGTTGATCGACCGTCCTGAAACGAGGGCGGCACCCCCACTCCCAGGGGGGTGCCGCCCTCGTGTTTTTTGTGCCCCGCCTTTTCGTCGCCCGCTCGCGCTGAACGCGCTCACACGGCGAGCGGTGACACGCCCCTCAGCAGCAGCGTGAACCACGTCGTCTTGCCGTCGTCATTCGGCCGTACCCCCCAGCTCCCGGCCAGGGTTTCGACCAGGATCAGCCCGCGCCCCGACTCGTCGTCCGCTTCGGCGATCCGCGGCTGCGGCAGATGGTGGCTGCTGTCGCTCACCTCCACCGTCAGCTCCGTCGCGTTGCGGCGCATGCACAGCCGTACCGGGCCCTGACCGTGTCTGATGGCGTTGGTGACCACCTCGGACACCAGGAGCTGGGCGTTGTCGACCAGGTCGTCGCAGCCCCAGGAGCGCAGCGCGGTGGTGAGGAATGCGCGTGCCTTGGACACCGAGGCGGCGGTGGCAGGCAGCTTGGTCGAGGCGGTGGCCAGGGGAGCGGCGGGAAGCTGGGCGATGAGCAGGGTCACGTCGTCGTGGTGGTCTTCGGTGGCGGGCAGCACGGAGGAGAGCACGTCGTCCACCGCGGCCTCCAGGTCGGACGTGGACATGAAGGCCTTGTCCAGTGCGGCGACCAGTGCGTCGAGCTGGTCCTCGATATCGCCGTCGGGGGTCTCTATCAACCCGTCCGTGAACAGGACGAGACTGGAGCCCGGCGCGACTGCCAGGGTGGTCTGCTGGTGGAGGTGGTCACCCACGCCCAGCGGCACGCTCACCGGCGCGTCGAGCGCCCGCACCGGCAGGCTCGGTTCGGCGACCAGGGCGGGCAGATGGCCCGCCGAGCACACGGTCACCTCGCCCGCGTCCGGGGCCAGGACCAGATAGCAGCAGGTGACGAGCTGGTCGGGGCCGTCCAGCTCGGCGACGATGGCGTCCAGGGACTGCATGAGCTGGCGCGGCTGCATCCCGGTCTTCGCGAGGGCGTGCGCCGCGGAGCGCAACTGCCCCATGATCGCGGCGGCTTCGAGTCCGCGTCCCATGACATCGCCGATGAGGATGCCGACCCGCCCCGCCCCCAGCGGCACGAGGTCGAACCAGTCGCCCCCGACACCCGCGCCCTGCGTCGCGGGCAGGTAGCGGCTGGCCGTGGTGAGTCCGGGAACATCGGGCGGGGTGCCCATGAGACTGCGCTGGAGAGTGAGGGCGACATGCCGCTGCTGCTCGTAGAGGGCGGTGAGCTGGATCTCCGCCGTCTTGCGTTCGCTGACGTCGCGTACGGCGGCGGAGACGAGGAGTCCGTCGGTGGTTTCGAGTGGGCTGAGGCTGATTTCGACGGGGAACTCGGTGCCGTCCCTGCGTACGCCGTGGAGTTCGAGTCCGGCGCCCATGGGGCGTACCTGTCTGTTGTCGGTGTAGCTGTCGCGATGGGAGGCGTGGGTGTCGCGGAAGCGCTGGGGTACGAGGATCTCGACGGGTCGTCCGAGCAATTCGTCGCGCTGGTAGCCGAAGAGCGCCTCGGTCTGGGCGTTGACGAGCCGGATGGTCCCGGCGTCGTCCACGATCACCATCGCGTCAGGGGCGGACTCCAGTAACGAACGGAACCTTTCCTCCGCCGCCTTGCGTTCGCTGACGTCGCGTACGGCGGCGGAGACGAGGAGTCCGTCGGTGGTTTCGAGTGGGCTGAGGCTGATTTCGACGGGGAACTCGGTGCCGTCCCTGCGTACGCCGTGGAGTTCGAGTCCGGCGCCCATGGGGCGTACCTGTCTGTTGTCGGTGTAGCTGTCGCGATGGGAGGCGTGGGTGTCGCGGAAGCGCTGGGGTACGAGGATCTCGACGGGTCGTCCGAGCAATTCGTCGCGCTGGTAGCCGAAGAGCGCCTCGGTCTGGGCGTTGACGAGCCGGATGGTCCCGGCGTCGTCCACGATCACCATCGCGTCAGGCGCCGCTTCCAGCAGTCCCCGGAACCGCTCCTCCGCCGACCCGGGCGGGGTCTCGCTCAGCGGGGCCCGGGCGCCGCACCGGCATACCGAAGTCTCCAGGGCCGGGGCCCCTAGGTCGGACTCCAAAGAGACGGGAGCGGTGAAGCCTTCCATACTTGCCTCCAGGACGGATACTGCCGACTGCGATGCCCACAACTGCCGTATCCGGACCATCCCACCGCAAATTGTTCCGGCGTACCTCCGTGAGTCCGATTCTGATCGGCACTGATCCGGTTCAGGACGCAGCGTGCTTTGGCCTGAACTTCTGGTGCACACGGGTGGCTTCATCCGCCGGGCCCCGCCTGGCGGACGCGGGGCCTCCGCCTGACCCGCACCAGGCAGCCGTCAGCCCCCCGCCAGGTCGCCGCCGCGGTCCCGCCAGCTCATCGCCCCGCCCACGTACCGGACGAAGAAAGCGCGCAACCGCTCCCGTACCCACGGCACCGACACGACCGGGTCGATCCCGCCGACCATGGCCGCCCGGCCCTCCGCGGTCATCAGCCCCGCCGCCGCCAACTGCGGTACGAGGGCCGCGTAGTCGGTGAACACCCAGTGGCTGGCGTGGCCGAGCCGCCGACGGGCGACGCATCCCGGGGACCGGCTCAGCAGTGCCGACCAGGACCGCTCGAACCGCTCGTCCTGGAAGCCGTCGGTCCCGAGGAGCAGCAGCGGCCGGTCGATGCCCTGCCGCGCGACCGGGAACAACTCGCCCCCACCACCCGCGCCGGCCGCGCGGTCCTGCACCGCCGCACCGTGATGGGGACCCTGCTGGTGCGGGGCCGGGGCGCTTCGGAAGTGGCATCCGATGCCGGCCGACCCCTTCCCCCGGTCCGCTCGAAAGGGTTGGATTACCACAGGTAACAGCAATGAGGCGTGACGAGCAGGAGAGACACGGTGAAAGGTGCCGGCAGCGGCTACTACGGCTCACCCTGGCCGGCCGAGGACGGCGGCCCCACTCGAGGCCAGGCTCCCTCCGCGGCAGGGCCGCGGATCGCGCCGGGGGAGCAGCTGAGGGTACGGGCCTGCCGCGAGGCGCGCGGTGCGCAGATGCTCATCCAGCGCGCCCCCGGCCAGTTGTACCTGCTGCGGGGGTTGTTCGGAGCGCGGATCTCCAGCAGCCCGTCCAGGACGGTCGTCGAGCGCCTCGACCCGCGCACCCTGGAACCGCTCGCCTCCTCAGGGCACCTGCCGGCAGGCCCGTTCTGGATGGGCGGCATCGGTGCGGTCGCCGACGGCGCGGTCGTCGTGGTCGCAGGCCGCCACGCGCACCGCCTGGATCCCGAGACGCTCGACGTCCTCGCCCGGCGCGAACTGCCCGCGCCGCGGCCGCACAACTCCTTCGTGGCGATGCCCGACGGCACGCTGGTGCTCAAGGACTTCGACGTCACCGAGGGAGCCCCCGCGACCCTGCGGGCACTGGACCCGCTCACTCTGAAGGACCGGGACACGCTGCCGCTCGGCGAACCCGTGATAGCCAGGCTGGCGGCCCGGGGCGACGAGGTGTACGCCGTCGGTTCGCACCGCGTCCACCGGGTGCGCTGGGATTCCGCCGCAGGCAGGCTCGTCAGGGACGACGACTGGTCGGTGGCCTACCGCGACGCCCCCGGGCAGGGACACGGATGGGATCCCGTGCTCGCCGGTGAGCGCATCTGGTTCCTCGACCAGGGGCGGCACCGGTACCGCGGCACCATGCGCGGAGCCGCGCGCGACCGCGGCCCGGTGCGTCTGCACGCGGTCAGCCTCTCCGATCCGGGCGACCACCGCCGTGCCGAGATCTGCGGCCTGCCGTGGGGCGCCGCCACCAACCCCCCGCTGGTGGACCCCGAGCGCGGTGTGGCCGTCGGCTACGACTCCGCCAACGGCGTGCTGACGGCGTTTCACGCACGCCCCGGGGAGCCGTTGACGCACCTGTGGTCGCAGCGGATGAACACGGCCGGCCATCTGCTGCGCTGGGCCGACACCGGCGAACTCATGGCGTACGACCAGCGGCAGCGTCCTCCCAGGGGAACCCGCGCCGGGGCGCGCGTGCTCGCGGCGACGGGAGACGCCATCGCCTTCGCCCTGCGCGCGCCCGCGCTCTCCGGGGCACTGGGGCGGCTGACGGGCGAGGATGCCGTGCTCCTCGACCTGACCACCGGGGCGGAGCGCGGCCGGGCCCGGGTGCCGAGCCTGATGCAGTCCGTGTGCTTCCCCTCGCCCGGCTGGGACCGCGACTTCTACTACTGCTCCATGTCCACGGTGGCCCGGGTCGGTGTGAGCTCCTCAGGGTGAGCGGTCCGCATGTGCCCGTGGCCGGCCCGCCGCCGCGCGGACCTGGGACATGTGGGCCCGCACCTCGGCAGGGGACAGCGCCGCGGCGTATCCCCGGGATGGCGGGGCCGACGCGCCTCGGCAGGGGCCGCAGTCGCCGTCGCGCAGGGCTTCGGCGAGGGCGGGGGCGCCGCATCTGCCGCATTCGAGGAGACGCAGGGGCGGGCGAGCGGGCGCCGGTTCGGGTGGGAGTTTGCTGATGAGCCGGGAGCGCACGAGGCCTGCGGGGTGGTGGATGGGGGAGGGCAGGCCGTCGGTCAGGGCGCGCAGGACGTCCCGTTCGGTGGCGCCGCGCTCGAACCACTCGTCGACCAGGGGGCCCAGCCGGGCGCACTCGATGGCCGAGAGGGTCAGTGCCGGGGCTTCGCGGGCCAGTGCCACCAGCAGGATCACCGCGCGGGAGCGGGTCGGCCGTGCCCGGTGCTGTGCGAGCGCGTCCCCGGCCTCGCCCCCGGCCATGTCTCCTGTCACGTCCCGGGACGCGTCCTCCGTCACGTCCCCGGCCACGTGTCGGGACCCGTCCTCCGGGACGTCGCCTCGGCGGAACGCCGCCCACCATCCGTCGTCGCGGGGCACGCGCGACCACCACGTTCGGGTGATCCAGCGCCCTCCGGCCAGATGCTCGCGTCCGCGCCGAAGATGACCGGCGGCCTGGAGGCGGTTGAGGGCGGTGCGCATGGCGCACTGGCCGTACGGGAGCTCTGCGGCCAGGGTCTTCGCGGAGATGTCCGCCCCGTCGCCGAGCCGCTCGATGTACCAGGCGATGCCCTCTTCCCGCCGCGGAAGATGCACGAAGTCATGGGCCGTGGGAGCGGGTTGGCCGGAAACAGGCCGCTTGCCGTATCCCGGCCTGGCCATGGGGTGCCCGGACTCGTGCGCGGGCAGAGAAGGGGAACTAAACTGGCTGTCAGCCATCGGATCGCTCGATTCGATCTCGTTGGTCAAGCCCCCGCAGGTGTTGGCGCACCTGCCGGGGGCTGATTCGTTTGGCGGACAAGCTAGACCCTGATGACCGTGTGTGGCAAATGCATCGCGCAAAGTCAACTCGCGGGGTGGGTGGGCGGGTTAAAGCCCTGATCCCATTCCGTCAGAGCAGGGCTCGAAGCCCGGATCCCGAAGCCCGAAGCTCAAGTCCCGGGCCCGGTCAGGGAGCGGTGCGCCGGCCTCCGGTGGACACCGGGCCACGACGCCGGTCCTCGGGCGCAGCCTCGGCGACCCCCTCTTCCGGCCGCTCTTCGAGGAGTTGGCCCACCGGGGCTCGGTCCTCGGCCTCCACCCGGCGGGCCAGGACGCCGGGACCCCGCTGATCGCCGACAACCACATGCGGTGGATGGTCGGCGCGCCCATGGAGGACACCATCTGCGCGATGCACCTGATGCTGGAGGGAATCCCGCGCCGCTTCCCGAGGCTGCGGATCGTCCATGCGCACCTCGGGGGTGCGCCGCCGATGCTGCTGCCGCGCGCCGACGAGCTGCCGCGCTGCGGGCGGCGGCGGCCGGCGGTGACGCTTCCCGCGCCACCGCCGGCCCCTGGTTCGACCAGGTTGTTCCGGTGTTCCGGGCCGGTTCAGTCGGCTGCCGTCACACCCGGGTCGGGGTCGTCGCCGACGGGTGTCGTGGTGGACGTGGTGCACTGCGGGTCACCGGGGCAGTTGCTGTTCGGCGCCGTGACAGTGACGTTGTTGACGAGCTGGTCGTCGGGCTCGACGGTCACCGAGTAGGTGATGGTCGCGGTCTGACCCGGCTCGAGGTCGCCGGTCCAGATCATCTTCGGGACCTCGTAGGTCACGCCGCCCGTGGACGCCGCCGCGTCGTTGTTGTACGTGGCGTTGTCGACCACGTCGGACAGGTCGTCCTCGGCCCGGACCCCGGTGGCAGGGTTGGTGCTGGCGTTGGTGACCGTGAGGGTGTAGGTGACCGTACGGCCGATCGCGGTGTCCCGCACGACGGCCGTCTTGTCGACCTGGAGTGTGGACGGCTCGGGCGGCGCCGCCTCGGGCGTGTTGGTGAACGTGCAGAGCACGGCCACGCCGCGGGTGTCGGATGACGCCGGCACGGTGTACTGGAACGAGGTGCCGGAGCCCTCGGTCAGCAGCGTGTTGCTGTGCGCGGTGTCCACGCACTGGTAGGTGGTGGTGTAGTCCGCCGGGTCGGTGCCGCTCGCCGGCTCCTGGGTGAAGGTGTAGGTCGCGCCCACGACACCGGGCAGCGGGCCGGCCATCTCGGGCGGGGTGTTCTGGGGGCCGGTGTCCGAGCCTGCCGTGGTGCCTGAGTTGCCCGAGGTGATGCCGTTCCCAGTGATCGTCACCGTGAACTGGTCGTTCGGCTGCGCACGTTCGGGAATGTCCGCCTGGGAGGCGATGTTGGGCCCGTACGAGCAGTTGCCGGCGTCGACCGGGGTCGGTTCCTTGTCGGCCGGGGTGGTCATCTGCGTGCTGGAGACCAGGGCCCCGCTGTTCGGGTTGATCTTGAACAGCTCGCCGGCGGGGGTCACCCGGGCCCGGGTGGTGTACAGGTATCCGTCCGCGCCGAGGGTGACGCCGTATGCGGCGCCGTTCGGCAGGTCGGCGAGCAGGTCCGCCGTCAGGGCGATGTTGCCAGGGGTGGTGGGCAGATCCTCGTTGATGCGTACGAGCGCCGAGTTGATCCCGCCGGTGGCGAGCTTCTCGGGGGTGGAGATGACCACGTACAGATTGCCCGCGGAGTCGAAGACCATGTCGCCGGAACTGCCGTTGAACTGCGGGTCGGTCAGCGTGCCGACGGCGCCGACGCTGACGTTGTTCACGGTGTCGAAGGCGTAGATGACCTGGGTGGTCGGTCGGTTCTCGTCGTTCGGGTTCTCCATGGAGTGGGAGTAGTAGAACCAGCCGTTGGTCGGGTTCATCGCCCCACGCACGGTCTCCCGCGCACTTCCGTCGCCGATCTTGGCCGCACCGGCGAAGGTGGTCGTGGTGTTGGTGTTCAGGTCGAGCCGGAACACGGTCTGCGTCCCGGTCCCGGAGTCCTCTTCCTCGGACACCGCCCAGGCGACCTCGCCGCCCGGCATCATTCCGAGTCCGTTCACCGCGACCCCGGCGGGCACGGTGAAGTTGCCGATCTCGGTCCGCACCCCCGTGCCCAGATCCACCTGCTGCACCGACGTGCCCTCGGAACGGCCCTTGGGCCCGGCCAGGATGTAGGCGTTCTGTGCCAGGCAGTCGGCCGGTACGGCGCGGGTGCCGGCGTGGTGCCCGGCGGCGACGGTCGCCGACGCGGCCGGTACGCCACCGGCCACCTGGAGCAGAACCGCACACGCCGCTGCGGCGACCAGTCGCGACGCGTTTCGCCTGCGGGCCGTGGTGCGGGTTTGTAGTGTCATCAGGCTGGGGCTCCGTTCGTACCAGGATCGATCATCCGCTGATCACCGAAAACCCAAGCCGTGAGCGGGTTGTCCGGCCGGAAAGATCATGAGCGGACAAGTCAATCCAAAGCGTCAGAACACGCGGGCGATATAAATAGGGCATATGCCTCAGGCGGTGTACTGGTGTCGCATCCTCGCAGGTCAGGGTGATGGTGACGGCTCCCGCGTATCCCTCAACTGGACGCCGCCGCACGGACCACGACGGCGCGCCCCGTCACTCCGTATGACCGGTGTGATGCATGTGGTGGTCGTTTTGTATGGCCAAACGTGGCCAGATGTCTACGCGTTGGACGGTGTCCGCGCTTGCGTTCCCTCTTGCGGCTGAGAGGGCATGCGTCGTCGCACCGCCACGTCGCCAGGCGAGGGGGTGCCATCCTTACCCATGCCCTGCGCCGGATCAGTCAAGGTTTCACGGGGGAAGGGAACGCGCGAATGCAGCGCAAGACTGCCATCAGGACTGCCGCCGTCCGCAGGGCGTGGTCGCCGTGGTGGCGGTGCGGCAGAGTGCTTCCTGGCAGCCCAGGGCGGACTGATCCGTGTAGCGGCCCGTGCAGGATGCGTGGCGCCGCGGGAGGGATCTCGCCGGCCGGCGCCCCGGCGTGAGTTGCGTGCGGCGCCTGTGTCAGTCGCGATCGTGCTCGATGAGCGCCGCCAGCCCGTCCAGGATGCTCCGCAGTCCGAACTCCCATGCCTGGTCGCCCCCGCCCGACTCGCCCACGGAGGTGAAGGCGGCGCACAGGGCCGGGAAGCGTTCCGCGTGGGCTCCGAGCAACTCCGCGAGCAGTGAACCGAGCTGAGCCTCCGGACTTCCGACCGGGCCTGCCGCGCGCAGGTGCTGGGCCGTGGCGCGGACGTGTCCGGCGAGCAGGACCACTGCGTCCAGCCGTTCGGCACCGGTGAGGGCCGTGCCGTCCAGCGCGGAGACCGCGTACTCCATCCAGCCAAGCTCGGCCGGGCCCATGACCCGGGGTCGGACCGCGACCTCCGCCGCCCAGGGGTGGCGGCAGAACACCTCGAGCAAGCGGCGGGCCCAGTGGTCGAGCTCCTCCCGCCAGCCGCCGAGCGGCGCATCGGGCGAGGGGTGCGGGCCGACCGCTTCCTCGAGCATCAGGGCGACCAGCTCGGTCCTGCCCGGGACATAGCGGTACAGCGCCATCTTCGTGACACCGAGCTCGCCGGCGAGGCGCTGCATCGACACCGCCGGGAGATCCTCGGCATCGGCGATCCCGATCCCGGTGTGCGCGATGCGCCGGAGGTCGAGCTTCGGCTTGGGGCCGCGCGTGGGCTGGGGGTGCGGTCCCCACAACAGCCGTGCCGTGTGGGTGTGTTCGTCGGTCATGCCGCCTGCCGTGTTGTACCTGCGAGAAAACTGTGTCTATGGTACACAATAGTTAACCGTGTCCATGGGACACAGTTTCTGTCCGCGAGGGGGAACCGCACATGCATGACCAGCAGCGCAAGACCGTCCTGATCTCCGGGGCGAGCATCGCCGGACCCGCCCTGGCCCTCTGGCTGGGCCGCCTCGGCTTCACCCCGACCGTCGTCGAACTCGCCCCGGCCCTGCGAGAGGGCGGCCAGGCCGTCGACTTCCGGGGCGACACACACATGACGGTGTTGGACCGGATGGGCGTGCTGCCCGACCTGCGCCGCGTACGGACCGGTGGCAGCCCGATGACCTTCATCGACGAGCACGGCCGGCAGCGCCTGCACCTGCCCGCCGAGTTCGCCGGGGGCGACATCGAGGTCCTGCGCGGCGACCTCTCACGCGTGCTGTACGAGCACAGCGCCCCGTACACCGAGTACCTCTTCGGGGACTCCATCGCCTCCCTGACCGAGACCCCGACCGGCGTACGGGTCACCTTCCGGCACTCCACGCCACGCGAGTTCGACCTCGTGATCGGCGCGGACGGTATCCACTCCCACGTCCGCCGCCTCGCCTTCGGCCCCGAGGCGCGGTACGTCAGCCACCTCGGCTACTACGCGGCCACCTGGCGGCTCCCCAACTACCTGGGCCTGGAGGGCGGCACGGGGGTGACCGGCCTCAACACCCCGGGCAGGCTCGCGGCCGTCGGCGCCGACTACCGGGACCCCGAGCTGGCGGGCGCCTTCCTGCTGTTCGCCTCACCGAGGCTGGACTATGACCGCCAGGACCTCGAACAGCAGAAGTCCCTGGTCACGCGGGCCTTCTCGGACCTGGGCTGGGAGGTGCCGCGCCTGCTGGACTCGCTGCGGGCGGCGCCCGAGCTGTACTTCGACTCCATCAGCCGCTCGGACGTGCCCACCTGGTCCACCGGCCGGATCGCCCTCATCGGCGACGCGGCCTGCGGCGCCACCATCGGCGGCATGGGCACGGGAACGGCGATCGTCGCCGCGTACGTCCTGGCCGGAGAGCTGGCCCGGGCGAACGGCGACCACCGGGCCGCCTTCACCCGCTACGAGGCCGTGTTGCGCGACTACGCCCAGCGCTGCCAGAAGGGCGGCGACCGCACGGGCCCGTTCCTCGCCCCGAGGACCACGAGGGGTCTGCGGCTGCGCAACGGCCTGCTGTCGAGGCCGCTGCTGCTGAACTGGATGCTCAAGGAAGGCCAGAAGGTCAGCAGCATCCCCGGCCTGCCCGATTACGCGACGAGCCCCCGGCCGGCGTGAGCCGGGGGCATGAGGGGGGTGACGGTGCTCAGGCGCGCTTGACGTCGGCGATGAACGCGGACCAGGCGGCGGCCGGGAACACGAGCTTGGGACCTTCGGGGTTCTTGGAGTCACGGACGGGGACGATGCCGGGGTGGTCGTCGGCGACTTCGAGGCAGTCCCCGCCGCTGCCGCCGCTGTAGGAGGACTTGCGCCAGGTGGCGACCTCGACGCAGTTCCCGCCGCTGCCGCCGCTGTAGCTGGACTTGTGCCAGATGGCGCTGCTCAGGTCGTACTCAGGGCTGGTGCTCTTCATGCGCGTAATCCTCCGCCACCGACTCGATCAGGGCCAGGGAATCCTCGGGCGACCATGCGCTCGCCGCGATCAGATCGTAGGTCAGCTGGCAACGGGCGACGGTGACAGGATCGTCCTCCAGGTGACCTGAGCCCAGGGCTTGGCGGTAGGCGACCGGGGGCGCGTCGCTGAAGGTCATCAGTTTGAGCGAGCCTTCGAGTGACGCATGGGCCCCTGTAGTGAAGGGCATCACCTGGACGATCACCCGATTGCGGCGTGCCAGCGCGACGACATGCCCGAGCGCCTCCGCCATCACCGCCCCGCCGCCGACATTCCGCCGCAGTGCGGCCTCGTCCAGAACCGCCCACAACAGCGGCATTGTTGGATGGGCGAGGATCACCGCCCGCTCCAGCCGTGCCTCGACCAGTTTGTCGATGTACTCCTCGGGCGCGGTCGGCTGATACGCCCGGCACACCGCCCGTGCGTACGCAGCCGTCTGGAGCAGCCCCGGGATCAGCGCCGGGTCGTACTCCTTGATGGCCGTCGCGGCCGCCTCCATCTCCACGGCTTCGGCGAAGTGGTCGGGATACTTCGACTTGCCGGGGGCCTTGCAGTTCCGCTCGAAGAACCCGCCCGTGCGGAGTGTCTCGTCGAGTCTGCACGCGAGCGCGGTCTGTATCCGCCGTGAGCCGTCCTCAAGCTGCCCGATGAACGTGCCGCTCACATGAAGCATTTCCCCCAGCTCGCGCTGACTGAGCCCCGCCCGCTCGCGGGCGTGCCTCAACTCCGAGCCGATCAGGGCCCGGGGAGAGGCGAACGGATCGAGGCACTTCGGTCCAGGCATGTCAACTCCCTGTCACGCAAGTGGGGTTGTTGGGCCGCCAATACTGGCCAGGCTAGCCCTCGGCCCGCCACGCTGTGTAAAGAACGCGAACACTCAGAGTGGAGGTATCCGATGGCCGTCCCACCGGAAGACAGAATCCGTGCCGCGGAAGTGGTCATCGCCCAGCTCAGGGCGGAGCTCGACTCGAAGGGAGTGAGCCTGCCTTCCATCCGCGTGGACCTGCTGTCGATCACCAGCGAGACGGCCGACTACCCGCTGGTCGACCTCGGGCGCTGCAACCTGGACACGGCGCTGCGGCTTGCCGCGGTCCTGCACGAGGGCCGCTGATGAGCGCTCTCCCTTCGTCGCCCCGCCCCCGCCGCGGCGACTTCGCCGTCGACTCCCGTGACGGCCGCATCGGCCGTGTCATGGACGCCGACGGCCCCTACGTCCAGCTCCGCCCCCCGGGCGGCGGCCGGGAGTGGGACTGCCCGCCGGAGTCGCTGCGGTCCGCGACGCCGGGGGAGATGCTGCGGGCGCGGGTCAGGGAGGTCAACAGGGAGGGGCGCCTGCCGTGAATCGACGGCACGGTTCCGTGACTGCCGGGTGTGCTCGGGTAGAGTGACTGCCCGTCGTGTCGTGACCGGAAAGAGGAGGTGGGACCCATTACCGCTGTAGCAGGCTGGGTGCTCGCCTCCGTGCCGCCGTCCTCGTAGACGGCTGAGGGAGCCCCGCTCGGCTTTCCGAAAGGCTCCCGCTTCCGTGTCACTCGCTTCTTCTTCTGATTCGTTCGCCGTCTCCGCCCGGCTCCGCGCCGCAGGCTGTGTCTTCGCCGAGGACGAGGCGGCACTGCTCCTCTCCACCGCCCGGACCCCCGCCGAACTCTCCGCCATGGTCGAGCGGCGCGCCGACGGGCACCCGCTGGAACATGTCCTCGGCTGGGCCGAGTTCCGCGGACTCCGGATCGCTGTGGATCCCGGGGTGTTCGTGCCACGGCGCCGTACCGAGTTCCTCGTACGGCAGGCGCTCGACGCCCGGCCGGACGCGGGCCTCGTCGTCGATCTGTGCTGCGGCACGGGGGCGGTGGGGGCCGCACTGGCAGCCGTGCTGAACGGCGGGGCGGATGGCGGGGTGGAGTTGTACGCGGCCGATGTGGACCCGGCTGCGGTGCGGTGTGCGCGGCGCAACGTGGGGGCGTACGGGGGGCGGGTGTACGAGGGGGATCTCTTCGGGCCGTTGCCCGGTGAGCTGCGGGGACGGATCGACATCCTGGCCGCCAATGTGCCCTACGTACCCACCGAGGAGGTCGGGCTGCTGCCCGCCGAGGCGCGGGTGCACGAACCGTTGGTCGCTCTGGACGGCGGTGCGGACGGGCTCGACGTGCTGCGGCGGGTGACGTCGGAGGCCGGACGCTGGCTGGCGCCGGGTGGGTGTCTGCTGTTCGAGACGAGCGAACGGCAGGCGGCGGCAGCGGTCGAGGCCGTGGGGCGCGGCGGGCTGGAGCCGTGGGTCGCCATGTCGGATGAGTGGCACGCGACCGTCGTCGTCGGCCGCCGGTGAGTGGCCCAGTCGGAAGGCGGCCGAATGGACCTGGGGAAAGGGGCATTGGGAGCCTAGCGTTGCTGCCGTGACGACGATCCGCATCCTCCCGCCCGCAGGCCCTGCCGCCCGTCGGCTCGCTCTCGCACAGCTCGTCAGCTCCCTTGGCGACGGGGCCTTCTACACCACGTCCGCCCTCTACTTCTCCCATGTCGTCGGGCTGTCCCCGGTGCGGATCGGCCTCGGGCTGACCCTCGCCTGGGCGTTCGGCTCGGCGGTCGGGGTACCGCTCGGGCGGCTCGCCGACCGGCGGGGTCCGCGGGGGACGGCGGTGCTGCTGGCGCTCGCGGCCGGTGCGGCGATCGGGGCGTTCCTCGTGGTGCGGTCCTTCGGGCCGTTCCTCGTCGCCGCGTGCTTTTACGCGGCCGCCGTGTCGGGGCTCGCGGCGGCCCGGCAGGCGCTGCTCGCCGGGCTCGTGACGAAGCAGGAGCGCACGGCCGTGCTCGCCCATCTCCAGTCCACGCTGAACGCGGGGCTCGCCCTGGGGGCCGGGGCGGGCGGGCTGGCGCTGTACGCGGGCAGCCGTGGGGCATATCTCGCGGTGTTCGCGATGGACGCGGTGAGCTTCGCGGTGTGCGCGGTGGTGCTGGCGCGGCTGCCCGTCGTGCGGGGCGCCGGGACGGTTGCCGGGCCGGCCGCCGGGCGGGGCGTGCTGCGTGACCGGCCGTACGTACTGATCACGCTGGTAAACGCCGTGCTGCTGCTGCGGATGCCGCTGCTCAGCCTCGGCATCCCGCTCTGGATCAGCGAGCGGACCGAGGCACCGGAGTGGGTGGCATCGGCGCTGTTCGTGGTCAACACCCTGGGCGTGGCGGCGTTCCAGGTCAGGGCCGCGCGGGGGGTGCACTCGCTGGGCACGGCCACGGGCGCGGTGCGGCGGTCCGGGCTCATCCTCTTCGCCTCGTGCGCCGTCATGGCGCTGTCGGGTGCCGCGATGCCGGTGTGGGTGGTCGTCGCCGCGCTCGTCGCCGGCGCGGTGCTGCATCTCGCCGGGGAGATGCTGCACTCGGCCGGTTCCTGGCAGATCAGCTTCGACCTCGCCCCGGCCGGGCGCACCGGGGAGTACCAGGGCTTCTTCGGCACCGGCCTGACCGTGGCCCGTACCGCCGGGCCCCTGGTGCTGACGGCGCTACTGGTCGGCTGGGGTGTGCCCGGCTGGCTCCTGCTGGGCGGGCTGTTCGTCGCCGCGTCGCTGGGTCTCGGGCTCGTGGTGCGCCGGGCGGAGCCTGCCGCTGCGCTGGTGGAAGAACCACGCCTGGCCGATGACCAGCAAGGCGTTGGCGCAGGCCAGGGCGGTCCACAGGGCGCCCAGTCCGCCTGAGGCGGCGAGGGGGATCGCCGCCAGTGCGAGCGTCCCGTAGCACACGGCGAAGACGGCGAGGCTCGGCACCGTGTCCTTGATGGCGATCAGACCGAAGCCGAGCACCGCTTGCAGTGCGTCCAGGACGACCACGGCGAGGATCAGCGGGAGCAGGGAGGTCACCAGACCGCGGGGCTCCGGGTCATGGGTGAAGACCGAGACCACCGGGGAGCGGAACAGCAGGACCGCGGCACCCAGGGCGAGCACGGTCGCCAGCGCCACCTTCAGCCCGGCGACCACTCCGCGCCGCACTCCTGAGGCGTCGCCCGCCTTCACGTACGGGCCCATCAGAGGGATCGTCGCCTGGCCGATCGCGATCGCGGCCGTGAAGACCACGCTCACCAGGGAGGCGGCGATGCTGTGCGCCGCAGCGCTGCCGCTGCCGGCCCGGGCCGCGGCCAGCGCGAGCACGCCGAGCACGCCGAACTTGATGAGCACGGTCGCGGCGAGCGGCAGCCCGACCCGGGCGAGGGCCAGCAGCGCCCGGAGGTGGGGGCGCCCGATCCCCAGGCGTCGTCCGGCCAGAACCGTGGAGCGGCGCAGGGCCCAGTGTGCGACCGTGGCGCTGATCGTGCTGGAGGCCAGCATCGCGATACCCGCTCCCGTTGCCCCGAGCCCGTGCCACGACCCGGCACCGCCGACCAGCACGAGTGAGAGCACCACGGCCGTCGCCGTGCCCGCGAGACCGGCCCGCATCACCAGACTGGACCGGCCCAGGCCGATGAGCGCGGACGTGGCCGAGCTTCCGAGCGCGGCCATCAGCACGCTGCTCGCGAGCAGCGCCGGCAGTGCGCCCAGCTGCGCCAGAGTGCCGGCGGGCACACCGGACGCCCGGCCGGTCAACGGCACCGCCGCCACCGCCACGGCGCCGAGCAGCCCGGTGCCGATGCCCAGCCACATGCCGTCGCGGACCACGGGTACGAGCGCGTCGGGGTCGTTCTCCTTCGCCGCGATGAACGGCATCAGCCCGCGCATGGCACCGGCGACGGTCGCGGTGGCCGGCAGGGAGAACGCCAGGGTGAGGCCGAGGGCCGCCAGTGACGCCGTGCCGTGTCTGCCGAGCACGGCGGTGTCCACCAGCGCACCCGCCGATGACGCGATCATGGTCACGTAGAGAGGGAGCGCCGCCAGCGCGATGGCCCTGGCCGGGCCCCGGCTCCGCACCGGGCTCTTGTGTACCGGGCTCCGGCGCGGGCTCGGTAAGTCCTGCGCGGCCTGTCGCGGCATACCGGGGTTGTTCCGTTCTTCCGTGTTCCGACAGCGGGCGTTCGAGCGTATGCGAACGTCGTGCGACGTGAGGGAGACGCTCCCGCCCCGCACACCCCGCCCCCCGGCCCGCGGCGGCGGGCCCCGTCAGGCCGCCGCGGTGAGCTGCCGCTGCTCGCGCGGCACGAAGCGGACGCGGGGGCGGCCCTGCCGCAGGTCCACGCGCATCCGCAGGCCCCCGACCCGGACCAGGATCAGGCCGATCACGGCGGCGGCGAGCAGTGAGACCGCGCCGCCCGCGGCGAAGCCGGTGCGGGCGCCGTAGGTGTCCGTGATCCAGCCGACGATGGGTGCGCCCAGTGGCGTACCGCCGAAGAACACCATCATGTAGAGGCTCATCACGCGGCCCCGCATCGCCGGGTCGGTGGCCAGCTGCACCGAGGAGTTCGCGGTGACGTTGACCGTCAGACCGACCATGCCGAGGGGTACGAGCAGCAGCGCGAAGAGCCAGAACGACGGTGACAGCGCCGCCACGATCTCCAGGGCGCCGAACAGCGCCGCCGCCCCGACCAGCATCCGCAGCCGGGACGAGCCGCGGCGGGCGGACAGCAGCGCGCCCGCCAGGGAGCCCGCCGCCATCAGGGTGTTGAGCAGGCCGTAGCTGCCCGGGCCGACGTGGAAGACCTGGTCGGCGAAGGCCGTGAGCCAGATCGGGAAGTTGAAGGCGAAGGTGCCGACGAAGCCGATCAGCACGATCGGCCAGATGAGCTCGGGCCGCCCTGCGACGTACTTCAGCCCTTCGCGTAGCTGGCCCTTGCCGCGCGGGGCGCGCTCCAACTTGTGCAGCTCGCTGGTGCGCATCCGCAGCAGCGCGATGACGGGGGCCAGGAAGAACAGGCCGTTCAGCAGGAACGCCCAGCCGCTGCCCACCGCGCTGATCAGGGCACCTGCGACGGCCGGACCGATCAGGCGGGCCGACTGGAAGTTCGCGGAGTTCAGACTGACGGCATTGCGGATCTGGTCTGGGCCGACCATCTCGGAGGCGAAGGACTGCCGGGTCGGGTTGTCGACGACCGTGACCATGCCGAGCAGGAACGCGATCAGGTACACGTGCCAGACCTGCACATGGCCCGACAGCGTGAGGACGGCGAGCGCGAGCCCGCACAGCCCCAGCGCGGTCTGGCTGAAGAGCAGGATGTTGCGCTTGGGGTAGCGGTCGGCGATGACGCCGCCGTAGAGGCCGAACAGCAGCATCGGCAGGAACTGGAGGGCCGTCGTGATACCGACGGCGGCGGCGGATCCGGTCAGGCTCAGGACCAGCCAGTCCTGGGTGATACGGGCCATCCAGGTGCCCGTGTTGGAGACGATGGCTCCGGTGAAGAACAGCCGGTAGTTGCGGACCTTGAGGGAAGAGAACGTCCCGGAGGGGGAGGCGCTCTCCGGGGTCGGCCCCGGCTCGGCCTCGGATGAAGGGTTCGGGTTGCGGTGGGGGTTCGGTCCGGGTGCGGAGTCTGCTCCGGGTCCCGTACTCAAAAGGGCTCGCCTCCTTGCGCCGATCGGGTGAAGGTCCGGGGCCGTGGTCGGCTGTTGTCAGCTCCCGGACGGGGGTGTCAGATGCGCCAGCTTCTCCAGTACGGGGGCCGCTGCGCGCAGCTTGGCCCACTCGTCCTCGTCCAGACCCTCGGCGAGGGATGCCAGCCAGGCGTTCCGCTTACGGCGGCTCTCCTCGAGCATGGCTTCGGCCTGCTCGGTCTGGCTGACCACCTTCTGCCGGCGGTCATCGGGGTGCGGCTCCAGCCGGACCAGGCCCTTGGACTCCAGCAGTGCCACGATGCGCGTCATCGACGGCGGCTGCACATGCTCCCTGCGGGCCAGCTCACCGGGGGTGGCGGAACCGCAGCGGGCCAGGGTGCCGAGCACCGACATCTCGGTGGGGCTCAGCGACTCGTCGACGCGCTGGTGCTTCAGGCGCCGGCCCAGCCGCATCACGGCTGAGCGCAGGGAGTCCACCGCTGCCGCGTCCAGTGCGGTGGGGTCCACTCCGGCGGCCTCGGCCGCGGTGGTGGACGCCGCGGTGGACGCCACGGGACGGGAAAGGTCAGGCATGTTCATTAGCGTAACTCATTACGTAGCCTAAAGACCAACCGATTCCCGGCTGGCGCGTGAGGTGTGCGAGGGGTCACCCGAACGGGTGATAGGGGTCCGGAAAACGACGCACCGAGCGGTTCTGGCCAGAGACCCTGGCTGACATGGCATCGACAGTGCTCAGCCTGCGTATGGACGAGGAGCTGCTTGCCCGGCTCCGGAAGCATGCCGCCAAACGCGGCATGAGCGTCCAGGACTACGTGGTCCGGACGCTCATGCGCGACGACTTCGACGAGCGCTTCAAGGCGGCGGTCGACGAGACGGAGAGGTTCTACGGCCCGGGGTGCCGACCCGGGCGGGGCCGGGGCTGACCGGGGGGTCAGGGGCACCGGGAGGCCCGGGCCGGTTCACCCGATCAGGTGAGCCCCGGCCGCATGGGTTCGGGCCACGTGGGTCCCGGTCATGCGGATCGCGGCCGCATGGTCCCGGTTACGTGAGCCCCAGCGCCGGCATCGCGGCCGCATGGTCCCGGTTACGTGAGCCCCAGCGCCGGCATCGCGTAGTAGAAGACGAACACCGCTGAGACGACGTACATCGCCACCGGCACCTCGCGGCCCCGCCCAGCCGCCAGCCGCAGCACGGCGAAGGCGATGAAGCCGATGCCGATGCCGTTGGTGATCGAGTAGGTGAACGGCATCATCACCATGGCCAGGAACGCCGGGACCGCGATCGTGTGGTCGCTCCAGTCGATGTCCTTGACCGAACCCGCCAGGATCAGGAAGCCGACCGCCAGCAGCGCGGGCGTCGCCGCCTGGGACGGGACCATCGTGGCGAGCGGCGTGAAGAACAGCGCCACCGCGAACAGCGCTCCCGTGACGACGGACGCGAGGCCCGTCCGGGCGCCCTCGCCGACGCCCGCCGTGGACTCCACGAAGCAGGTGTTGGCGGAGGACGAGGTGGCCCCGCCGGCCGCCACGGCGATGCCGTCGACGATCAGCACCTTGTTGATCCCCGGGAACTCGCCCTTCCCGTCCACCAGCTTGGCCTCGTCGCCGACGCCGAGGATCGTGCCCATCGCGTCGAAGAAGCAGGACAGCAGCACGGTGAACACGAAGAGCGCGCCGGTGAGCAGGCCGACCTTGCCGAAACCGCCGAACAGGCTGACCTGGCCGACCAGCCCGAAGTCTGGGGTCGCCACCGGGTTGCCCGGCCACTCGGGGACGGTGAGGCCCCAGGCCGTCCCCGGCAGCCCCGCGACCAGCTGGATCACGACGGCGACGACCGTCATCACGACGATCGAGATCAGGATGGCGCCGGGCACCTTGCGGATCATCAGCGCGAGGGTGAGCAGCGTGCCCAGGACGAACACCAGCACCGGCCAGCCACCGAGGTGGCCGGTGAGCCCGAGCTGGAGCGGGACGGTGGTGTGGGCGGCGTCCGGGATCCGGGAGACGAAGCCCGAGTCGACCAGGCCGATCAGCATGATGAAGAGGCCGATACCGATGGCGATGCCCTTGCGCAGGCCCGGCGGCACGGCGTTCATCACGCGCTCCCGCAGGCCGGTCGCGACCAGCAGCATCACGATGAGACCGGCGAGCACGACCATGCCCATGGCGTCGGGCCAGCTCATCCGGGGGGCGAGCTGGAGCGCGACGACGGTGTTCACGCCGAGCCCGGCGGCCAGCGCGATCGGGACGTTGCCGATCACGCCCATCAGCAGGGTGGTCAGGGCCGCGGTGAGCACGGTGGCGGTGACCAGCTGGCCGCCGTCGAGCTGGTGCCCGTACATGTCCTTCGCGCTGCCGAGGATGATCGGGTTCAGCACGATGATGTAGGCCATCGCGAAGAAGGTGGCGAAGCCGCCGCGTACCTCGCGGGGGATCGTGGAGCCGCGCTCGGAGATCTTGAAGAACCGGTCGAGCGGGCCGAGGGGAGCGCCGGGGCGACCGGAGTCCGGCTGCTGTGGCGGCTGCTGCGGCTGGGCGTCCGCGTGGGCGGTGGCCGTGGGGGGCATGCGGGACCTCGTGAAGGGTTCTTGCCGAGTTCCTTGCGTGCCCTCGGGAGTTCCTTGGACGTTCATACGAAGGATTCGGGCCGGACATAAACCGCTTCAGTATGAACGTATAAGAGGAAGATCGGTATCTCCGCGCGTAGACGCCCGCAGGCAACGGCCAGTCGCCTGCCCGGGACGGCCGCCTACACTGACCGCATGGCGAAGTGGACCCCCAAGCACGAGGCACCCGAGCCCCTGGAGGGGCCCGTCGTCGCCACCATCACCGGCGGCACGATCATCTGGTTCGTCCTGTTCCTCGTGCAGCTCCCCTTCTACGGCTGGTTCGCGGAGCGCGAGCTCACCTGGTGGGTGTGGACCTGCCTGGCCGGGGGCGGTCTCGGGCTCATCGGCATCTGGTACGTGCGCAAGCGCGACGCGGCGATCAAGCGCGCCGCCCAGGCCGGGTCCGCCGCCGAGGACGGACACCCCGCGGTCTGACCCCGGCACGGCGAGGCGTCACCTGCGTGTCCCGCCCACTGCCCGACTGCCCGACCGGCATGAACCGGCATGACCGGCCCGAGTCCGACCGGCCTGACGGCCCGATAGCGGCCGCCTGCCCCGGCGTGACCCTGGCCTGATCCCGACGTTCTCGGCGGGTGAACCCGCCCGGCCCGCCGTACCGTCGAGAACATGACGCAACGGGCTGGGAGCGACGGCCCCGGGCCCACCACAGGCCGGGCTCTCATCGACGCGGGCGCGGAGCTCGACCCCGTGCACCCCGTCAAGCTTCCCGTCAGACACCGCCCCGGCGGGCTCACCGCCGCCGAAGTGGCCGAACGGGTCGCGCGCGGCGAGGTCAACGACGTACCGCTGCGCAGCAGCCGCTCCACCGCGGACATCATCCGCGGCAATGTCCTCACCCGCTTCAACGCGCTCATCGGCGTGCTGTGGGTGGTCATGTTCATCGTCGCGCCGTTCCAGGACACCCTGTTCGGATTCGTGATCGTCGCCAACACCGGCATCGGCATCATCCAGGAGCTGCGCGCCAAGAAGACCCTCGACGGACTGGCCGTCATCGGCGAGGCCAGACCCACCGTGCGGCGCGACGGGGTCGCCGCCGAGGTGTCCACGGCCGGGATCGTGCTCGGGGACCTCATCGAGCTGGGACCGGGGGACAAGGTCGTGGTCGACGGCGAGGTGGCCGAGGCGGACAGCCTGGAGGTCGACGAGTCCCTGCTGACCGGTGAGTCGGACCCGGTGCTGAAGCGGCGCGGCGACCAGGTGATGTCCGGCAGCTTCGTGGTCGCGGGCGGGGGCGCCTTCACCGCCACCAAGGTGGGCCGGCAGGCGTATGCCGCACAGCTCGCCGAGGAGGCCTCGCGCTACACGCTGGTCAGCTCCGAGCTGCGGTCCGGTATCTCCACCATCCTCAAGTACGTGACGTGGATGATGATCCCGACCGCGATCGGTCTGATCATCAGCCAGCTGGTGGTGAAGGGCGACAACATCAAGGACTCCATCGCCCGGACCGTCGGCGGGATCGTCCCGATGATCCCCGAGGGCCTGGTGCTGCTCACCTCCGTGGCCTTCGCGATCGGGGTGATCCGGCTCGGCCGCAAGCAGTGCCTCGTTCAGGAACTGCCCGCGATCGAGGGACTCGCAAGGGTCAACGTGGTCTGCCTGGACAAGACCGGCACGCTCACCGAGGGCGGGATGGACGTCACCGCGCTGCGCGTCCTGGACGGCTTCGACGAGGCGTACATACGCAAGGTGCTCGGCGCGCTCGGGGAGTCCGACCCCCGGCCCAACGCCTCGCTCCAGGCGATCATCGAGGCGTACCCGGACAGCGACGACTGGCGCTGTACGCGTTCGCTGCCCTTCTCCTCCGCCCGCAAGTACAGCGGGGCGGCCTTCAGCGAGGGCGACGGCCAGAGCTCCGCGTGGCTGCTGGGTGCGCCCGACGTGCTGCTCCCCCCGGACGACCCCGTGCTCGCGGACGCCGACGGGCTCAACGAGAAGGGGCTGCGGGTGCTGCTGCTCGCGCGTGCCGCCCGCAGGGCTCACACGGGCGGCACGGCGGACGAGCTGGACGCCCCCGATGTGGCCGCCGGCGCCCGCCCCGCAGCCCTGGTCGTGCTCGAACAACGGCTGCGGCCCGACGCCGCGGACACCCTGGCCTACTTCGAGGAGCAGGACGTCGCGGCGAAGGTCATCTCCGGCGACAACGCGGTGTCGGTGGGCGCGGTCGCCGGGAAACTCGGGCTGCCGGGCGCCGAGCACACCGTCGACGCCCGCCGCCTCCCCGCCGACCGGGACGCCATGGCCGCGGAACTCGACGCGAACGCGGTCTTCGGCCGGGTCACCCCACGGCAGAAGCGGGACATGGTCGACGCGCTCCAGTCCCGTGGCCACAACGTGGCCATGACGGGTGACGGCGTCAACGACGTGCTCGCCCTCAAGGACGCCGACATCGGGGTCTCGATGGGCTCGGGCTCGGAGGCCACCAAGGCGGTCGCCCAGATCGTGCTGCTCAACAACAGCTTCGCGACGCTTCCGTCGGTGGTCGCCGAGGGCCGCCGGGTCATCGGCAACATCACGCGCGTGGCGACCCTCTTCCTCACGAAGACGGTCTACTCGGTGCTGCTGGCGGTCCTGGTGGTCTGCTGGCAGGTGGAGTACCCCTTCCTGCCCCGCCATCTGACGCTGCTGTCCACCCTCACCATCGGAGTGCCGGCCTTCTTCCTCGCCCTCGCCCCCAACAAGGAGAGGGCCAAGCCCCACTTCGTACGGCTCGTCATGCGGTACGCGATCCCCGCCGGCGTGATCGCGGCGGTGGCCACGTTCCTCACCTATCTGCTCGCCCGCGCCCACTACGGGGGCCCGGACGCCCTGGAGGCGGAGACCAGCGCGGCGACCCTGACCCTGTTCCTGGTCGCCCTGTGGGTGCTGGCGATCATCGCCCGCCCCTACACCTGGTGGCGGCTCGGCCTTGTCCTGGCGATGGGCCTGGGCTTCCTGCTGGTGCTGGTGGTGCCCTGGCTCCAGGACTTCTTCGCGCTGAGGCTGGTGGGCACGGTCATGCCCTGGACGGCGGTGGGGATCGCGGTGGCGGCGGGGGTGGTGCTGGAGCTCGCGTGGCGGTGGGTGGACCGCCGCTTCCCCGCATAGCACCACCCGGCTGAGGACTTCCTGTGAAGGTTTAAGGTTCACCCGACGGTGATCGCTGTGATCAGTGTGATGACCGTCGTCGTCCGTGGCGCGGGGTGCGCCCGGCAGGGGAGGGGAGTTCCGCAGGGCATGGGGCAGATCGGGATTTGGCGAAGGACGAGAAGAACCACAGGGGTGACCCTGGCAGGGGCGCTCGCGGGGGCGGCCGTACTGCTGGTGCCCGGGCAGAGCACGGCAGCGGCGCCGGAGGCCGCGGCCGCTCCGGCGCCTGTGGCTGGTGAGCGGATCGAGGCGGTACGCGACGCGAACGGCAAGGCGTCCGGCTTCCGCGTCGTACCGGCACGGGCGGGCGGGCAACCGGGGCGATACGCGTACGGCACCACGGACGGAATGCTGAGGGTGCAGCCGGCCCAGGCCGACCGCGGACAGCCGGTGAAGGCCACGACGCTGCGCCTCGCGCCGGCCCGGAAGTCCGCCGCGCCGGTGGCGCGGGAGGCGCCGGCACGTGCCGCCGGCGGCACGTACTCCGTGCGGCTCCAGCTTGCGAACGCGGACCACTTCGGGCCGCTCATCCACGTCTGGAACCGCAAGACCTGGGTGTACTACGACGTCGACGAGGAGCAGTTCGACTCCTACGGCAGGGTCAGCCTGCCCCCGGGCGACTATGTGACGGTCGGTCTGTTCAGCAACTGGCAGCAGCCCGACCACCTCATCACCAGGACCTTCTCGGTGAAGGACCGCGGCCTGACGGTGACGCTCGACGCGAACACCGCCAAGGAGACCGGCATCACCACGGACGAGCCGACCGCGCGCCGGAGCAGCTCCTCGGTGTGGATCAAGACGCCGAACGGCGACATCGCGGGCTTCGCGGGCGGCTGGGGCAACAAGGTGTACGTCACGCCGTTCTCGATCCCCGGCATGTCCCTGCGCGTCCACGACGTCCTGACGAAGAGCGGCAGCGGCGCCAACAACCCGAGCCCGTACCGGTACGACCTCTACCGCCACTACGACGGCACCGTGCCCGCGTCGCCGCTCACGCGGGTGCTCACGGCGGACCTGGCGAAGACCACCACCAGCCTGCGCGCGATCGGCGGGACCACCACCGGCTGGATGCTGTCGGCCCCGGAGACCGACACATCCGGTGTCTACGTCGGGTCCACGGCCCGGGTCCCGTCCAGCGTCACCGAATACGCGACGCCGGGCCAGTCCTTCCACCGTCTCGTGAACTACGACGGCGGCCCCAGCTTCAGCACGGAGCCCCGCACCCTGCCCAAGGGGAGCAGCCCGGGCGAGAGGTTCGGCGCCGCGCCCCTCATGGTCCGCGCCCACGAGCCGTCCGGCACCCAGCTCCGCGGCACGAAGCTGTCGGTCTACGAGCCGTACGCCTTCAGCGACTCGTCCGGCCACGGCGGCGTGGACAGCGACGCGACCCAGGACCTCCTGCTCACCTCCAACGGCTCTACCGTCGCGGAGGCGAAGGACCTAGGCTTCCCCAAGCCCTGGACCGCGACGATTCCGACGGCGCGCAACCCCTACCGCCTCGTCCACACGGTCCGCAGCCACGCCGCCCCGTCCGCGCTGTCCACCCGGCAGACGACCGAGTGGGCGTTCATCGCGGACGGCTACAACGGCACCCCCTTCGAGACCGATCCGCCGCTGGTGGACGTGGACGTACGGGTCGAGGGGCTGGACATCCGCAACACCGCGGGTACCGCGTCCGCTCCCGTGACCGTCGAGGCGGTCGCCACCTCCCGTACGGACGGGGCCACGGCGACCCTGACGGCCCTGGAGTACTCGACCGACGACGGGGCGAACTGGACCGCCCTGCCCGTGCCGGACTCGGCTGACAAGGCCACGGCGGAGCTGGCGGTCCCCCAGGACACGCGGTACGTCTCGCTGCGGGTGAGCGGCAAGGACACCGAGAGCTCGACCGTCCGGCGCACGGTCATCCGGGCGTTCGCAGGACCCGCGCCCGCGGCAGCCGAGACCCGCGGCGCCACGAAGATCACCGACGTGGTCGTCAACGGCGGCCGCGTGATCGCCCCGCCCGTGTACGACGACCTGAACGCGGCGCCGTACACCGTGCGCTTCACCGCGTCCGACCCCGCGGGCATCGCGGAGGTCGGTGCCGTCCTCCACCGGGGCCCGTACGACCGCCCCGACGGCGTCCTGCGCGCCGGACCGGCGACATGCACGGCGAAGGACGCCACCACCTCCGTGTGCGAGGCACCGTTCACCATCAACGCCCTCACCCAGCTCGGCCGCAACAGCCTCGCGGGCGAGTGGAAGGTCGCGGCCTGGGCCCGCTCCCGCGACGGCAGGAGCTACACGGACCTGAACGGACTCGGCTCCGCGCTGATCCTGCGTCAGAGCCGGGTGACGATGAGCGCCCCGGAGCAGGCGACCAAGGGCAAGCTCTTCACGGTCAGCGGCATCGCCGGCATCTCCGACTGGTCCACCGGCCGGTGGCTGGCCCTGAGCGGCCAGCCGGTCCAGCTGGAGTACCGCAAGCCGGGTGTCTCCACCTGGAGCCTCGCCGCCAAGCGGACCGCCGACCCCTCAGGCATCGTCAAGGCCTCGCCGAAGGCCGCGTTCGACGCGAACTGGCGGTGGCTGATGCCGCGCACGGGCGAGATCGGGGCGGCCGCGTCACCGGTCTGGTTCATCGACGTGCGGTAGCGCCACGGACGTGGGCAGGGGCGCCGGTCATCCCGACCGGCGCCCCTCTGCCGTTTCCGTGCCGGGCCGGTGCACGGCGGGGGCCATACGGCGGTCGGTGCCCAGGGGACAGCGCCGAGACCCCGACCTCCACAACACGGCCTAGTCGAACCAGCGGTCCCTCGCCAGCTCCTCCGTCCGTGACGGGTCCTCCAGCAGGGCCGCCACCTCGAAGCGGCGCGGCCACTGGCCCGCCGCCCAGGCGAGGCCCGCGGCGACACCCTCCAGGGTGGCGGCGTGGATGACGCCGTCGGGGGTGCGGCGCCAGTCCAGTTCGGTGCCGCCGGCCAGGAGTTCCTCGTGCTCGACGTACGAGCGCGGGGTCGCCGGGCCCAGCAGGGCGTGGACCGAAGGGGGCACGTCGTGTTCCTCGCCCACCGTGGTCACCTCGGCGTCGACCGCCTCGCTGAGCCGTCCGACCTGGAACAGCTCCGCGAGGTCCGCCGCACGGTCCGGGGAGACCGGCAGCAGGGCGCGGCCGGCCGTCAGAGGCAGCAGGTCGGGTGCGTCGGCGACCAGGGCGTCCGACGCGTCCACCACCCGCACCTCGCCGTCGACCACCGCGCGCAGCTCGTCGGGGAGCGTCACCTGCTCCGGGTCGAGGTCGGCCAGCGCGGTGTAGAGGGCGTGCAGCTGGGCGGGGCCGACCGGGCGGTCGGGGTCGGCGAGGCGGCCGAGCAGTTCGGCGGCGCCGCCCGGTTCGTCGAGGAGGGCGGCGACGGAGGTGCGTACGCCCAGGGCGTGCAGGACCTGCTCGTCCTCGAAGCCCGTCGCGTCCGCCGAGTCATAGAGACCGAGCAGCAGCGGGTCACCGCCGGAGACCCGCAAGCCGGCCGGGCGTCGGCCGTCGAGCACCGGGTGGTCGCGCAGCCACCAGGCCGTGTACGGGCGGATGGTCTCCGTCGTGCCGTCCGGCAGCAGCACCCTGACCGGCTGGGTGAGCGCGTCCCGCAGCGGCGGCTGCGCGAGGAGGGCGAGAGCCTGGGGCCAGCGGTCGTCGTCCACCAGGTCCAGATCGCGGACGGCGACGATCTCCGTGGCCACGGGCGGCACGGGTGTGTCGGGCAGCCGGTCCAGCACGTCCTCGCACCACACGTCCACCGCGTCCAGCAGCCCCGCGTCGTCCGGTTCGGGGAAGTCCGCTTCCCGGGGGTCCAGTTCGTCGGGGTCGAGTACGACATCGGTGGCGCGTACGAGCGCGAAGTTGGCCAGCACCCCGCAGGCCGCGAGGGGCTGCTCGCCCCAGCGCTCGGCCAGTTCGGCCTCCACCAGGGCGAGTTCGTCCTCGCGCATCACGGACGCGAACGGGCTGCCCGGCAGCACCAGTTCGGCGGCCGGTGACAGCTCGCCGTCCTCGTCCGGCAGGGCGAGCGCGCCGAGCCACGGCTCGTCGCCCGGCTCCAGCCCCGCGTCCCGCACCAGCGTGAGCACGATCTCGGCGAGTTCGTCGGCGTCCGGTGCCGCGTCGTCGTCCCACAGCGGTGCCTCCGCGTCGTCGAGCGACGCCGCGACCGCCGCCCGCACCTGAGGTGTCGTCAGCACCGCCCGGGGGGTCGCGGGCAACGCGCCCAGCTTCTCCAGCAGGGGGTGGGAGGCCTCCGGATGCGCCACCTTCAGCCCGAACCTGGCCAGGCCCGCGGGGGTGTCGGGGGTCGGCAGCAGGACCTGGCGAGGGCCGATCGTGGTGCGGGAGCGCTGGGGGGCGGCGGGGGGTGCTTCGTCCGCCGCTTCGTCTGTTTCGTCGTCGGGGGAGTGGCCGCGCGTACCCGGAGCCGCGAGGGGTACCGGCAGCCCCGTGAGCCGCTCCGGGTCGACCCCGGCGAGGCTGTCGTACAGGCGCCACCACCACGACGGGTCCCGCTCGATCCCGGCGAGCCGGTCGACCGCCTCGGTCAGCGGGACGCGCGCGACACCGAGCGTGCGCAGCTCAACGCGCCGTTCGAGACCCGCCGGCAGCAGTGTAGGCAGCACGTCCGCCAGGACCCGTACGGTGTCGGCGCCCGCGCCCTCCACGATCTCGGCCTCCAGCGGCCGCAGCGCCGCCATGCCGTCAGCGGGGGACGGGGCCGACAGGGCTGACGGGTCGGACGGGTCGGCCGGGGCCGACGACGGGGCCGACGCGCCGGGGGCGGCCGGGGCGAGGAACGCGACGCGCGGCAGCAGGCCGAGGATCGCGGCCCGCAGGGTGCCGTCCAGCTCACCCTTGCCGAGCGGTCCCGGCACGAGGTCGATGGTGCCGGTGCTCACCGGCTGCCAGTCGCCGAGGAGTTCGGCGTACGCCTGTGCCGCGCGCTGCACCAGGAAGTCGGTGAGCGGACCCGGGGCGTGATGGCGGCGGGCGGTGTCGAGCGGGAGCGTCGCGATGAGGAGGGCGGGCACCCCGAGGGGCTCGTCCGTGGGTGTGGGGGCGTGGATGACGGGAGCGGTGGCCGGGTACAGCGGCGCCCCGTCGCCGTCCACGGGCACCGCCCACGTGACGCTCCAGTGCGGGCGCAGCCGCTCCTCCACCGGGCGCCCGGCGAGCAGCGCGGGGTCGAGGGCTCCGTGGTGGGTGACGACGCGCCAGCGGTTGACGCCGAGCGCGCTGTCCTCGATATGGACGTACGGGCCCTGCTCGCTGCGACGCAGCGTCCGCACCCCGTCCGGGGTCTCCACGACCACCTCGGTGAGGCCGGACAGCGCGAGCAGCAGCGCGTCGTCCACCCCCGCGAGCAGCCGGGCGACCAGGTCCTCGGCGGTGCCGTCGCGCAGCGGCAGGATCACCACAGTGTCGTAGCCGTCGGGCGCGGTGCCCTCGGCGGGCAGCGGAAGCCGCAGCAGCGGTACGTGCCCGTCGCGCCGGCGCAGCTCGTCGCCGAGCCCGGGGCTGCCCTGGGAGGCCTGCGCCGCCAGCCCGCGCGCCTCGGCCAGCGACCACCGGACACCGCCGTGCCGCCCGACCACCGCGGGCTCGTCGCTCACCGCCAGCACGGCGGCGAAGCCGACACCGAAGCGGCCGACCGCGCGCTGGTCGTGCTCCCGCTTGGCGGACGCGCGAAGGGTGCTCAGCGACTCGACCCCGGTGGCGTCGAGCGGCGCGCCGGTGTTGGCCGCGACGAGGGTGCCCCCGTGCAGGGTCAGCCTGAGCCGCCCGGGCACCCCGGCGCGGGCGGCCGCGTCGGCGGCGTTCTGGGCGAGCTCGACGATGAGGCGGTCGCGGTAGCCGCCGAGCGCGAGGTCCTCCTCGGCGTTGGCATCCTCCCGGAAGCGTGCGGGGCTGGCCCCCCACGCGTCCAGCACGCCGCGCCGCAGCCGCGCCGTCCCGAACGGGTCGGCACCCTCGGTCGTCCTGACGCTCACGCCCGTCTCCGCTCTCTGTGTCCGCGCTGACACCAGCTATGTGTCCCTGATACCGGTGTACCTCTGACCGCCTACCGGTGCGGCCTGAAGGTACCGCGTCATCTGCTGTGGCCCGCCTTCCCGCCCGTCTCGCACACCCCGAAAAAAACTTTCCGAACCACCTGCAACCTTGCCCGGGGCCGCACGTCTATCCCTACGAAGGCGGCAGTAGGGCCGACGGCACCGGGGGGACCGGGACGGGAGCCACCGCCGAGATCACTTTCAGCTTTTCCGGTTTTTCTCCGAGCCTGTGTATCCCTGGGGGGACCTGCATCATGCGTACGCACCTTTCATCCCGTTCTGTCACGGTCGCTCGTTCCGCTGTCGCCGCCGCCGCGGTGCTGCTCGCGGTGGTCACCCCGGTCGCCGTGCCGGGCGTCGCCTTCGCTCAGGCTCCGGGCGCGCCGGCCGCCGCCAGCGCGGGGGTCACGACCGAGCTCGACATGCAGGGAAGCTTCCGGATCGGTCAGCGCGTCTCCTTCAACGCGCACATCACCAATGGCACCGCCACCGCGCTGAAGGGTCAGAAGGGCCTGATCACCGTCGCCTACGGCAAGCACGTCAACGCCGAGCTCGAGCCCGTACCGGCCGACCCCTCCAAGGTCATCGTGGAGCACCTCTCGGGCGACGTCTGGGAGCGCCTGACGCTCAGCGAGGGCGGGAACAACGCGCTCCAGGCCACGTACGCCCTCAGCGGCACGGTGGCACCCGGTGCCGAGGCCCGGGAGCGCTTCCGGGTCACCATCGACCGGTCGATCCCGGCCGACCTGAACATGGGCGAGGTCGCCGTCGGCGCCCACACGGACGGCGCCGGCATGGACTCCATCGGCTTCGGCATGGCACGCACACAGGCCGAGGACCCCGACATCAGCATCAGCGGCATCAACGGCAAGCCCGAGCTGACCACCGGCGGCAGGCCCGTGGAGTTCACCGCCACCGTCACCAACAACACCGGCAAGGACCTCGGCCCCGCGGACGCTTTCTTCGTCGGCACCGAGTCCGGCGACCTCGATCCCGCGCACGTCACCTTCGAGCGCCGCGACCGCTCCGGTGTGTGGGCCCCGGTGCGCCTCAGCGAGCAGGACCAGGCGGTCTCGGGCGTCCTCGACAGCGGCACCCTCAAGAAGGGCGAGTCCCGCACCTACACCCTGCGGCTGGGCCTGACCAAGCACTTCCCGAAGAGCGCGAACCGCGGTGACTTCGAACTGATCAGCAGCAACGGCGGCGCCGGCTTCGACTTCACCGTCAAGCACCAGGAAGGTTCCGGCACCCCCGACCCGGCCGTGGACCGTACGTTCGAGATCATCACCCCGGGGCTCGGCGCCACCACCCCGCTCACCAAGGGCGGTGCGGCGAAGGAGTTCATCGCGACGGTCCGCAACAAGGGCAACGTCCCGCAGCAGGCGAACCTCGTCGTGGAGATCACCGACCAGGACGTCAAGCGGAAGCTCCAGGCAGGTGAGATCCGCCTGGAGCAGTACGTGAAGGCCGCCGCCGACGGCTGGAAGAACGTCAAGCTGGTCCCGTCCGGCGAGGGCGGCCACCTGATGGCGCAGGTGACTCCCGACGAACTGGACCTGGCCCCGGGCGGGTCCGAGAGCTACCGGATGCGGATCGCGGCGACCTCCGCGAACAAGGCGCAGGGCTTCACG
The DNA here is from genome assembly GCF_040632375.1 of Streptomyces sp. NPDC019396. Classification (NCBI taxonomy): domain Bacteria; kingdom Bacillati; phylum Actinomycetota; class Actinomycetes; order Kitasatosporales; family Streptomycetaceae; genus Streptomyces; species Streptomyces sp. NPDC019396. Next base: position 65,598 of record NZ_JBEYBS010000012.1, on the reverse strand, counting down.
CTCGGGATGGAGGTCCGGGCGTCGCTCTCCAGCCACCGGGTCAGCCGGCCGTTCACGGTGACCGGGGCGTCCTCGTCGGCCGCTCCGGTCCCCACCGCGGGGGCCGTGAGCGCGAACGAGACCACCCCGCGGGGCGGGCGCATGGCCGAGACCGGTGGCAGCGACTCCACGCCGCTGCTCATCGGCGCCGCGGGTGCACTGGTCGCCACGGGCGCGGCCTGGCTCCTGATCGCCCGCCGCCGCGCCCAGTAGGGCCGTGCGGGGCCGAACTCGGCCGGGCCGGGACGAGCGCACCGAGTACCATGCCCCGGCTGAAGATCGCGGGGGTGGGGATCGCCGGATGCTCCAGCGCGAACGACAGGTGGCTCCGGAGGTACGGCGTTGAACACATCCCTTGCTCTGCCCGGCCCCTGGCCGGCGGCCCGGCCCTGGTCCAGGCCCCGGCCCTGGCCGCTGCGGCTGCTGTTCTCCCTCGGCGCAGACGCGTCCGGCGGGCACCGGTCCGTCCACGGGGGGCGGACCGGCGCCCGCCCGACCGTCACGGATCTCTACCACTCGCACCGGTTGTCCATGGTGCGGCTGGCGATCCTCCTCGTCGACGACCTCGCGGCCGCCGAGGACGTCGTCCAGGACGCCTTCGTCGCCCTCTACAAGCGGCACGGTGAGACCCTCGACGACATCGACAACGCACTCGGCTACCTGCGTACCTCGGTGGTCAACACGGCCCGCTCGGCGTTGCGTCGGCGCAAGACGGCCCGGGAGTACGTGCCACCGCACGAGGCTGACGCGGCGTCGGCCGAGGACCAAGCCGTGCTGAGCGACGAGCACCGGCAGGTGCTCGTCGCTCTGAAGGACCTCACCTCCCGCCAGCGCGAGGTGCTCGTACTGCGCTACTGGTCGGACATGAGCGAGGCCGCCATAGCGGAGACGCTCGGACTGTCCCGGGGCGCCGTCAAGTCGACCGCCAGCCGGGCGCTGGACGCACTGGAACGCAGGCTCAAGGCCAACGACACACCGACGGCCCCGACGGCGGGGAGGGGAACCCGATGAATTCCGCAGACAGCGTCGAGGAGCGGCTCACCCGGGCCCTCTCGGCGCGCGCCGAGCAGGTCACCGTCCACTCACTGCGGCCCGCCGCACCGCCCCAGCCCAACTGGACGGCGCGTGGGCGCGGTCCGCTGCTCTTCGCCCTGGCCGCGGCCGTCACTGCGGTCGCACTCATGGGCACGGCGGTGGTCACCATGACCCAGCGGCCCGGCGACGCACCCGTGGCGGACCTCCCGCCCGGGGTCGTCTCCCCGGCGCCCACGGTCTCGCCCGACCCGGGCCCCAGCGGCGTGCCGCCGCAGTCGCCCACGGCGCCGGACGTCCCGGAGCAGCCGTCCAGCCGTTCGGTCACGATCGTCTACGGCCCGCCGGACCGCAGCTTCACCCTGCGCACGGGCGGTGGGACCGCGTCCCTCGACGCGACGGTCGCCAACAACGTCGGTGAGGCGGTGGAGCAGGCGACGGACGTCCTGACGATCACCCCCGAATCCGGCGGCACCCTCCCGGCCGGAGCCGTCAACGTCTCGCTGCGAGACCCCGCGACCGGCGCGTGGCGCCCGGTGGGCGGGGTCAGCGGCTCCGTCTACGAGGCGTACCTCTCCGGCGTGGCGGGCGCCCGCCTGGACGCCTCGGCGTCCCGTACGCACCGGATCCGTATCTCGCTCGGCGAGGCGTTCCCGGCGGGGGTCGGACGGCTGCGGGTGTCGCTCAGCAGCGACGGGGGCGAGGAGACGCTCACGCGCACGGGCTGAGCTCCGCGAGGGGCCTCGCGGCGCGGGACCGGGCTCGGTTTCGCGCGCGGGGCCCCGCTGGGTTCCGCGGTGTGCCGCACCGAGGTGGGCCGGAGTGTCCGTCCTCCAGAGTGCTCACACGCCGGACGGACCGGTCTCCCGTGCTTCCCGGCACCGCACGGGGTGGGGGCAGGCTCTACCCCGCACCCGCCGGCAAGGTGCCCGGTGAGGGCGCTGCACCCGGACGGGGCCTAGGTGTGCTGCGAAAGTCCCGCCTGGCACGCGACTCCCCCAGAGCTTCGCCTGGGAGGTGCCCCCAGCACGCACACTCGCTGCGTTGTCGGACTCATCCAAGACGTCCAGTACGAGGATGACCCTCCGCCTTGCGATCGCACGCACCAGACGCCGCGAGCCCCGCCTTCCGGGCGGACGGCGCTACTTCCGCAACACGCCCTAGCTGTGGCCCAGGTCGTCCGGGGACGCCGTGTCCGCGTGGTCCGGGACCGAGCCGCTGTCGGGGGCCGGGCGCAGGGGGAACTCGTCGGCGCGCATCGAGTCCAGTACCGGTGCCGCCGGGCGGGGCGGCTTCGGCATCACGGCTGCTTCGGAGTGCGCACCGCAGCCGTACGCCAGCGAGACCACCCGCCCGTCGGCGGGCGAGAACTCGTTCGCGCACACCCCGAACGCCTGCCCGAGCGACCCGCCCAGGGGCATCAGGAAGGCACAGGACACACAGGTGGAGGGGGCCGCCTGCGCCATCGGAGTCTTGGCGCCGTAGGCGTCCTCCCAGCGGTCTGCCGCCGTGTGCAGCCCGTACCGCGACAGCACCCGGGCGCGTCGCATACCGAGCTCCTCCGCGATCGCGCCGATGGCGCCGCGCGACGGGCCGCGGGAGACGATCTCGGCGTCCTCGGCGTCGACCCGGTCGGCCATCTCGTGCGACACCGCGGAGTTCGGCGGCGGCGCGTCCTCGCCCGAATACCCGGGCTCGAGGCGCATATCGTCCGCCTCGGTCGGCAGCAGGTCCCCGGGACCCAGGTCGCCGGGCCTGAGCCGCTCGCTCCAGGGCACCCACTCCGGTGCGAGCAGCGCGTCGGAGCCCGGCAGCAGCACGGCTTCGTCGATCGTGACGATCTTCGCGCGGGAGGCTCTGGCGACTGTCACCGCCCAGCGCCAGCCGCGGTAGCCCGGTTCCTTGCACTCGAAGAAATGGGTGACCACCCGGTCGCCCTCCGAAGCGACCCCGGTGTGCTCGCCCACCACCCCCGGCGCAGCCGCTTCCTCGGCCGCCGACCGGGCGAGGTCTACCGCCTCGGCGCACAGACGGTCGGGGGTACGGCTTCGCGTCGTCGCAGCACTCACAGGTCTCGCTTCTCTCCTACGCCGTCTCACGGGTGCGCGCCGGAGGATCCACGATGTACGGGCAGCGGGCGGAGCGGCTGGAATCCACCCGGGCCCCGGAGTGGGTCCGGAACACTGGGGGAGTGCCGCATCGACGTCCGCGCCCGGGCAATCGGTCCCGTGCGCACGCACCTACCATCACCCATTCTGCGGGATGACGAAGAGGCGCGCGGCCGAGAACCACCGCCGGTGGCGCGCTACGCACGCTACCCCCCTCCGTGCCGTACCGCCCACCTGCCCGTCCGAATAGCGGTTCATACCCGTTCCGGATGGCGGCGCGTAGGGCACTATGACGACGTGACAGCCGCGAGGTCGTCCCCCGTGCCCGGGCCGCTGAGCAGGACGGCCCGGTCGGTCGGGCGTGCCCTGCACTGGCCCTTCACCGGCGCGGCGCGCGGCATCCGCCGGGCCACACACGCGCACGGCGCGGGCGAGTCCGGGCTCGGCAAGCTCATCGAGCTGCACGCCGTGAACGGCGCGGGCGATGTCATGGTCACCGTGGCGCTTGCCGCCACCGTGTTCTTCGCGGTCCCCACGGACGAGGCCCGTGGCCGGGTGGCGCTCTACCTCGCCATCACCATGGCGCCGTTCGCGCTGCTCGCCCCTGTCATCGGCCCGCTCCTCGACCACATCCCGCACGGCCGGCGCGCCGCGATGGCGGCCGCGATGGCCACCCGCGCGGTGCTGGCCCTCACGATGTCGGGCGCGGTCGCCACGGGCGGCCTGGAGCTGTACCCGGCCGCACTGGGCGTGCTGGTGGCCTCGAAGGCGTACGGAGTCGTCCGCAGCGCCGTCGTGCCACGCCTGCTCCCACCCCGCTTCGCCCTCGTGAAGGCCAACTCGCGGGTGACCCTGGCCGGTCTGGTCGCCACCGGCATCGCCGCACCCATCGCGGCCGGGCTCCAGCAGATCGGGCCCGCGTGGCCGCTCTACGGTGCCTGCGCCATCTTCGTGGCGGGAACGTTTCTGGCGTTCACCCTGCCGCACAAGGTCGACTCCGCGAAGGGCGAGCACAAGGCGCACATGCTGACCCACGGCGAGCGGAAACCCAGTCTGCGCACCGTCGGGCCCTCCGTGCTGCACGGGCTCCAGGCGAACGCGGCCCACCGGATGCTCTCCGGTTTCCTGATCTTCTTCCTCGCCTTCCTGCTGCGGGTGCATCCGATGGCCGGGCAGAGCGCGGCGGCGTCCCTGGTGATGGTGGGCATCGCGGCGGGCGTCGGAAACGCCTGCGGCACGGCGATCGGGGCATGGGTACGGCACCGGCCGCCCGAGGTGATCATCGCGGCCGGGCTGATGATGGCACTGGCGGCCGCGGTGCTCGCGGCGGTCTTCTTCAGCCCGCTGATGGTGGCGGTGCTCGGTGCTGTCGCCGGGCTGACCCAGGCGCTCTCCAAGCTGTCGCTGGACGCGATGATCCAGCGGGACGTGCCGGAGGCGGTGCGGACATCGGCGTTCGCCCGTGCCGAGACGCTGCTCCAGATGGCGTGGGTGGTGGGTGGGGCGATCGGGATCGCTCTGCCGCTGAACGGCGTGCTCGGCATGTCGGTGGCGGCCGCGATCCTCGCGACGGGCGCGGTGCTGGCGCTGCGCGGCCTGGTGGTGGCCTCCCGGCGCAGCATGCCGCCGCCGCGAACGGTGCGGGCGGTACGGGTGAGGTGAGCGCGGCGCTGCCGGCTGCGGTGGCGCCTGCTGCTTGTGGTGTGGAGACGCCTGAGTCACGTGGTGCGGTGATGCCTGAGTCACGTGGTGCGGTGATGCGTGTGACGCATGTGGGGGACGCGGGCCGCCGCGCCACGCCGCACCCCCGCGCGGCGGGACACCGGGCGCCCGATAGCCTTCGGCCCATGACCGTTGCGTTCTCTTCCGGCAAGCGCCGCCGGGCCGTCGCCGCCCTCGGTGCCGTGTCCGCCGGCCTCCTCGTACTCTCCGCCTGCGACAAGCCGACGCCGCTCGCGACCGTGACGGTCGGGTCGAACTCGGTCAGCACCGAAGCGGCCTGCTACAACGACGGCGAAGCCATCAAGGAGTCGCTGATCCAGGGCTGCCTCAACAAGAAGACCGGCAAGACCGTCGAGGTCAGCTCGGACGAACGGGTCCGCTTCGGCGTCGAGCCCGAGGTGGCCGAGAACGGCTGGACGCTGTTCATCGGCGGCCAGCAGGCCGAGCAGGAGCCGTACCACAAGACGTACCGGTCGATCCCCGCCAGCGCGTTCTTCTCCACCCAGACCGGCGAGGCGACCAACACGGCGCAGGTCAGCATCGTGGAGACCACGGGCAAGCGGCTGACCGGCATCTGGCACTTCACGCTCAAGAAGGAAGGCTGAGCCGAACGGGCTCGCCCATGCACGTACTCGTCGTGACCGCGGTGCAGGCGGAAGCGGACGCCGTTGCCGCCGGGCTGGTGTCCGCCGGCGGCGGCACCTCCCTCCCGGGCGGGTACGTCCTGAGCCGCTACGGGGGCGGGGACGGCTGCACCGTCACCGTCGATGTGCTGGCCGGGGGTGTGGGCCCGGCGGCCGCCGCGGCGGCCACGGCGACGGCGCTGACGGCCGCGACCTACGACCTGGTGGTCTCCGCGGGCATCGGCGGCGGCTTCGCCCCGACCGCCCCGCTCGGCGCGATCGTCGTCGCGGACGCGATCGTCGCCGCCGATCTCGGCGCCGACACGCCCGACGGCTATCTCACCGTCGACGAACTCGGCTTCGGCCGCTCCGCCCATGCCCCGTCCCCGCTCTCGGCACCGCTCGCCAAGGCCCTGGACGCGGTACACGGCCCCGTGCTCACCGTGTCCACGGTGACCGGGACCGCCGCCCGCGCCGCGGAGCTGACCGCACGTCACCCGCGGGCCGCCGGCGAGGCGATGGAGGGTTTCGGGGTCGCCGAGGCCGCTGCGGCGCACGGCGTCCCGGTCACGGAGATCCGCGCCGTGTCGAACGCCGTCGGCCCGCGCGACCGCGCCGCCTGGCGGATCGGCGAGGCCCTGGAGGCCCTGCGGAACGCGTTCGCCAGGCTTGGACCCGCGCTCGAGGAGGAGGCCCGATGACACCGAGCACCACCCTCAAGATCGCCTACTCGCCCTGCCCCAACGACACGTTCGTCTTCGACGCGTGGGCACACGGCCGGGTCCCCGGCGCGCCCCGTCTCGACGTGACGCTGGCCGACATCGACATCACCAACGGCATGGCCGAGCGCGGTGAGTCCGATGTGCTGAAGGTGTCCTACGCGGTGCTGCCGTACGTGCTCGACGAGTACGCGCTGCTCCCCTGCGGCGGTGCGCTGGGCCGGGGCTGCGGGCCGCTGGTGCTGACCCGTGAGCCGGGGCCGGGCACCGGCGCCGCGGCACGTCTCGCGGGCAGGACGGTCGCCGTGCCGAGCGAGCGCTCGACGGCCTATCTGCTGTTCCGGCTGTGGGCGGCGGACATGGTCCCCGAGGGCGTCGGGGAGATCGTCGTGCTGCCGTTCCACGAGATCATGCCCGCCGTGCGGGACGGCAAGGTGGACGCGGGGCTCGTCATCCACGAGGCGCGGTTCACCTACCCGAACTACGGGCTGCACTGCCTCGCCGACATGGGCGAGCACTGGGAGTCCACCACCGGGCTGCCGATCCCGCTGGGCGCGATCATCGCCAAGCGCTCGCTGGGCGTCGGAGCCCTGGGGGTGCTGGCCGAGGCGGCCCGTACATCCGTCCGTATGGCCTGGGACGACCCGCTGGCGTCACGGCCCTACGTACTCGAACACGCCCAGGAGATGGACCCCGCGGTGGCCGATCAGCACATCGGCCTGTACGTCAACGAGTTCACCGCGGATCTGGGGGAGCACGGATACGCGGCGGTCCGCGGGCTGCTCACCCGCGCCGCGGCGGAGGGTCTGGTGCCGCCGATCGCGCCGGAGGCTCTGACGTTCCCGTGAAAGCGTTCCGGCCGTGGGGCTCGTGCTGCCCCACGGCCGGATTTCTCTGCCTGCAAGTCCCTGGACCGGACGGACCTAGACGTCGAGTTGGTCGGCCACGGCACGCAGCAGACCCGCGATCTTCGCGCCGTGCGCCTTGTCGGGGTAACGGCCCCGTTCCAGCTGAGGCGTGATGTTCTCGAGCAGCGTGGTCAGGTCCTGCACGATCGACGCCAGCTCGTCGGGCTTGCGGCGCTGCGCGGCGGCGACGGAGGGGGTCGGGTCCAGGATGATCACCGAGAGCGCCTGGTCTCCGCGCTGACCTGCGACAACGCCGAACTCCACTCGCTGCCCGGGCTTGAGGCCGTCGACTCCGTCAGGAAGCACCGACGAGTGGACAAAGACGTCGCCGCCGTCGTCGCGGGAGAGAAAGCCGAAGCCCTTCTCGCTGTTGAACCATTTGACCTTGCCGGTAGGCACGTCTGTCCTCGTCCTCGTACTCGTCGGGAAACTAGGGAAACTGTGGTAAATACGGAAAACTGGTCTGAAAACTGCTCTGGATAGCACTACAGCGGGTCGTTGCCTGACCCGCCACCAACCAAGGCTAATGGTCCCGGGCCCGCTGACAAGACGTCCCCGGTGATTCCTGTGCGCTGGGAACTACCCTGGTCGAGTGACTCTCGAAACCCAAACGAATTCATCCGGTTCGGCCGGTTCAGCCGCCAGTTCAGGCGCCGGTTCGGCGACAGGGCCCGGGGACGGGCTGGTGCGTGCCGGCGGGATCGTATTCATCGTCGGAGCTGTGGCCACTCTTGTCACAGTGGCCCCATTGTTTCTCGGCACGGAGCCGTTTCCTCCGATTGCCTACGCCGTCTGCATGCTGATGGGCCTGGGGTTCCTCATCGCGGGAGCGGGGATACTGCGGGCGATCGCGATTCAGCGCCGTGAGGCGCGGTCCGTGTCCCGGTCCGCCGCCGCGTAGGCGGCGAGCCACTCGGGGAAAGCGGTGAGGTCCGGAAGCACCACATCCGCACCGGCCGCCCTGAGCTCGTCCGCCCCACAAGGCCCCGTCGCCACGGCGACGGACAGCGCACCCGCGGTCCGGGCACCGCGTACATCCCCGATGTGGTCGCCGACGTACACCCGCGCCCGGTGAGCCCGCAGCGCCTCCGCCTTGGCCTCCGCCCACAGCCACCCGATCAGCGCGTCCGGTTCGATGCCGAGGTGGTCCAGGTGCAGCCGGGCGCTCGGCTCGTGCTTGGCGGTGACCACGATGGCCTGCCCGCCGACCGCCCGGACGGCGGCGATGGCCTCACGGGCACCCGGCATCGCGGGGCTCGGGGCTATGGCGTGGAGGGCGTAGATCTCCCGGTAGCGGGCGGACATCTCCTCGACGCGGTCCGCGGGGAACCAGCAAGCGATCTCCTGCTCGAGCGGCGGCCCGAGCCGGGACACGGCGAGGTCGGCGTCGATGGGGACCCCGGTCTCGGCGGCCAGGGCGAGGTAGACGGTGTGGATGCCCGGACGTGAGTCGATGAGGGTCATGTCGAGGTCGAAACCGACGGTGAGGGGCTGCATGGTGCCATTGTCCGGGGGCGGGTCGCCCGGTGTCCCCGCACCCCGCGGTGGGCACTCCGGACGCCGTCACGGGCACCGCGACACCCCGTGACCGGACGGTCAGGACCTGCGGGCGCGATGGACCAGATACAGCGCCGTCGCGATCGCCGCGCCTCGTACCACCCACGGCCATGTCCCCGTGAGGACATCCGCCATGGCGTCGCCGCCGGCCGGGATCGGTTCGCCCCAGCGGCCGTTGACGCGCCCCCACAGCCAGACCGCGGTGCCACCGGCGACCACGCCGGGGAGGCCGAGGACCGCCCATTTCGCCTGGGTGCGACTGAGGGCGCGGGAGGCGTAGGCGAGCAGCCAGCCGAGGCCGAGCGTCAGCCAGGAGCCGAGGATCGTGCCGATGGCCAGCAGGGCGGCGGCGACGAGGAGGAGCGGGCTGCCGAGCGAGCGCCGGGCGGCGGGTGCCCCGACCGCCTCCACGCCACCGCGATGACGGCGCAGCCGGGTCAGCCACCGGTGCCGGGCGGGCGCGGACGGCTCGGCGTCCGCTTCCGCCGCTTCCGCCGCGTCTGCCCCGTCCGCCTCCGCGTCCTCGACCGGCGGGGGCTTCAGTATTTCGGGGATCTCCACGCCGCCGACGAAGCCGCCGATCGCGCTGTCACCCGGCTCGGGCCCGATGCGCCACCAGTCGGGTTCGCCGTCGGACGAGCCGAGTTCGTCCATCCCGGCCAGGTGCGGTGGCGACGCGGCGGACTCCGAAGCCCTGCGCGGACGCGGCACGCGCGGCGGCCGGCCCGGGGCGATCCTGCTGGTCCTTGCTGTTCCGCTGACCTCGCTGACCTCACTGGTCCCACTCGGACCGTCGGGCGACGCCGCCGCCACCACCTCGTCCGGCGTGCCGAGGCGTCCCAGGATGCGGCGTACGGTCGCCGGGCTGTCGGCGCCCTGCTTCGCACGCTGCCGGTCGATCTCGCTCCGCAACGACGACACGAGCTGCATCCTGGTCCCCGAGGGCAGCTGGTGCCGCTGAGCCAGGTCGCCGACCCGGCTCAGATAGTCGAAGACAAGCTGGTCGCTCTCGATCCCCACGGCCGCCCTTCCGCAGCGCGCCCGTACCGGTGGGCGCCCTGGCCCGACGTTAGCGCGCGAGCAGGGGCTAACGTGGGGCGGATGGGGACCGGTGAGCTCGATCGGGAGGCGCACGTGCCCGCACGCACGGTCGGCGAAGACGATGTCAAAGGTGACAACGGAGGCAGCGGCGACGGCGGTACGCCGCGCTCGGCGCCCCGTACCTTGGCGGAGGCGCTGCGCGCCCGCGGGGACGGGGGGCTGGCGGAGCTGCTGCGGGCCCGCCCGGATCTGCTGACCCCGGTGCCGAACGACATCACCCAGCTCGCCACCCGCGCCGGCACCCGCGCGTCCGTCGTACGGGCCCTGGAACGGCTCGACCGTTTCACGCTCCAGACCGCGCAGGCGCTGGCGGTGGCCGCCGAGCCCGCCTCGTACGCCACCGTCCTCGGCCTGCTCGCGGGCGACACCGGCGACACGCGCGAGCCGACCACCGATCCGGCCGCGGATCCGGCGATCGCGGCCGCCCTGCCCCGTGCCCTCGCCGTGCTGCGCGCGCATGCCCTCGCCTGGGGCGACGACGACCAGCTGAGGCTGGTGCGCACCGCACGCGAGCTGCTCACCCCGTCCCCGTCGCACCCCTCGCCGACCGGGCTCGGGCCGACCGTCGCCGAGTCCACGGCGGGTATGTCGCCGGGGCGGCTCCAGGAGATCCTCGCCGCCGTCGGGCTGCCTGCGACGCATGACTCCGTGTCAGCGGTGGGCGAGCTGACGGCGCTGTTCACGGACCGGGAGCGGATGGCGAGGCTGCTGGACACCGCTCCGCCGGAGGCGCTCGCGGTGCTGGACCGGCTGGTGTGGGGGCCGCCATACGGGGAGGTGACCGCGGATCCCACGCCACCCGTGCGCTGGCTGCGGGACCACGGGCTGCTGCTGCCGGCGTCGCCGCGCACGGTGGTGCTGCCGCGTGAGGCGGCGCTGCATCTGCGCGGAGGCCGGGCGCACCGGGAGCCGGAGCCGGTGGCCCCGGAGGTGGTGGTTGCCACCGAACACCGTCCACAGATTGTGGACAGTACGGCGGCCGGTCAGGCGTACACCGCGCTCGCCACCGTGGAAGAACTGCTCAAGGACTGGCAGACGGGCGGGCCCGCGGTGCTCAGGGCCGGCGGGCTGAGCGTGCGCGACCTGAAGCGGACGGCGGCGGCGCTGGACGTGACGGAGCCGATCGCCTCGTTCTGGATCGAACTCGCCTACGGGGCAGGGCTCCTGGCATCCGACGGGGAGGCCGACGAACGTTACGTGCCCACGCCCGCGTATGACGCGTGGCTGGACCTCCCGGCCGCCGAACGCTGGACGGAACTGGTCGCGGTATGGCTCGCCGCGACCCGTGTCCCGGGCCTCGTGGGCGGCCAGGACTCCAAGGGCCGCACTCTCGCGGCGCTCGGCCCGGATCTGGACCGCGGCGCCGCGCCGGAGGTGCGGCTGCGGGTGCTGCACCTACTGGCGGAGCTCCCGGCCGGTGCTTGCGCCGACGCGGACTCGGTGCTGGCCCGGCTGCGCTGGGAGCGGCCGGCGCGGCCCGTGCGTGTGGACGCCGTGGACCTGCGCTCGCGGATCGCGGGCTGGACCCTCATGGAGGCCGAACTCCTCGGTCTCACGGGCCGCGGCGCCCTCTCCGCGGCGGCGCGCGCCCTGCTCGCCGCGGACACGCCCGCCGACCAGGCCAGGCTCGCGGCCACGGCCATCGCGCCGCTGTTCCCGCCCCCGCTGGACCATGTGCTGCTCCAGGCCGACCTCACGGCGGTCGCCCCCGGCCCGCTGGAGAGACCGCTCGCCGACGCCCTCGACGTACTCGCGGACGTGGAGTCGAAGGGTGGCGCGACGGTGTACCGGTTCACGCCGGCCTCCGTACGACGCGCCCTCGACGCCGGGCAGGCGGCGGCGGATCTGCACGCCTTCCTGACCAGGCACAGCCGTACGCCCGTGCCGCAGCCGCTGAGCTATCTGATCGACGACGTGGCCCGCAAGCACGGCCACCTGCGGATCGGCGCGGCCTCCGCGTACGTACGCTGCGACGACGACGCCCTGCTCGACGAGATCCTCGCGGACCGCCGCTCCCAGCCCCTGCGCCTGCGCCGCCTCGCCCCCACGGTGCTGGCCGCCCAGGCCGACCCCGCGAGCCTGCTGGAGGGGCTGCGCGCGATGGGCTACGCACCGGCCGCAGAGTCCGCCGAAGGCGATGTCCTGATCACCCGCGCCGACAGCCGCCGCACCCCGCCCCGCACCCCACCGGTTCCGGTCCCCGACGGCCCCCCGTCCCCGGACGACACCCTGCTCGCCGCCGCCGTGAAGGCGATCCGCGCCGGGGACCTGGCCGCCACCGCCACCCGCAAGCCCGCAACCACCGAGACCGCGGCGGACGGCCGGCTCCCCCGCACCACCCCCGCCGAAACCCTCGCCACCGTCCAGGCCGCGGCCCTCACCGGCTCCGCCCTCTGGATCGGCTATGTCAACGCGGAAGGCGCCGCCAGCCAGCGGGTCATCGCACCCGTGCGCGTGGAGGGCGGCTTCGTCACCGCCTACGACCACACGGCCGACGAGGTGCGCACCTATCCGCTGCACCGCATCACGGGCGTCGCGGAACTCGCGGACGAGCCGCACTCCTGACTGCGCGGGACCGCCCGGTCCGGTTCGTGGCCTGAGCGGGTCATGGCAAAGGCCGCGTATCCCGGATCAGGATCCGTCGCCGGTACGTGGCCGGAGCACGGCCACGGTGAAGGCCGCGTACCGCGGGGTGATCAGTGCGCGTCGTCCGGCGGCAGGCTGGGGACGTCGGCACGGAAGAGGCTGACCAGCAGCCCGTACGGCCGGCCGTGTGCGGGGTCCGCCGGATGCGGTTCCGAGGTCATCGCGCGGAGGCGGGCCTCCAGCGCGTGAGCCTCGGTGTCGGTGAGCCAGAGGTGGCGCAGCGCGGTGTGGGAGGGTTCGCCGGGCCGGTCCGGTGCCATCTCGCCGAGTGCGGCATTGATCAGGAACTCCCGCCCGACGGGCGCGTCCTCGTGGACCTTGAAGCTGCGGCTGACCAGTGCGAAGTACTGCTCGGTGCCGCCGCGCACCCGGCGGGTCTCGGTGAGCCGGACCAGTCCGGCCTCGCGCAGGACACGCACGTGATAGCCGATGGTGCCCTTGCTCATGCGCAGCACCTCGGCGAGCTGACGCAGCGTCGCGGGCCGCTGGCGCAGCACGTTGACCAGGCGGTGGCGCACCGGGTGCCCGAGAGCCTTGAACTGCTCGGCCGAGCGCAGCACCAGGGGGTTCTGCTCATCGTGTTGCCGCCGGCTGCTCTGGTCGGTGCTGCTTTCGGGCGGGGGCTGATCGTGTGCCATGGCGGAAGTGTCTAGGAAAACAAACACTTTTGACAACCGCGTCGCGCCGGGCTCAGAATCCTTTCCAGAAGTGGCGAGGATTCTCGCCACTTAACGGGAGACCCCAAGGAGTCCCATGCCCCTCGCCACCGCCCGTGTCGTGACCGCCCACCCCGCCCGCTACATCAAGCAGCTCGTGTCGCACATGGGCCACAAGGCCACCACCACCCTCCGCCCCGACGGCCGTGGCACGATCACGGTCTCTTCCGGGACCTGCGTCCTCACGCCCGCCCCGGACCGGCTGGAGCTGACCGCAACGGCGGTTGACGCCGAGTCCCTGGCCCGGGTCCAGGACGTCATCACCCGCCACCTGATGCGCTTCGCCACCCGGGAGGAGCTCGTCGCCGACTGGACCGCCGCGATCGACGGCGGCGAACTGGAGCCCACCGAGCCCGTCGTCGGCGAGTATCTGCTCAGCCACCACACGCCGGCCGACGACATCCTCGGCGAGCTGGCCGCCGCCACCAGAGAGGCCACCGCCGACGCCGCGTGCATGCAGGTCTCCGCCGACGAAGGCACGCTGCTCACGATGCTGACCCGGCTGACGGGGGCCCACTTCGCGGTCGAGGTCGGTGTGTTCACCGGCTACTCGACCCTCTGCATCGCCCGCGGCCTGGCCGACGGCGGCCGGCTGCTCGCCTGCGATGTCAGCGAGGAGTGGGCCGCCATCGGCCGGCCGTACTGGGAGCGTGCGGGCGTCGCCGAACGGATCGACCTGCGTATCGCCCCCGCCCTGGAGACGCTGCGCGCGCTCGACAGCGAGCCGGTCATCGACATCGCGTTCATCGACGCCGACAAGGGCAACTACCCGGCGTACTACGAGGAGATCGTGGACCGACTGCGCCCCGGAGGGCTTGTGGTGCTGGACAACGTCTTCCTCGGCGGCCGTGTGCTCGACCCCGCCTACCAGGAAGAGCGTCACGTGGCGATGCGGCGGCTCAACGACCTGATCGCGGCCGACGAGCGGGTGGATGCGGTGATGCTGCCGGTGCGCGACGGAGTGACCATCGCCCGGCGCCGGTGACCCGGTGACCTGGTGACCCGGTGACCCGGTGACCTGGTGACCCGGTGACCCGGTGGCGCGGTCAGACGGTCCCCCGCCGGCGCGGTGAGCGGTCACCCGCTGACGCGGTAAGCCGGCCACCGGCGCGGTGGCGCGGTGACCTCCGGGCTCTGCCCTGAGCCGGTCAGCGCAGGACCGTCTCCAGGAAGTCGCTGCCCAGCCGGGCCACCACCGGGACGTTCAGCTGGTGGAGCACATAGCGGCCCCGGCGCCGTGTGGTGATCAGGCCCGCCTTCTTGAGGACCGACAGATGGCGTGGGACCTCCGGAGCCGTGATGCCGTGGGCGTCGGCCAGTTCGCCGGTGCTGTACGAGGTGCGGGCGAGGTTGCGGCACAGGCGCATCCTCATCGGGTGGGCGAGCGCCTCCATGCGGAGCTTGAGCACGTCGACGGAGGCCGGGCCGGGCAGCTCCGGGGCCCCGACGGGGTAGTGGATCACGGGACGCCAGCCCGGGGCGTGCAGCACCATCAGATGGGGCCAGCCGAAGCTGGATGGCACGAGCGTGAGCCCGGCCCCCACCTGCTGGTCGACGGCGGTGGTCTGGCCCTCCACCAGTTTGTCCACCGCGATCCTGCCCGCCGACTCGTCGAGCGAGAGCGCGGGCGAGACGGCACGCAGCGCCTCCGCCAGGCCCTTGCGGCGCAGCAGCTCCGTCTTGTGCCGGGCGTCGGCGGCGAGCTGGATGCGCACCCGCTGCCAGGTCTCGGCGAAGAAGGCCTGGTCGCAGTCCTCGAACAGGCGGCGCAGCCAGGCGCGCACGGGCGCGGGATCGTCCAGCAGCCGTCGGGTGAACTCCAGCGGCCCGGGGCCGCGGACCGCCGCGAGCTCCAGTGCCCGGCAGGCGTCGACCGGGCCGCCGCTGTCGTAGGTGGAGCATGTGAGCTCCAGAGCCGCGCTGACGAAGCGCTCGTCCGAGAGCCGCTCGAGCAGATCCAGCTCTTCGGCGAGCGTCACCCCGGTGCTTCCGTCGTGGCCGGGCACACCGGCGAACGGCGTGAACACGTCGGAGAACGTGGTGCTCCACAGGAAGTGCGCCTCGTGCAGCCGGTCGGCCAGATCCTGCTTCAGCCCGGCCGCGGTGGCCGTGGCCCAGCCGTGCAGCCCCGGATGGTGTCCGGGCTCGGCCAGCGCGTGCAGGGCCACCCCCAGCTCGGCCAGCGGGGATATCGAGAACACGATGCGCTCGGGCGGCAGGCCCGCGATGTCGATGGAGACGCTCACGCCTCCCATGGTGCGCGGTCGCCCACACGACGTCGCCCCGATTGACGCCGCTGGTCAATCGGTGCGCGCGCACCGGGCCTGCCGACGCAGCCTTGGGCATGTGGACGCCATTCAGCAGCACCTCCTCGACTCCTGCCGCGCCACCCGCACGGGTGCGTCGCTCCCTCCTCCTCCAGGACGCCACGACTGGGAGGTCCTCCGCGAGGTATTCAACCGGCTGCTTCGCCGCCGCCATCGGCAACCGGAGCCAGGAACCGTATGAAGTCACCCACCGCCGCCCGAACATCCTCAGCGGTCCACTCCAGCCCCTCCGAGGCCACGGTCACCTCCGTGACCGAGACACCGGGCGGTCCCCAGGGCTCTGGCGCGAACCACCTCCGGAACAGCGTGACCCCCGTCTGCTCAGCCTGCCGCAGCGACGCCTCGGACAGCGCATCAGCCTCGTACGGCAGCCACACCTGGAACTGGTGGGTGTGCGGTGGATCGGGGTGGATCCGGAACCAGCCGATCTCCGGTGCGGACCGCAGCCCCTCCGCCAGCGCACCCGCCACGATCCCCGCGTGCGCCACGTACGCGGGCAGCCGCGGCAGCTCCCGGTCCAGGCCGAGCAGCGCGGAGAGAGCGGCCGGGTACTGCTGGAAGAGCTGCCCGCCATAGCGGTGCCGCCAGGCCCTGGCCTCCTCGACGAGCGTTTCGGGCCCCGCCAGAACGGCCCCGGAGAGCCCGCCCAGGGACTTGTAGAAGGACACGTACACGCTGTCCGCGAGCTGGGCGATCTCGTCCATGCCCCGCCCGAAGTGGGCCGTGCACTCCCACAGCCGGGCGCCGTCGATGTGCACCACCGCCTCCCGCTCGCGGGCCGCTGCCACCACCTCCACCAGCTCGTCCCAGGACGGCAGCAGAAAACCGGCCTCACGCAGGGGAAGTTCCAGCATCAGCGTGCCGAACGGCTCCTCCAGGTCCCGGACCTCATCGGCCGTGGGCAGCCGGGGCGCCCGGGTCGGATGGACCGTGCGCAAGCCGCTCACCAGCCCGAGCGCGCCCCGCTCATGCACCTCGGGATGCGCCAGCGGATGCAGTGCGACCGCGTGATTGCCCGTGCGCCCAGCCCAGCATCTGAGGGCTACCTGCTGCGCCATCGTCCCGGTCGGGAAGAACGCCGCGGCCGGGAAACCCAGCAGCGCCGCCACCCGGCACTCCAGCGCCTCGACGACCCCGTCGCCGTAGACGTCGACCTCCTCCTCCAGGTCGTGGACCGCGCCCGCGTCCGCAGCGAGTGCCGTCAGCCGCTCACCCAGGCGGTATTCCCCCGTGGCGCGCGACAGGACCCGTTTCGAGGCCCGCCAGGCAGCGAGCCTGCGCCGTGTCCCGTCCGGCCCGCTCCGCGCTGTATGCGTTGCGTCGGCCGCGTTCTTCGTCGTGTGCGTGGGTGCCGTCGGTTCCATTGGTGCCGTCGGTTCCGTCGTGTTCGCAGTCGTCATCTCCGCCGCTCCCCTCGTCTTCCGGCGTACTGAGATCTTCGCGGGTCCCGGCCCCGATCCGCACGGCCTGTGGATAACCGCACGGAGGGCTTCCCGACCGACTCCATGGCCTGTGGACGACCGAGGGCTCCCCGAGGCGCTGGCGTAGCATGACGAGGAATCGTCCGGTACCCCCCGCGGACTGGAACGGAAGGCCGTCGCCGCGTGAACGCACCACCGTCAGCACCTCACCCAGGATCCGAGCCCGTCGACCCCAGGGACCGACCGGCCCGGCTCACCGTTGGTGTCGTCGGAGCCGGCCGCGTCGGCCCCGCTCTCGCCGCGTCCCTCCAGCTGGCCGGGCATCGCCCGGTCGCCGCTTCCGGCGTATCGGACACCTCACGGCGCCGTGCCGCGGCCCTGCTGCCCGATGTGCCGCTGGTGACTCCCGCGGAGGTGCTGGCCCGCGCCGAGCTGGTGCTGCTCACCGTGCCCGACGATGCCCTGCCCGCCCTGGTCGGTGGACTCGCCGAGACCGGGGCCGTCCGCCCCGGCCAGCTCCTCGTTCACACGTCCGGGCGCTATGGCACGGCCGTGCTCGATCCCGCCCGCCGGGCCGGTGCCCTGCCGCTCGCCCTGCATCCCGCGATGACGTTCACGGGGACGAGCGTGGACGTCCAGCGGCTGGCCGGCTGCTCCTTCGGGGTCACCGCGCCCGAAGAGCTCAGACTGGCCGCCGAGGCGCTGGTCATCGAGATGGGCGGTGAACCGGAGTGGATCGACGAGGATGCCCGCCCGCTCTACCACGCAGCCCTCGCCCTCGGCGCGAACCATCTGGTCACCCTGGTCGCCCAGTCCATGGAGCTGCTGCGCACCGCGGGGGTCGCGGCGCCCGACCGGATGCTCGGCCCGCTGCTCGGCGCCGCACTCGACAACGCCCTGCGCTCAGGCGACGCCGCCCTCACCGGCCCGGTGGCCCGCGGCGACGCCGGCACGGTCGCCGCCCATGTCACCGAGCTGCGCAAGCACGCGCCGGGGGCGGTCGCCGGGTATCTGGCCATGGCCCGTACGACGGCCGACCGCGCCCTGGCGCACGGACTGCTCAAGCCCGAGCTCGCCGAGGACCTGCTGGGCGTGCTCGCCGAGGGGGACAGCCGATGAGCCAGGACGCGGGCAACACCGTCCGCCCCGCCGGGGCGTACGAGCCCGACCCGCACGAGCCGGACGGGACCTACGCGTCTCAGGAGACGTACGAGCCCGGCGGGTCGCACGAGCACAGCGGTGAGGACTCCGCCGTGGCGGCCACGCGGGTGCTGCACAGCCGTCAGGACCTGGACCGGGCCCTGGAGCAGCTCGCGCCCCGTGGCCGCGTCGCCGTCGTCATGACCATGGGAGCCCTGCACGAGGGCCATGCCACCCTCGTGCGCACGGCCCGCTCCCATGCCGGTGCCGACGGCTTCGTCGTCGTCACCGTCTTCGTCAACCCGCTCCAGTTCGGCCCCAGCGAGGATCTCGACCGCTATCCCCGCACCCTGGACGCCGATCTGAAGATCGCCCGGGAGGCGGGCGCTGACGTGGTGTTCGCCCCGTCCACCGACGAGGTCTACCCGGGTGGGCAGCCGCAGGTCCGTATCACCGCGGGCCCCATGGGCGAGCTCCTCGAAGGCGCCAGCCGCCCCGGGCACTTCGACGGAATGCTCACCGTCGTCGCCAAGCTCCTCCACCTCACCCGGCCGGACGTGGCCTTCTTCGGCCAGAAGGACGCCCAGCAGCTCGCGCTGATCCGGCGGATGACCCGCGATCTGAACTTCCCGGTGGAGATCGTCGGCGTGCCCACCGTGCGCGAGCCGGACGGCCTCGCATTGTCCAGCCGCAACCGCTATCTCGCGCCCGATGAGCGCAGCGCCGCGCTGGCCCTGTCCCGGGCCCTGTTCGCGTCCCGCGACCGGCTCGCCGCGCAGCAGGCGCTGCGGGCTCGGGCCGAGTCCGCGCCGGCCCCGCTGGCGCGTGCCGCCGCGCTGTCCGCGCTCGGGGAGGCCCGCGCCGCGGCGGACGCGCACGCCGTGGCGGCGGCCCAGCCGGGCGGCGGGGCCGATGCCGTGCGCGCCGCGGCCCGTGCCGTGCTGGACGAGGCGGCCACGGCGGTGCCGCGGCTGGAGCTGGACTATCTGGCGCTGGTCGACCCGACCGACTTCACCGAGGTCCCGGACGGCTACGAGGGCGAGGCGATCATGGCGGTCGCCGCGCGGATCGGCACCACGAGGCTGATCGACAACATCCCCCTGACTTTCGGAGCGCCGGTATGACCGTCGGAACCGCCGGAGATGTCGGAACTGTCGGCACGAGCGGAATACGCCTGGACGCCCCCGCACCCGGCTGGGCCATCGAAGCCGATGTCGTGGTGATCGGCTCCGGCGTCGCCGGACTGACCGCCGCACTGCGCTGTACGGCCGCGGGGCTGCGCACGGTCGTGGTCACCAAGGCTCTTCTGGACGACGGCTCCACCCGCTGGGCCCAGGGCGGCATCGCGGCGGCGCTCGGCGAGGGCGACACTCCCGAGCAGCACCTGGACGACACACTGGTGGCAGGCGCCGGGCTCTGTGACGAGGAGGCCGTGCGCACCCTGGTCACCGAAGGCCCGGACGCCGTGCGGCGGTTGATGGAGACCGGCGCCCGTTTCGACACCGAGTCGGACGGCGGGATCGCGCTCACCCGCGAGGGCGGTCACCACCGGCGCCGTATCGCCCACGCGGGCGGCGACGCCACCGGAGCCGAGATCTCCCGGGCACTGGTCGCCGCGATACGCGAGCGGGCCGTACGCATCATCGAGCACGCCCTCGTCCTGGACCTGCTGACCGACGACGAGGGCCGCACGGCCGGAGTCACCCTCCATGTCATGGGGGAGGGCCAGCACGACGGAGTGGGCGCGGTGCATGCGCCCGCCGTGGTCCTGGCGACCGGTGGCATGGGCCAGGTCTTCGCCGCCACGACGAATCCCGCCGTCTCCACCGGTGACGGCGTGGCTCTGGCGCTGCGCGCCGGGGCCGAGGTGAGCGATCTGGAATTCGTGCAGTTCCACCCGACGGTGCTCTTCCTCGGGACGGACTCCGAGGGCCAGCAGCCGCTCGTCTCCGAGGCGGTACGGGGCGAGGGTGCGTTTCTGGTCGACGCCTCCGGTACGCGCTTCATGGTCGGCCAGCACGAGCTGGCCGAGCTCGCCCCGCGCGACATCGTGGCCAAGGGCATCATGCGCCGGATGCAGGAGCAGGGCGCCGACCACATGCTCCTCGATGCCCGCCACTTCGGCGCCGAGATGTGGGAGAACCGTTTCCCGACCATCCTGGCTGCCTGCCGCGCCCATGGGATCGACCCTGTGACGGAGCCGATACCGGTCGCCCCCGCCGCCCACTACGCCTCCGGTGGCGTACGCACCGACCTGCACGGCCGGACCACCGTCCCCGGCCTCTACGCCTGCGGCGAGGTGGCCTGCACGGGCGTCCACGGCGCCAATCGACTGGCCTCCAACTCGCTGCTCGAGGGCCTGGTCTTCGCTGAGCGCATCGCCACGGCCATCGTCGCCTCCGCCCCGGCCGGCCCGGTCCCGACGCCTTCCGTGCCCCCGGCCGGCGCCCCGGCCCCCCGGTCTCCCGGTGCCGACGACAGGCCCGTCCCGCTGCTCGCGCCCGAGACCCGCCACGAGATCCAGCGGATCATGACCCAGGGCGCGGGCGTCCTGCGCTCCGCTGCCAGCCTCGACGCGGCCGCGCAGGCACTGGAGGGGCTCTACCAGGCGGCTCGGCACGACGCCGAGGACGACACCCCGGCCCGGGGCGCCAAGGCCGCCGAGCCCGGAGTGGAGTCCTGGGAGTCCAGCAATCTGCTGCTGGTGTCGCGGGTGCTGGTCGCCGCCGCGCGCGAGCGCGCCGAGACCCGCGGCTGCCACTGGCGCGAAGACCACCCAGACCGGGACGACACGCGGTGGCGCCGCCATATCGTCGTACGGCTCACCCCCGACCGGCGTCTCGTCGTCAGCCGCACCGACAGCGAGTCGCTGCCTCCCGTCACGTCCACCCGCCCAACCCCCCTTCCCCCCAGGGAGCCGCAACCGTGAGCACGCCCGAAGAACGTCCCGAGCCCGTGGACGTACCGCTGATCCACATCGGCGCACCCTCCTCCGCAGCCGACGGCGCGGCGGGCTGCGGCGACGGCTGCGGCTGCGCAGGCGGCGCGGACGAGGTGTACGAGTGCGGGCTCGACCCCGCGCTCGCCGAGCTCCTGGCCGAAGCGGGGCTCGACCCCGTGCAGGTCGAGGACATCGCGCACCTGGCCATCGAGGAGGACCTCGACGGCGGCTTCGACGTCACGACGGTCGCCACCGTGCCCGAGGACGCCGTGGCCACCGGCGACTTCACCGCACGCGAGGCCGGAGTGGTCTCCGGTCTGCGCATCGCCGAGGCCGTGCTGTCCATCGTCTGCACCGACGAGTTCGAGGTCGAACGGCACGTCGAGGACGGCGACCTGGTCGAAGCGGGCCAGAAGCTGCTGTCCGTCACCGCCCGCACCCGCGATCTGCTCACCGGCGAGCGCAGCGCGCTGAACATCCTGTGCCGGCTCTCCGGTATCGCCACCGCCACCCGTGCGTGGGCCGACCTGCTCGAAGGCACGAGCGCGAAGGTGCGTGACACCCGCAAGACCACGCCAGGACTGCGCGCGCTGGAGAAATACGCCGTGCGCTGCGGCGGCGGCGTCAACCACCGGATGTCCCTTTCCGACGCCGCCCTGGTGAAGGACAACCACGTCATCGCCGCGGGCGGGGTCGCCCAGGCCTTCAAGGCCGTACGGGAGACCATGGCCGCGATGGGCACCCCCGATCTCGCCATCGAGGTCGAGGTCGACACCCTCCACCAGGTCCGGGAGGCCCTGGACGCGGGCGCCGACCTGATCCTGCTGGACAACTTCACCCCCGCCGAGACCGAGGAGGCCGTCACCCTTGCCAAGGGGCGTGCGGTGCTGGAGTCCTCGGGCCGGCTCGCGCTCGCCAACGCCCGTGCCTACGCCGAGACGGGCGTCGACTATCTGGCCGTCGGGGCCCTCACCCACTCGTCGGCGATCCTCGACATCGGCCTCGATCTGCGAGAGGCCCAGGACTGATGCTGCTCACCATCGACGTCGGCAACACGCATACCGTCCTCGGCCTGTTCGACGGCGAGGAGATCGTGGAGCACTGGCGTGTCTCCACCGACCCGAGGCGTACCGCCGACGAACTCGCGGTGCTCCTCAACGGTCTGATGGGCATGCACCCGCTGCTCGGCGAGGAGCTCGGCGACGGCATCGAGGGCATCGCGATCTGCGCCACCGTCCCCTCCGTGCTGCACGAGCTGCGTGAGGTCACCCGCCGCTACTACGGGGACGTCCCGGCGGTCCTGGTCGAGCCCGGGGTCAAGACGGGCGTGCCGATCCTCATGGACAACCCCAAGGAGGTCGGCGCGGACCGCATCATCAACGCGGTCGCCGCCGTGGAGCTGTACGGCGGCCCGGCGATCGTCGTCGACTTCGGCACGGCCACCACCTTCGACGCCGTCAGCACCCGCGGCGAGTACGCGGGCGGGGTCATCGCCCCCGGCATCGAGATCTCGGTCGACGCGCTCGGCGTCAAGGGCGCCCAGCTCCGCAAGATCGAGCTGGCCCGGCCGCGCAGCGTGATCGGCAAGAACACGGTCGAGGCCATGCAGGCGGGCATCGTGTACGGCTTCGCGGGGCAGGTGGACGGTGTCGTCCAGCGGATGAAGCGCGAGCTGGCCGACAACCCGGACGACGTCACCGTGATCGCCACCGGTGGTCTGGCTCCTATGGTGCTCGGTGAGTCCTCGGAGATCGACGAGCACGAGCCCTGGCTGACGCTGATCGGGCTGCGTCTCGTGTACGAGCGCAACGTCTCCCGCATGTGACCGATCCCGTATGCGACCGACGCCTGCCGGCCCGCCGGGTGGCGGTGAACCGGCACGCCGCGCCGTAGATGCGCGCTAAACGAATTTTGTCCGATTAGCGCGTATCGTCGGCCCATGCCCACGCCATACGGATCCCGCGGCGGCATGGCGTTCAGCGCAGACGAACTGCGTGTGCTCCGACGCGCCCTCGCCATCGCCCTCAATCCCGACCAGCCCCGCGAGAGCGACGCCCTCGTCCAGGACTGTCTGCGGCTCGCAGAGTCCGTGGACGAGGCCGTGCGCGAGGCGGACCGGCAGCGCGCGTTCCTCATCGCCGACCTGGTCCGTTACCGCGATGCCCTCCCCGGCTCGGCAGGGGGCTATCTGGAGCTGCTCCAGGAGGCCCTGGCCGCCGGGTACGACCCAGGACCCGACGACCTGGCGGCCCTGCGCACCCTCCCGCACCGCACGCCGGCCGTGCAGGCCCTGCTGGAGCGCTGCCGCAGGCTCGCCGAGGACTCGGTGCGAGCCCGGCTGGCCGCCCGCGTCGCTCCGGCCGCCGCTGGTGCCCACCGGGCCTCCCGCGCCCGGCTGCACGCGCTGCCGGGAGGACGGTCGCTGGCGCGGTCCGGCGACAAACAGGACCCGCGCCCGGTACCCCCCAAGCCGGCCCCGGACCCCACGCCGAGGCCTGAGCGCCCTATCCCGACGCCCGGCGAGGTCTTCCCGCCCCGCCGGAAGCCCGCGCCCCCGGCGAAGAAGCGGGCTGCCGGATAGCTACTCTGGGGGCATGGACTACGTATCCGCGCTCCTGCCCCCCGTCGTGATGGCCTGCTTCTTCATCGGCCTCGTCGTGACGATCGTCAAGAGCCAGGGCGGCCCGAACAAGGCCAAGGAGGACGCGGCCGTGGACGCGGCGCTGGCCCGTGCCGAGGGCGCCCGGCAGCACGGGTCGTCGGCCGTGGCGGAGCGCCCGACCGGGGCCTGAGCGGTGGCTGACCGAAGCCGATCGGTTTTTGGCGGTTTCGCCAAGGTGTGGTGGAACCCGATGGGGTTCTGATCGGGGCTTCATCCCGGCACACTCAGGGGACGTGCGGCCGTCTACGGCCGTACGTCCTTTTTCGTGCGCGAACTACGTCAATAGCCATTCTTTCCGACATCTCCGACTATGGTGGCGATGTGCCCCGCCAATTGGGAGAGCTCGAAGACGCCGTCATGACGCGCATCTGGCAATGGAACCGCCCGGTGACGGTCCGGGAAGTCCTGGAAGATCTCCAGCAGGAACGCTCCATCGCCTACACCACAGTCATGACGGTAATGGACAATCTCCATCAGAAG
This sequence comes from Streptomyces sp. NPDC019396, assembly GCF_040632375.1. Lineage (NCBI taxonomy): Bacteria > Bacillati > Actinomycetota > Actinomycetes > Kitasatosporales > Streptomycetaceae > Streptomyces > Streptomyces sp. NPDC019396. The sequence continues at coordinate 41,456 of NZ_JBEYBS010000012.1, read as the reverse complement.
GGCTGGGTGCGCAGGGAAGTCGAAGGGCGCGCCTATCGATATACCGCCGTCTCCACGCGTGCCGCCTACTCGGCCGCACTGATGAACGAAGCCTGGTCGAAGAGCGACAGCCCTGCGGCGGCTCTTGTCGCGTTCTTCGGCATGATGTCGCCGGAGCAGCGCGAGGCGCTCCAGGACGCGATCCGCGTGGTTCAGCCGCGGATGGCGGAAGCCGCCCCCGAAGGCGGGGCGGCACGGCCGGCGGAACGCGAGGCGCAGCGGGGCCCGCGATCCCCCCGGGAAGAAGACCCGGGAGGCGGCGAAGGCCGGGAACAGGGCCGGGAACAGGGCCGGGAAGAGGATCGGGAGCCCGGGGGCGAAGCGGACGGCGCGGGGCGATAGCGTCCGCTCATGTCCCCAGCGCATCCGCTTCCCAATGCCGTAGCAAATGCCGTGACCGTCCGGCGGGCCAGGACCAGCGATGTGCCGGCCGTTCGCGGGCTCGTCGATCCGTACGTAAGCGAAGGCATCCTGCTCGACAAAGCAACGGTGACGCTTTACGAAGACATCCAGGAGTTCTGGGTGGCGGAACGGGATGCCGATGCCCGAGTGGTCGGTTGCGGTGCGCTCCACGTGATGTGGGAAGATCTCGCGGAAGTCCGCACCCTGGCCGTGGATCCCCAAGTCAAAGGCGGGGGTGTGGGTCATCAGGTGCTGGGCCAGCTACTGCACACGGCCCGCTGGCTCGGAGTGCGGCGGGTGTTTTGCCTTACCTTTGAAGTGGACTTCTTCGCGAAGCACGGCTTCGTGGAGATCGGGGAGACCCCGGTTGACGGAGATGTCTACAGCGAGCTGCTGCGCTCCTATGACGAGGGAGTCGCCGAGTTCCTCGGTCTCGAACGGGTGAAGCCGAACACCTTGGGCAACAGCCGCATGCTTCTGCACCTGTGATCGAACCCGTCCGGAACGTGAACGGAACGGCCGGGCGGAACGCCAGATGTCCGAATCGCGCACGTTTCCCGCGTTCTCGAGGTTCTGAACCTCTCCCAGGGGTTTGTGTTTTTCCGGGAAAAGCGGTTTCCTTTCCGCGTACTGCATTTTCGATGAAAGGAAATCCGGTGGCACAGAAGGTTCAGGTCCTTCTTGTCGACGACCTCGACGGTGGCGAGGCCGACGAGACCGTGACGTTCGCGTTGGACGGTAAGACCTACGAGATCGACCTCACCACCGCCAACGCCGACAAGCTCCGCGGTCTGCTCGAGCCGTACACCAAGAGCGGCCGGAAGACCGGTGGCCGGGCCGCGACCGGCCGCGGCAAGGGCCGTGTCGCCGTTTCGGGCAACAAGGACACCGCCGAGATCCGCAAGTGGGCCAAGGAGAACGGCTACAGCGTGAACGACCGTGGCCGCGTCCCGGCCGAGATCCGCGAGGCCTACGAGAAGGCCAACGGCTGATTTTCGCGCTGATTGCGGGAACTGCGGTGGGGGACCGCAGCGGCCGCGGTCGCACGCAGCAGCCGGGCCCGGTGGCACGCAGTCGCCGCCGTGTCCACGAGCCGCACGAGGTCGGGCACACCCACGGAGCCGTTACGGCGTCCGACGGGGGACATCGCCGGCAGCGAGGGCTCGACCTCGCGCCCGGGCTCCGGGGGCCGCAGCCAGCCCGCGGCCCCCTGAGGGGCGGCGATCCGCCCGTCGGCGCCGATGGCGGTCAGCTCCAGACCGATGCCGCCCCACTCCAGCCAGTCGAGCAGCCCGGGCAGCTCGTCCGCGCTGCCCACGGCCACCAGCAGCCGCATTCTGCGCCCCGCGAGGGCGACCGGACCCGTACGGGCGTACCGCCTGAGCAGGATCAGTCCGGCATCGGCGGGCAGCTCCAGCACGTCGAAGCGCAGCCCGGTCAGCAGCTGCACGGGCGGCCCGTGCGCAGTGGCCCAGCCCAGCTCGTTCTCGTACCAGCGCGCGATGCCGTCGGGGGACGGCAGCGGCGCACGGGGGGACGGCACAGCGGGGACGGTGGGCGCGGAGGGCGCGGTGACGGCCATGCCCGGGGAACTTCCCCGACCTCTCGTTGGTTACGCGTTGTGGGCTAATGATCGCTCACCGTATGGAATGCGGGACGGGAGAGGCCGGAAGGGGCCGGCTAATGGAGCGCGAAAAGGGCGCGAAGGGGGTGTCCGGGGGCGCAAGGATGTTCGCCCGTAGCTGAGGGAACCGGCGTGCGCGGCATGGACTGTCGGTGCATACGGGTAAGACATCCCTAGTGGGGACGGACGGACACGCAGGCTCGGCAGTCTCACGTTCGCCATCGGCGTACATACAGCGGGGCTAACGGCTTGGCCTGCGGGAACATCGTCTCGCACCATCGGGTTGGAGCAATTGTCGGCGTTCGGGGCAGGAGGCCAGCGACGGGTGTCGGCAGTTGGAATGAGCGGTCCCCGCTTGCGGGACTAAGCTGCGGAAGGACAGGGAGGGGATCGACCCCTAACTGACTGACCGCTCTGAGGAGCGATTAACGATGTTCGAGAGGTTCACCGACCGCGCGCGGCGGGTTGTCGTCCTGGCTCAGGAAGAAGCCCGGATGCTCAACCACAACTACATCGGCACCGAGCACATCCTCCTGGGCCTTATCCATGAGGGTGAGGGTGTCGCCGCTAAGGCCCTGGAGAGCCTCGGGATTTCGCTCGAGGCGGTCCGCCAGCAGGTGGAGGAGATCATCGGCCAGGGCCAGCAGGCCCCGTCCGGGCACATTCCCTTCACCCCTCGTGCCAAGAAGGTCCTGGAGCTGTCGCTCCGGGAGGCTCTTCAGCTGGGCCACAACTACATCGGCACCGAGCACATCCTGCTCGGCCTGATCCGCGAGGGCGAGGGCGTCGCCGCCCAGGTCCTCGTGAAGCTGGGCGCCGATCTCAACCGGGTGCGGCAGCAGGTCATCCAGCTGCTCTCCGGTTACCAGGGCAAGGAGGCCGCCACGGCCGGCGGCCCGGCAGAGGGCACGCCCTCGACCTCCCTGGTCCTCGACCAGTTCGGCCGGAATCTCACCCAGGCCGCCCGTGAGTCCAAGCTCGACCCGGTCATCGGGCGCGAGAAGGAGATCGAGCGGGTCATGCAGGTGCTGTCCCGCCGTACCAAGAACAACCCGGTGCTCATCGGCGAGCCCGGCGTCGGCAAGACGGCGGTCGTCGAAGGCCTGGCGCAGGCCATCGTCAAGGGCGAGGTGCCCGAGACCCTCAAGGACAAGCACCTCTACACCCTCGACCTGGGCGCGCTGGTCGCCGGCTCTCGCTACCGCGGTGACTTCGAGGAGCGCCTGAAGAAGGTTCTCAAGGAGATCCGCACCCGCGGCGACATCATCCTGTTCATCGACGAGCTCCACACCCTGGTGGGTGCGGGTGCCGCCGAGGGCGCGATCGACGCAGCCAGCATCCTGAAGCCGATGCTCGCCCGCGGTGAGCTCCAGACCATCGGTGCCACGACGCTCGACGAGTACCGCAAGCACCTGGAGAAGGACGCGGCCCTGGAGCGCCGCTTCCAGCCCATCCAGGTCGCGGAGCCGTCGCTGCCGCACACCATCGAGATCCTCAAGGGTCTGCGCGACCGCTACGAGGCGCACCACCGCGTCTCCATCACGGACGAGGCCCTGGTCCAGGCGGCCACCCTGGCCGACCGGTACATCTCGGACCGTTTCCTGCCCGACAAGGCGATCGACCTGATCGACGAGGCCGGATCCAGGATGCGCATCCGCCGGATGACCGCTCCGCCGGACCTCCGCGAGTTCGACGAGAAGATCGCCGGCGTCCGCCGGGACAAGGAGTCCGCGATCGACTCCCAGGACTTCGAGAAGGCGGCTTCCCTCCGTGACAAGGAGAAGCAGCTGCTGGCGGCGAAGGCCAAGCGGGAGAAGGAGTGGAAGGCCGGCGACATGGACGTCGTCGCCGAGGTCGACGGCGACCTGATCGCCGAGGTCCTCGCCACGGCCACCGGTATCCCGGTCTTCAAGCTCACCGAGGAGGAGTCCTCCCGGCTGCTCCGCATGGAGGACGAGCTCCACAAGCGCGTCATCGGCCAGAAGGACGCCATCAAGGCGCTCTCCCAGGCGATCCGCCGTACGCGAGCCGGTCTGAAGGACCCGAAGCGTCCCGGTGGCTCGTTCATCTTCGCCGGGCCGTCCGGTGTCGGTAAGACCGAGCTGTCCAAGACGCTCGCCGAATTCCTCTTCGGCGACGAGGACGCGCTGATCTCCCTCGACATGTCGGAGTTCAGCGAGAAGCACACGGTTTCCCGTCTCTTCGGTTCCCCGCCCGGATACGTGGGTTACGAAGAGGGCGGCCAGCTCACCGAGAAGGTGCGCCGCAAGCCGTTCTCCGTGGTCCTCTTCGACGAGGTCGAGAAGGCCCACCCCGATATCTTCAATTCCCTTCTCCAGATCCTGGAGGACGGTCGTCTGACCGACTCCCAGGGCCGGGTCGTGGACTTCAAGAACACGGTCATCATCATGACGACCAACCTCGGGACCCGGGACATCTCCAAGGGCTTCAACCTGGGCTTCGCCGCCCAGGGTGACGTCAAGACCGGCTACGAGCGGATGAAGGCGAAGGTCAACGAAGAGCTGAAGCAGCACTTCCGGCCCGAGTTCCTCAACCGCGTCGACGACACGGTCGTCTTCCACCAGCTCTCGGAGGAAGACATCATCCAGATCGTCGACCTGATGGTCGCCAAGGTGGACGAGCGGCTCAAGGACCGCGACATGGGTATCGAGCTCAGCCAGGAGGCCAAGCTCCTCCTGGCGAAGAAGGGCTACGACCCGGTCCTGGGTGCCCGGCCGCTGCGCCGCACGATCCAGCGCGAGATCGAGGACCTGCTCTCCGAGAAGATCCTCTTCGGCGAGCTGCGTCCCGGTCACATCGTGGTGGTCGACACCGAGGGCGAGGGTGAGGAGAAGAAGTTCACCTTCCGAGGCGAGGAGAAGTCGGCACTGCCCGACGTTCCCCCGATCGAGCAGGCGGCCGGCGGCTCCGGGCCGAACCTGTCCAAGGACGCGTAAGCGCACTGAGCGCGCGAGTAGCGTCAAAAGGGGGCTGCCCCGGACGAAGGTCCGGGGCAGCCCCCTTTTGCGAGCCCTGACCGCTTTTACGAGCCCTGACCGCGAACGCTCACCTGGGGCGGAAAGCCGTCCAGGCCCAGGAACGCGGAGCGGTGGGCGCCGCGGAGGTGCACCGATCTGAGGCATGCCATCTCATGCAGCGGGCTCAGATCGACGGCGTGGGCAGGCCGAAGACGATGGATCGTGAGGTGCTCGATCGCCGGGAAGAGAGAGGGAATCGCCTTCAGGGAAGGGCTGGTGCCGTGAACCTGGAGAACGAGAGCCTGGGTGGGCGGGCCGGCCTCGGCCAGCGCCAGCTGGGCGTCGTCCATCAGGAAATGTCTGAGCCGGACGCCGTCCGGAAGTGACAGATCCGTCAGGTTCGTGCAGCGGTTGAGCGTGAGGTGGTCGAGCCGCGGCACCCACCGCAGACAGCCGAGATCGCGCAACCCTGGATTGTCGGAGATCCATACCGCGGTCGGTGAGCACGCGCGGACCGTCTCGGCGATGAGTTCCGCAGGCAGCTCTCCCTTGAACTGGAGGTCGCGTGCTCCGCCCAGGGCGATGAGGGCGCGGGCGTGTTCCGCACGGCGAACCGTGTACTGGAGGCCGGTGGGGTCAAGGGCCGCGACGACTTCGTCGGCGTACCGTTCGGTGTCGTAGCGGTCCCAGGCCCAGACGAGCTGGGAGCGCAACGCCACAGACGGATGCGAGGCATATTGCGCGAGGAAGGGGATCGCGGCGTCCGACGCGACATGGGAAGCCGTGATCACGGCCATCTGGGCCGACTGGATGCCGGGGGCGTCCTCAGGGCCGGGCAGCAGGTCGAGCACCAGGGGGCCGGCAGTCGCCAGTGCGCGGGCCTCCTCGCGGGTGCGGGGCGGAATGACCTCCGCGGTGCGGCCGAGCAGTTCCTCGCGGATGGCGGGGGCGATCTCGGTCGCCTGCTCCATCGCCGCCGCGGCCACGACGAGGATCCTCAACTGCGTTGCGCGGTCCGGTGCGGCGTCCGCCTTCTTCATCAGCTCGGTGAATATCTCGGCGCATTCACGCGGCCTGGCATGGGCGACCGCCATGCGGATGACGTCTTCCCACTGGTCGTCGGCCGCGTGCTGGGCCAGCAGGCCGATATGCCAGTCGTCGATGACGGCCTTGGCCGCGAGGTAGTCCTGGAAGGTCCGGTGGGCGAAGTCCACGGAGTCCGTGGTGGGTTCGCGGAGCAGCCCGCTGCGGTGCAGCAAGTGGCGGAAGACCGCCTCGGGTTCACCGGCGCTCGCTGCTTCCGGTACGGCCGGAATCGCGCCGCGCACCAGTGCCTCGGCACGTGAACGGTCCATCACCGTACGGCCGTTGAGGGTGAGCCAGTAGGCGAGGCGCTGGATGAGCTGGATCTGTGCCGCCTCGGGGAGGTCGACCCCGGACGGTGTCCCCATGTCCCGTTCCCGGTCGCGGCGGTCGAGCAGCATCGACAGCGCGGCCTCGTACAAAGCTTTGCGGCCACGAGGCAGGAAGCCGCGCCGGTCTCGGTGCAGTGCGCACATGAGGCCGCACATCAGAGGGTTGGTGGCGAGCAGCGCGAGGTCACGCTTGGTGCGCAGGGCGTGGAGCAGCGGTTGCTCGTATGCCGCGGCATCCGGTCCTGCGGCCCGGTGCCAGCGCTGTACGAAGGAGGTCACGGCGGCGTGGCTCATGGGGGAGAGGGTGAGCTCGGTGAAGCCGTCGGGGGCGAGCCAGTCGTCGCGGACGGCGGAGGGGCGGGAGGTGACCAGCCAGCGGTTGCCGTCGTCGTAGACGGCGAGCAGTTCGCGCAGCCAGCGGCGGGTGCGGTCGCGCTCGGCTTCGGGGACCTCGTCGATGCCGTCGATCAGGACGAGCCCCCGCCCGGCGCTGAGCACCCGGTCCGCCCAGCCGTCCGGTGCGCTGAGCGCGCACCCGACGGCACTGAGGAAGTGCTCGGGGGCGGGGAGCCGCTCGCCGTGCCGGGTGAGGGTGCGCAGGGGGAGCACGAAGGGGATGCGGTCGCGCAGGCAGGACATACGGCCGTCCAGGTCGCGACCGGTGGTGGAGACGGCCAGCCATTGAACGAGCGTGGTCTTGCCGGAGCCCGCGACTCCGCGCAGCAGGACCTTGCCGTGCTGGGCGAGGGCTTCGTCGGCGGGCTCGGGGGCGGCGGGCTGTGCCGCGACGAACGGGGCGAGCCCTTCCTCCGCCAGATACCGGGAGAAGGGGCCCTTCCCCTGGCCGGTGCGGTGCTCGCCGCCCGTCGCTTCCAGGCTCAGATAGGCCACGTCCAGCGGCCAGACGTCCGGTGAGTAATGCAGATCGATGCCGTAGATGGTCAGGCTGCCGTGCTTCTTCGCGAGGTACGCGAGATAGCGCCGCTCGAAGGGGAGGTCCCGGCCGTCGGGCCGGGGAGTGCGCCGGATCAGCTCGTCCAGCGTGGCGAGCAGCTCCGCCTGCATCCGGCTCTGCTCGACCAGCGTGCGGGTGACGAAGGACGAGCGCTGGGTGAAGAACTGGAGGATGTGCAGGCAGGCCCACTCGGTGACCGAGTCGAGATAGAGGGTGGCATCGGCGGAGAGTCCTGCCGCTGCCCGGACCGCCGGGCCCTCGGTGCGCAGCCTCCGCGCCAGCTCGCGGTGGCCGAGGTGGACGGCCTGGACGTCGTCCATTTCCAGGTCGCCGAGTGCGAACAGGGTGCGGGTCAGAGCTTGTGTGACGGCCTCGGTCTCGTCCGCCGGGAACGGGGACTCGCCCGGGCTCTCCAGGGACCGGCTCACCAGGGTGCCGGCCAGCTTGCGTACGTCCTTCTCCGTGAGGGTGCGCTTCTCGCCGCGGAAGGAGAGGAGGCCGGAGAGCGGTACGGGGCGGTCCGCCAGGTCTGCGCCCCGGCCCTCCTGCACCAGGAGCTTCTTGAGCACGGGCGCCAACGCGGCTGAGGCCAGCCGGGCGCCGATCAGTGCGGGCTCCACAGTCCGTCCCCCTGAAGTCGCAACAAGGACATTTACCCCCCTTGGCGCGGGCCCTAAACGCGTGACCCAGGTCGCATTGGTGCCACGTCGGCCGTGACAAGGGGCACAGGCGATTCCGAGCCTACTAGGGGACTTAGTGGGGGTGTCCCGGCTTTCGGCGGGCCGTGAGGGCGAATCCGGCCGCTATTCCGAGCCGATCAAATCGGACGTATCGGAAATCTCAGGCGGAAGTCGGTCTTCTCGGGCCTATATCTAGGCCTAAACCAGGTGCGATATGAAGAAGTCTGTCGAAACCGGACATCTCGGAGGGTGAGGCCGGGTTGTGTCAAGGGCCCCGCTCACAAGGGGGTCTGGCTACGACGAGATGTCGTAGATGGGGGGTTTGAGGTGGATTGCCGATCCGGGTTACCAAGGTTCGGCACCCGGTGCTCCTGCGCCGGGTCGGTTCATGCCCGATCAGCCCGGAGGTTCTCCCCGCATGTCGAAGCGCAACATCAACCGTCTCCGCCCGTCCGTGCTCCGTACCCGTGGCGCCGTCGTGGCTGCCGGACTCAGCGCCGCGATGGTCATCGGAGCCGGCGCCGGTGTCGCCGCCGCCGACACGGGCAAGGTCGCCCCGGTCGCCGCCAAGGCCGTCCAGGCGAAGTCGAAGGCCGCGAAGAAGGCTCCCTCCTGGGTCAAGCCGGTGAACGGCTACACCCTGAGCGCCAGCTTCAACCAGGGCGGTGCCATGTGGTCCCACAAGCACTCCGGCCAGGACTTCGCCGTGCCGACCGGCACCCCGGTCAAGGCCGCGAACTCCGGTGTCGTCGTGAAGGCCGGCCCGGGTGGTGGCGGCGACGGCTCCGCGTACGGCAACGCCATCGTGATCAAGCACGGCAACGGCAAGTACTCGCAGTACGCCCACCTGTCGAAGGTCAACGTTTCCATAGGTCAGACCGTGAAGACCGGCCAGCGGATCGCGCTCTCGGGCAACACCGGCAACTCGTCCGGCCCGCACCTGCACTTCGAGATCCGTACGACCCCGAACTACGGTTCCGCGCTGAACCCCGCCAGCTTCCTGCGCTCCATGGGCGTCGCCATCTGACGCGCACCGGATGCATGAGCGCTCCGGCGCTCACGGCTCAGCGCTCACGGCTCCGTGTGCTGCGCGGAACGGCGCTCAGGACCGGGGCCCGTGATGGGCCTGGGTCATCAGATCGATGGCGACCTCGAGGACGGCTTCCCGCTTCTCCTCGGGGTCGCCTTCGATACTTTGCGTGAAGAACATCCCGGCGTGCATGGTGAACAGCGCGCTCACGCAGCGCACGCGGTCCGCGATGCCGAGGTCGGGACCCTGGAGCAGCTGGGCCATGGTCATCATGCGCTCCTTGAACGTCTCGCCGATGCTCAGCTCGCGCACAGTGGCCTGGTTCTCCTGCATGAAGCGGAAGAGCGGCGCGGCGCCGGTGAGCGCCACCTGGTAGCGGCGCAGGATCTCCTTCTTGATCTCCAGGGTGCGCGGCTGCGGCTGGTCCTCCGCCCAGGCGATCAGCTCGTCGAGCGGGCGGGTCAGGTCCTGGAAGAGGCTGATGACGATGTCTTCCTTGGTCTTGAAGTGGTAGTACAGCGCCGCCTTCGTGACCTCGAGCTTCTCCGCTATCTCACGCAGCGAGGTCTTCTCGTAGCCCTGCTCGGCGAAGAGTCCCAGGGCGACGTCCTGAATGCGCTGCCGGGTGTTGCCTCTGGTGGTCATGGACTCTCCTGGGGGCGCTCAGGCGTACACGTATTTACTTACTTGACGCCCGGCTAGTGACGGGTCTACCGTCCCTCAGTGTAGTGAACTAGCCGGGCGGCAAGTAAGTGCCCAGGGGGAGTGGATGACGGTGGCAGGACAGAAACCTGAGAAGGCGGCGGCACAGGTCTCGCAACAGGCGGCCGGGACATCACCGGCACCGGATGGACCGCGACCCCGAAGCGTGCGCGTCGTCCTGCTCGCCCTGATGATCGCGATGCTGCTCGCGATGCTGGACAACATGATCATCGGTACGGCGATGCCCACGATCGTCGGCGAGCTCGGCGGGCTCGAGCACCTGTCCTGGGTCGTCACCGCCTACACCCTCGCCACCGCCGCCTCCACCCCTATCTGGGGCAAGCTCGGTGACATGTACGGCCGCAAGGGGATCTTCCTCACCTCGATCGTGATCTTCCTGATCGGCTCGGCGCTCAGCGGCATGGCCCAGGACATGGGTCAGCTCATCGGCTTCCGCGCCGTACAGGGCCTGGGAGCCGGTGGTCTGATGGTCGGCGTCATGGCGATCATCGGCGACCTGATACCGCCACGGGAGCGCGGCAAGTACCAGGGCATGATGGCCGGGGTCATGGCCCTCGCCATGATCGGGGGCCCGCTGGTCGGCGGCAGCATCACCGACCACTGGGGCTGGCGCTGGAGCTTCTACATCAACCTGCCGCTCGGTGCCGTCGCGCTCACCATGCTCACCGCCGTGCTGCACCTGCCCAAGCGGGAGCCCGGCGCGCGGCGGGACCCCATCGACTACCTCGGCGCCGCCCTGCTGACCGTCGGCATCACCTCGACCGTGCTGGTCACGACCTGGGGCGGTACGGAGTACGCCTGGGACAGCGCCGTCATCATGGAGCTCATCGCCATCGGCGTCGCCTCGCTCGTCGGCTTCGTGTTCGTCGAGACCAAGGCCACGGCACCGATTATTCCGCTGCACATCTTCCGCAGCAGGAACTTCACGCTCATGTCGGTGATCGGCTTCCTCACCGGCTTCGTGATGTTCGGCGCCGTGCTGTTCCTGCCGCTCTACCAGCAGTCCGTGCAGGGTGCCTCGGCGACCAACTCCGGGCTGCTCCTGCTGCCGATGCTGCTGTCGATGATGGTCGTCTCGCTGTTCGCGGGCCGGGTCACCACGAACAGCGGCAAGTACAAGATCTTCCCGATCATCGGCGGCGCGCTGATGGTGGTCGGACTCTTCCTGCTGGCGCAGATGGACACCGGTACCACCCGTCTCACCTCCGGGCTCTACATGGCCGTACTCGGCGCGGGCATGGGCTTCCTGATGCAGATCACGATGCTGGTCGCGCAGAACAGCGTCGAGATGAAGGACATGGGCGTCGCGTCCTCGTCCACGACCCTGTTCCGTACCCTCGGCTCCTCCTTCGGCGTCGCGATCATGGGCGCGCTGTTCACCTCGCGGGTGCAGGACGAGATGGCCACCCACGGCGGGGCCGCGGTCACCCAGCAGTCCGCGCAGCTCGATGCGGCGAGCCTGGCGAAGCTGCCCGAGCAGGTGCGCGAGGCGTACCAGTTCGCGGTGTCGGCGGGCACGCACAACGCGTTCCTGCTCGGCTCGGCGGTCGCCGTGATCGGCTTCCTCGCGGCGTTCTTCGTCAAGGAGGTGCCGCTGAAGGGCGCCGGCCCGGCGAAACCCGAGGCGGCTGAGGCTGCTGACGCGGCGGAGCCGGCCGGGGCTGCGGAGCCGGCCGGGCCGCGCGACGGAGAGCCGGCGGGGCTGGCCACCGCGAAGACCAGCTGAGTCGAAAGCGGTCCCAGGTGGTGGTGGTCTGAGGCCTCAGACGGTCTGAGCAGGCGACCGTCTGAGGTGAAGTCCGACTGATGACACCGCACGCAGGGGGCTGACTGCCCGGGTTCACCCCGGCCGGTCAGTCCCCTGCGAGCTGCGGCAGCGCGAAACTGCCGCTGTTGGTCGGGGCGTGCTCCGGGAGCCAGAGCACCGCGATCGCCCCACTCGTCCCGTCCCCAGGGCCGGTCACATCGTGGTTGGCGTTACGGAAGGTCAGCCGAGCCCCGAGCACGCGCGCCTGGCCCGCCGCGATCGTCAGACCAAGACCGTGGCCCTGCCCCGCCCGGTCGCTCGCGCCGGTACGGAACCGGCTCGGACCGTCGTTCAGCAGCGCCTCCGGGAAACCGGGACCGTGGTCCCGTACCCGTACCACCCGGCCCTCCACGGTGATCTCGACCGGAGTGCCCCCGTGTTTCGCCGCGTTGGCGAGCAGATTGCCCAGGATCCGCTCAAGCCGCCGAGGGTCGGTGTTGACCCACGACTCATGGACGACGCGTATCACCACGGCCGGGTCCAGCACGCTGATCCGGCGGCTGACGAACTCGCCCAGCGCGATCTCCTGCAACTCGGCACGCTCGGACGCGCCGTCCAGCCGCGCCACCTCCAGGACGTCCTCGACCAGGGTGCGCATGGCCTGGGCCCTGTCCCGCACCAGTTCGCTGGGCCGGCCGGGCGGCAGCAGTTCAGCGGCCGTGAGCAGCCCGGTCACCGGGGTGCGCAGCTCATGGGCGATATCGGCGGTGACCCGGCGCTCCGCCTCTATACGGGAGTTCAGGGCGTCGGTCAGGGCGTCGACGGCACGCGCCAGCTCGTCCGTCTCATCCCGTACGACCCCGCCCACGGCCTCGCCGACCCGCACTTCCGTGTTCCCCTGGGCGACTTTGCCCGCAGCGGCGGCGGCCTTGCGCAGCCGTCGCGAGAGCTGCCCGCCGATGAGCACCCCGAGGGCCGATCCCGCGAAGACCACCGAGACCGAACCGATGATCAGGGCGCGGTCGAGGTCCTTCATGATCGCGGCGCTGCGCGTGGGGAACCGGCTGTGCAGCGACAGCACATCACCGTTGCCGAGCGGCACGGCCGCCCAGATCTCGGGCGGGCCGCCGTGGTGCGCCTGCACGAAGGTGGCTTCGTGGTCGGTTTCGAGCAGGTGCCTCAGCTCACGGGGCAGCGCCGGGTCGTTGAGCTTGGCCCCGCCGAACTTGGGCACCGTCTTCGGCTTGCTGGTCTCGTAGACCCGCTGGGCCAGCGTCAGCCGGTCCATGTACAGATCGCGGGCGTTGTCGAGCATCGAGACCCGCGCCGAGTTGTGCACGACCAGGCTCAGCGCGAACGCGATCAGCGCACCGACGCCGGCGATCGCGAAGCTGATCTTCCACCGGACGCCGGTGCGCAGGGCGAGGCGCGTCATGCGGGGTCCTGTTCTGGTGTGGTGTGCGGTGCGTGTGGGTCGTCAACAGCCGAGACGCACGCGCGGGTGCCGGGGGTTGCCCCCGGAGGAATCGGCATGGGCTCAGGCCTTGAGCTTGTAGCCGAAGCCACGGACGGTCTCGATCCGATCCTGGCCGATCTTGGTGCGAAGCCGCTGCACATGGACGTCCACGACGCGGGTGTCCCCGCCCCAGCCGTAGTCCCAGACCCGCTCCAGCAGTTTGTCCCGCGACAGCACCGTGCCAGGCGCGGAGGAGAACTCCAGCAGCAGACGCATCTCCGTCGGGGTCAGTGCGACGGGCTCGCCCGCGCGGCGCACCTCCATACCTTCGGTGTCGATCTCCAGGTCCCCGAAGGTCAGCACGGCGTCCTCGCCCGCCTGCCCCGGCTCGCCCGGGTCCCCGGGCGAGCCGCCCGCGTGGCCGAAGCGGCGCAGCACCGCCCGGATCCGGGCGACCAGCACCGCGCCGTCGAACGGCTTGGTCACATAGTCGTCGGCGCCCGCCTCGAGCCCCAGCACGACGTCGATCGAGTCCGCACGGGCGGACAGCATGATCACGGGCACGGTCGACTCGTCCCGGATACGGCGGCACAGGCTCACCCCGTCGAGCCCGGGCAGCATCACATCGAGCAACGCGATGTCGGGCCGGTCGGCGCGAAACGCCTCCAGCCCGCTGAGCCCGTCCGGCATGGCGGTCACCATGAAGCCGTCGCGCTCCAGCGCGAGCTGGGTGGCCTCACGGATGACGTCGTCGTCCTCCACGAACAGGACATGTGTCTCGGCCATCGGGCTTGTACTCCGCTGCTCTCTCGGTTCTCGGTTCTCAGCTGTTCTGCGGCGCGCTCGGGACCGGCTCGTCCCCAGCGCCGTCGCCGCCGATACCCCTGCTGTACTCGTTCTCCACCCGGTCGTGCTCGGCGAACCCGTTCCCCGACCAGCGATACGTGATCACTATCTGGCCCGAGGGATACGACACCGTGTCCCCCTTCGCGTACACCTGCTTGGTGACGACCAGGTCGCCCCGGTCGATGGTCGCGTAGACGGCGGGCTCCTCGGCGGCGAAGACGTTCGCGTAGTCGTCGCCGTCCTTGCGGTACACATAGGTGCCGAGGCCCACGGCCGAATCCCCGCACATCAGCACGTTGACCACCACATCCGGCACGGAACCGCCGGTGACGCTGCCGTACGAGGTGTCGATCGGGTAGGCGTCCCCCGAGCAGCGCTTCAGGTCGGCCTTGACCCGCTGGCTGACCTTGGGGTCCTCCAGGACCAGCTTGAACGCGTCGACCTTCTTCGCCGGTGTCGAGCTGACCGAGGGCTCCGGGGTCGACCGCTGCTGCGCCACCGGGTCGTTGCGGGCCGGGCCCTCGTCGCGGGCGCCCGTACCGCCGGTCGAGCAACCGGCCAGAAGCAGCCCGAAGGCGGCGAGTGCGGCCGTTGCCGTACCACTCGCCGCCCACCGGACGATGCGTTTTCTGGCGCTGTCCCCATCTGCGTCCGCGTCTGGGTCTGCTACGGAGTCCTCGGCTAGGCCGCGCACCGCTCCCGCCCCCGTTCCTCACGACGTGCGTACGTACGATCCCCACGCTGCGCGGGCACCCGCGGTGCCCTGGCCTCCGCCAGCCCGGCCACCGCCCTGCGGCTCTCGAGACCCCGGCCCTCCCGCTCACGCGACTCCAGCTCCTGGCGGAGCCGGGCGAGCGCGCGGTGCAGCGTGCTCTTCACGGTACCGGTCGACATACCGAGCGCGGCGGCGGTCTCCTCGGTGCTCATCTGCTCCCAGTGCCGCAGCACGACGACGCTGCGCTGCTTCGGCGCGAGTACCTTCAGGACGTCCATCAGCAGCGCCCGGTCGGCGTGCTGCTCCGTGGTGTCCTCCACGCTCGCGTCGGGGAGCTGCTCGGTCGGCACCTCTTCCAGCTTGCGGGCGCGCCACCACTCGGTGCGGGTGTTGATCATGACGCGGCGGAGGTAGGCGTCGGCGAGGGACTTGTCCGCGATCCCCTCCCAGCGGCCGTACGTCCGCACCAGCGCGGTCTGGAGGAGGTCCTGGGCGTCAACCGGATCCGGGACCAGCCGCCGCGCACTGCGCAGCAGCGCGTCCTGCCGGGTGCGTACGTACTCCTCGAACTCGAGCACCTCGCCATGCGCCATTTCCAACCGCCTCCGTCCCCGTAAGCAAGCCCCGTGACAACCGCGTGGGTTCGCGTGTGTTGTCGTGCGTTCTCGTGTCCGACATCTGCTGACGTCTGTCTGCTGACATCTGTCTGTCGACGTCCGTCTGTCGGCGCCGGGTGGTCGTTCCCGACGTCACAAGAAGCTACGGAGTTGTTGTCACGGGGCTGTGCGAGGAAGCCGTCGGAGTCCGCACGGCCACCCATCGGTTGTGTAACAGAGGCACTGGTCGGGGATTACCGGAGAATCTCAGGTGGTAGGCAGTCGGAACCGGTCATTCTCCAGCGGTTCGACCAAACCGTCAGCAACCAGCCCGTCCAGGGCGCGGGCCCGCTGCACCGGATCGTCCCAGACCCGGTCCAGGACCGCCCGTGGCACCGGGGCGACCCCCTCGCGCAGCACCGCCAGCAGCTTGCCGCGCACCTGGCGGTCCGTGCCCGCGTACGTCTGCCCGCGCCGCGGCGGACCGTCGTGCGCCGGTTTCCCGGCCAGCCGCCAGGCGCACAGCCCGGCGACCGGGCACCGACCGCAGTCCTCGTTGCGGGCCGTGCACACGAGCGCGCCCAGCTCCATCGAGGCCGCGGCCCAGCGCGCCGCCGTCGCCTCGTCGTCCGGCAACAGGGCACGCGCAAGACGGCGTTCGGCGGCCGTCGTCGCGTTCGGCGGGTACTGGATACCGGTGGCGGCGCGGGCGAGCACCCTGCGGACATTGGTGTCGAGCACCGGGTGCCGCTGCCCGTACGCGAACGACGCCACGGCCGCCGCGGTGTACTCGCCGATGCCGGGCAGCGCGAGCAGCTGCGCGTGTTCCCGGGGTACGTCCCCGCCGTGCCGCTCCGTTATCGCGACCGCGGCGCCGTGCAGCCGCAGCGCACGGCGTGGATAACCGAGCCTGCCCCAGGCCCGTACGGCTTCGCCGGGCGCCTCGGCGGCCAGGTCCGCAGGGCGTGGCCAGCGGGCCATCCACTGCTCGTACACCGGGAGCACCCGGCTGACCGGGGTCTGTTGCAGCATGAACTCGCTGACCATCACGCCCCAGGCGCCCGCATCGGGGCGGCGCCAGGGAAGGTCGCGGGCGTGCTGGTCGAACCAGGCGAGGACGGGGGAGTGCAGCGCTGTCGCGCCCCCGGTCGTCGCGTGCGGGGTCTTGGGGGAGGGCATGTCTGTCGCAGTCATGGCACTTCCGATCCTGACACGGTCAGCGCCGAGTCCGGCGCATGCGCTCCGCGCGTGGCCGAGCGGCTGTCGAAAGGTGATCGAGCGGTGGCGGTCGTCCGGTGGTCGTCAGGTGGTCGGGGAATGGTCGGGGAGTGGTCGAGGAGGCGTACATGTCACCGGACTCACGTATGTAGGCGAAGAGGGACGTTGCGACGGCTGATCCCTACGACCCGTGATGATGATCGACAGAATCGCGCCCCATGGGCGGCGGATGGGGCGGGAGTTGCCCCCGATCTCTCGTACAGTTCGGTACGTGGGATCACTGCGCAATCCGATCGGGCCGCTTCCCTCCTCCATCTACTGGCGTCGGAGGGCGGTCGCGCTGTCCCTCCTGGCGCTGCTCACCATGCTGGTCGCCTGGGCCGTCAGCTTCGGTGACGGCGGGACCAGGACCGGCGACGACGGCAAGCCGGGCGCGGGTCCCGCGCCCTCCATCACGCCTGGCGACGAGCCGTCGGGTCCCGCGATCAGCGAACGCCCCGGTGGCCGTGACGAGTCCGACGGCGCTTCGGGCGGCAGCGCCGGAAGCGACGGAGACGGAAGCGACGGCGGCACGGAGGGCGGCGACGCCAGTGGCAAGAACGGTGACGGTGACCCGAGCACCAGTGCCGGCGCCACCGCCGGCCAGCAGGTCCCCGCAGGCTCCAAGCTGCCGAACTGCGCTTCCGGTGCACTCAAGTTGACACTGCGCAGTGCCAAGGTGTCGTACGCCCCCGGGGAGAAGCCGCGGTTCGAGCTCATCGCGACGAACACCTCGGCCGTCACCTGCAAGGCGGACTTCGGCCCCAAGGCCGCGGTACTGACGATCACCGATGACGCGGACGACGCCGTCTGGTCCACGAAGGACTGCCCGCAGGGCAGCGGCAGCATGCTGCTGAGCGTCCCGGCGAACTCGACCGTGACCCATCTCGTCGACTGGGACCGCCGTCGCAGCGCCCCGGCCCGCTGCGCCACCCCGCCCGCGGGCCAGGCGCCGACCGGCACGTATCTGGTGGAGGCCAGCTTCCCGGGGACGACGGTCGCCCGGGCGTCCTTCCGCCTGGAAAAGGACTGAAGGACCGTCCCGCACTCCCCAGCGGGCACGACGCCGGCTACGGCACTCCAGGCTTCGCCGGGCGGTACCCACACCGAACCTCGCACCGGTGCTGTCCACCAAGACGATCAACTGGGACCCGGTCCGCCAGCAGTACGACCAGAACGTGAAGTACACCACAGCCCTGCGCCTGGGCACCGCCGAGGCAGGGCAGGTCCTGCGCCGCTTCACCCGCGGCGGTCCCAGGCACGACGCGGACCGGCGGGCCTTGTCACGCCTTTCCGGACGCACGTGAACCCCTACGGCCGGTCCGAGCTGGACATGAACAGCCGCCTGCAGCTGGACCTGACCGCCACGGTCGTGCCCGGTCCACGCAGTCCGCAGGGCCAGGCGGCACCGGCCGGGACATGAGACTGCGGCACCGCGTGCCGAGGTCGGCCAGGTGCCGAACCGGGGAGAGGTCAGGTGGTGGCCAGGGCGCTGAGCGCGGCGTCCAGTCGGGTGGTGGCGTCGTCGGCGACGGGCTTGAGGGCGTCCAGCCCGGTGAGGGTGACCATGGTGCCCGGGTCGAGGGCCTGGACGAGCGTGTGGTCGCCGTCGCGGCGGACGACGACGTTGCAGGGCAGGAGCAGGCCGATGGAGCGGTCGGCCTCCAGGGCCTGGTGGGCGAGCGGCGGGTTGCAGGCGCCCAGGATCAGGTAGTCCTCCATGTCGTGGCCGAGCTTGGCCTTCAGTGTGGCCTGGACGTCGATCTCGGTGAGGATGCCGAACCCCTGATCGGCCAGGGCCTTGCGTACGGCGGTGACGGCGGTGTCGAAGTCGGCGTCGAGGCGGACGGTGCGGTCGTAGGACACGGACACTCCCGGATAGTGCGGAACGACTGATTCCTCTATACCCCGCCGGGTACCCGAAAGGCGTCAGGCGATGCCTTGAACGGGGGGCCTTCCGTCTCCGGAATACCCCCCCGGGTATGACTGTTAGGGTGAGTGCCAGATACCCCCCGGGGTACACCGTTCGAGAGGAGTCGTGAGTCGTGTTCTTCGTTGACACCCTGGAGTTCGAGGGCCTGGGCAACCGCAGCTACGTGGCTGGCGGAACCAGTGCCGCAGTGGTCATCGACCCGCCGCGCGACATCGACCAGGTCATCGCCGCAGCGGCCCGCCGCGGGGTGCGCATCGTTTTCGTGGCCGAGACCCATGTGCACAACGACTACGTCACCGGCGGCCTGGAGCTGGCCCGCGTCACCGGCGCCTCCTATCTGGTGCCGGCCGGGGCACATGTGTCCTTCGCCCGCACCCCGGTCGCCGACGGCGACACCGTAGACGTGGACGCGGGTCTGGCCCTGCGTGCGATCGCCACGCCCGGGCACACCCCGCACCACACCTCCTACGTCCTGGAGCAGGACGGGCGCGGCGTGGCGGCGTTCACCGGCGGATCGCTGCTGATCGGCACGGTGGGCCGCCCCGACCTGGTGGAGCCTCGGCTGACCGAGCAACTGGCCCGGGCCCAGCACGCCTCCGCCCACCGCCTGGCCGCCGAGCTGGACGACGAGGTGCCGGTGCTGCCCACCCACGGGTTCGGCAGCTTCTGCTCCTCCGCCCAGGCCGAGGGGGACACGACCACGATCGGCAAGGAACGCACCAGCAACGACGCGCTCACCCTGGACGTGGACACCTTCGTTCAGCGGATGCTCGCAGGGCTGGAGGACGTGCCCGCCTACTACGCGCACATGGGCCCGGCCAACGCCGCCGGCCCCGCCCCCGTCGACCTCACCCCGCCGAGGCGTGCGGACGCAGGCGAGATCTCCTCCCGGCTGGCCGCGGGTGAATGGGTGGTGGACCTGCGCAGCCGCATGGCCTTCGCCGAGGGACACGTGGCCGGGTCGTTCAACTTCGAGGGCGAGGGCAAGCTCGCCACCTACCTGGCCTGGCTGATCCCGTGGGGCAAGCCCGTCACCCTGCTCGCCGACACCCCCGCGCAGATCGCCGACGCGCAGCGGGAGCTGGCGCGGGTGGGCATCGACCGCCCGGCCGCCGCCGCCACCGGCGACCCGGCCGGCTGGATCCGCTCCGGCGAGCAGCTCGGTTCCTTCCCGCGCGCCCGCTTCGCCGACCTCGCCGATGTCCGTCAGCGCGGCGACGAGTTGGTCGTCCTGGACGTGCGCCGGAACTCCGAGCGCGCGGGCGGCTACATCGACGGCTCGGTCCACATCCCGATCCACGAGCTGCACGGCCGTATCGGCGAGGTGCCGGACGGGACGGTGTGGGTGCACTGCGCCGGCGGGATGCGCGCGGCGATCGCCGCCTCCCTGCTGGATGCCGCCGGCCGCGACGTGGTCGCCGTCGATGACGGCTTCGACGCTGCGGTGGATGCCGGGTTGTCCCTGGCCTCCGGCTGATTCCGACCGTTCTCCCCGCAAGGAAGGAAGCGTGTGATGTTCCTCTTTCGCCGCAACGGGCCCCGTTTCACGGTCGATGAGGCACGCAGCCGTACCAGCGGCGACCGGCCTGTCGCTGTCCTGCTGGACGTCCGTGAGAAGCCCGAATGGACCGTGGGCCACGCCCCGGGCGCCGTCCACGTACCGCTGACGAAACTGGTCGCAGGCGCCACCCTGCCCGCCGAAGCGCAGGGCCGTCCGCTGGTGGTGATCTGCCGCAGCGGTCATCGCTCCCGGCAGGCGGCGAAGCTCCTCACCGAACGCGGAGCGCAGGCGGTGGACGTCGAGGGCGGCATGAACGCGTGGGCCGCCGCCGGGCACCCGGTCGTCGACGAGCGCGGGAACAGCGGCCGGATAGCGTGACCGTACTCGTTCTCGCCCTCATCGCCGGGGCCGTCATCGGTCTCGCCCTCGGAGCCCTCGGCGGCGGTGGCAGCGTCCTTGCCGTGCCGGCACTGATCTACCTGCTCGGCTTCACCCCGGCCGCCGCCACCACCGCCAGCCTGATCATCGTTACCGCCACCTCCGCCACCGCGCTGTACGCCCACACCCGCGACGGGAACGTGGCAGGGAAGACAGGGGCGCTGTTCGCCGCGGCGGGCATCGTCCCCGCCTTCCTCGCCGGCGCTGCCGCCGGGCGCCTGCCCGAAGCCGTGCTGACGGCGGCGTTCGCGGTCATCGCCGCACTGGCGGCCCTGCGCATGCTGCGTCCGTCCATGTCCGAGCCGCCGGACCGGATCCGTCCAGGCAAGGCGGCCGGCGCCGGTGCCGGACTCGGCGCCGTGACGGGCTTTCTGGGGGTCGGCGGGGGATTCCTCGCCGTGCCCGCCCTGGTGAGCGTCCTGGGACTGGCCATGCGCCGGGCGGTGGGCACCAGCCTGCTCGTCATCACAGTGAACTCACTCGCCGCGCTCGCCGCTCGCACCGGCACCAGCAGCGGTCTCCACTGGGAGATCATCGGCCCCTTCACCGGAGCCGCGATCCTCGGCGCCTGGGACGGCAAACGCCTCGCGACGAAGATCTCCGGCACCACCCTTCAGAAGATCTTCGCCGCCGTCCTGCTGGCGGTGGCGGCCTTCATGCTCGTTGACGTGATCGTCTGAACATGAGGACCCGCAACGGCTCGCACCAGGGACCGGGAGAGCTTCTCCAGCCCACCGCGCGTCCCAGGACCGCCTTCAGCCCGGCTCCCGTCAGATCAAGCTCCAGCACACTCCGACACACAAGGATGGCTCTGCCATGACCACCCCCAAAGCCCTCGCCACCGGCGAGGCGCGCACCCGCCTGCACGAACTGACCGTCATTGACGTGCGTACCCCGGGCGAATACGCCGGCGGCCATCTCCCCGGCGCGCTCAACATCCCCCTAGCCCAGATCCAGCGCGCGCTGCCCAACATCCGTCACGCCACCGACCGCGGCGACGTCCTGGTCGTCTGCGCCTCGGGCGCCCGCTCCGAGAACGCCTGCAAGATCCTCGCGGAGAACGGCATCACCGCCGCCACCCTGTCGGGAGGCACCGGCGCCTGGGCGGCCGACGGCCACGAGCTCCACCGCCCCCAGGGCGCCTCCCGCGTCACCTGGGGCATGGAGCGGCAGGTAAGGCTCACCGCAGGAGCGAGCGTGCTGCTCGGCCTGCTGCTCGGTCTCGTCGTACACCCCGCCTTCCAGCTCGTCTCCGCCGGCATCGCGGGCGGTCTGGTCTTCTCCGCCCTGACCAACACCTGCGGCATGGCGGCCATGCTCGCCAAGCTCCCCCACAACCGCCCCCGCGCCGCCGACCTCGACAACACGCTGGCCGCACTGCGTAACCGCTGAACCGCACCACAAAGGCAGGGACCCGGCTCCGGATCCCTCCCCTTTCGTATGCCGGGCCATGCGGCCAACCGCCCCCTGAACCGGGCGGGTGATCCGGCACCGCGGCACCACAACTCAGGCCAGAGAAAGGAACAGCTTCTCCAGCCGAGTACGCATCTGCTCCCGGTCACCGGAAGCAGCCATGTCCGCATCGGTCAGGCAGTGCTGCAGCCCCGTGGCGATGATCGCGAAACCGGCCTTGTCCAGAGCCCTGGACGCCGCGGCGAGCTGGGTGACGACGTCCTCGCAGTCCCGCCCCTCCTCAATCATCTTGATCACACCGGCGATCTGACCCTGTGCCCGGCGCAGCCGGTTGACCACCGTCTTCAGTTCCTCAGCCGCCATCGCCAGTTCCACAACCCACACTCCTTCGAGATACCCCCTTGGGTATCCTATCGAAGGGGTAACCCCAACCGGGCAAAGGAAAATCCCCGTCGCTCCACCACCGCCCTCAGCGCCGATGAGACAACCGCCCGCCCGTGCGAGCTGACCGTCATCGACGTGCGCACACCCGGCGAATACGGGTATGCACAGTCGCGGTACAGGAAGTGCCACGAGCGAGGCGCACGGATGAGTTCTCGGGCACTCTCACAAATGGCCTTTTGTCGGAGCAAGATCGACAATGGCACGCCATCACGCGCTGCGGGTGCCGACCCCGGCCGACCGCGGCCCGGGCTGGCCGTGGCAGCCCGGCACCCCGTCGGCGACGTCGGCCCCGGAGGGCCGGGGAGACCTGTGCATCCGATGCCGCACGCTGATCCAGTGAGGATTGCGGGAAAGCCCTCAGGCCCTGTCCGGGCGTGCTTCTCCGGGCCCGCGACGCCAGCTACGGCACTCCCAGGAGAATTGCCGTAGCTGATCGCGCGGTCCCGCGTCCGTTCGAGGCGCGGGAAGCCGCACCGGACTTCGCCGACCCGACCCGCTCGCGGCCGGGTTCGCCGCCCGGTCTTCCGCGGAGACCTTCAGCGGCGGAGAACCGAGCTCCGGAAGGATCAGACGTACCGCTCCAGGATCGAGGACTCCGCCAGCCGCGACAGGCCCTCGCGGACGCTGCGCGCCCTGGCCTCGCCGACGCCGTCGACCGCCTGGAGGTCGTCCACGCTCGCGGCCAGAAGCTTCTGGAGGCCGCCGAAGTGCTCGACGAGCCGCTCGATGATGGCGCCGGGCAGCCGCGGGACCTTCGCCAGCAGGCGGTAACCCCGGGGCGACACCGCGGAGTCCAGGGTCTCGGGGGATCCGGTGTAGCCCAGCGCCCGTGCCACGGTGGGCAGTTCCAGGAGCTCCGGGTGCGTCAGGTCGTTCAGCTCGGACAGGGCCTCGTCCACCGTGCGGGACCGCTTCGCCGTCGGCTCCGGGACATAGTCGCGGATGACCAGCTCACGCTCCGGCTCCACACCGGCGATCAGCTCGTCGAGCTGGAGGGTCAGCAGCCGGCCGTCGGTGCCCAGCTCCACCACGTACTCGCTGATCTCCGTGGCGATCCGGCGCACCATCTCCAGCCGCTGCGCGACCGCCGTGACATCGCGGACCGTCACCAGGTCCTCGATCTCCAGCGCGGACAGCGTCCCGGCGACCTCGTCCAGCCGCAGCTTGTAGCGCTCGAGAGTCGCCAGTGCCTGGTTCGCCCGGGACAGGATCGCGGCCGACTCCTCCAGGACCCGCCGCTCCCCGTCCACGTACAGCGCGATCAGGCGCATCGACTGAGACACCGACACCACGGGGAAGCCGCACTGCTTGGACACCCGGTCGGCGGTCCGGTGCCGAGTGCCCGTCTCCTCCGTGGGGATGGACGCGTCGGGGACGAGCTGCACACCAGCCCGATGGATCTTGGTGATGTCCTTGTCGAGGATCAGGGCTCCGTCGAGCTTGCACAGCTCGCGCAGCCGCGTCGCCGTGAAGTCCACGTCCAGTACGAAGCCGCCGGTGCACATCGACTCGACCGTCTTGTCCATACCGAGGACGAGCAGACCGCCGGTGCTACCTCGCAGAATGCGCTCCAGTCCGTCGCGCAGGGCGGTGCCCGGAGCGACCGCGCTCAGAGAGGCGCGGATCAGCCACTCCTTGCCGGATCCCCCGGAGCCTCCGCCGGACTTTCCGGGGGCCGAGCCCCGGTCGTTGGCTGCCACTGCTCTCCTCCGGCTCGTACGGATGGGCGAGACCAGGGCAAAGTCTACCGGCGTACCTCGTCCGTCCGGGGGGCCTCTGCTCTGCGCCCGCGCGGGAGCACCCTCAGCGCGTCCCCCATGTCGGCGACTTCCGTGACCTTCATACCAGGCGGGACCTTGCCGGGGTCGGTGGGAACAAGGGCGTGGGTGAAGCCGAGACGGTGCGCTTCGGCCAGCCGGCGCTGCACACCAGTGACCCGTCTCACCTCGCCCGCCAGGCCGACCTCGCCGATCGCCACCAGGTTCTTGGGCAGCGGGGTATCGCTCGCCGCCGAGGCCAGCGCCAGGGCGATCGCGAGGTCGGCAGCGGGCTCGGAGAGCTTCACCCCGCCCACGGTCGCGCTGTAGATATCCCTTTTACCCAGCGAGCTGATACGGCCCCGCTGCTCCAGCACGGCCAGCATCATCGAGACCCGGGACGTCTCCAGGCCTGAGGTGGTGCGCCGGGGCGAGGGGATCTGGGTGTCCACCGTCAGCGCCTGGACCTCGGCGACCAGCGGGCGGCGGCCCTCCAGCGTCACCGTGAGGCAGGTGCCGGGCACGGGCTCGTCGCGCCGGGTGAGGAACAGGCCGCTGGGGTCGGCGAGCCCGGTGATGCCTTCGTCGTGCAGCTCGAAGCAGCCGACCTCGTCCGTTGCCCCGTAGCGGTTCTTGATCCCCCGGACCAGCCGCAGCCGGGCGTGCCGGTCGCCCTCGAAATGCAGCACGACGTCCACGAGATGCTCCAGCAGCCGGGGACCCGCGATCGCGCCGTCCTTGGTGACATGGCCCACCAGCAGCGTCGACATCCCGCGCTCCTTGGATGCGCGGATCAGTGCCCCCGCCACCTCGCGCACCTGCGCCATGCCGCCCGGGGCCCCGTCGATCTCGGGGGATGCCACCGTCTGCACCGAGTCGAGGATGAGCAGCGAGGGCTTCACGGCGTCGAGATGACCGAGGATCGTGGAGAGATCGGTCTCGGCGGCCAGATACAGGTGGTCGCTCAGTGCGTTGATCCGGTCCGCGCGCAGCCGCACCTGGCTCGCGGACTCCTCACCCGTGACATAGAGGGTGCGGTGGTCGTCACTCGCGGCCTTCGCCGCGACGTCGAGCAGCAGCGTGGACTTGCCCACACCCGGCTCGCCTGCCAGCAGCACCACCGCGCCCGGCACCAGACCGCCGCCGAGCACCCGGTCCAGCTCGTCGACACCGGTCGTGCGGGCCGCGGCCTGGCGGCCGTCGACCTGGCCGATGGGCACCGCGGCGCTGGTGACCCGCCCGACCGCCGTCGTGCGGACCGCGGGCGCGCCGTACTCCTCGACCGTGCCCCATGCCTGGCATTCGGGGCAGCGGCCGAGCCACTTGGCGGTCGTCCAACCGCATTCGGTGCAGCGGTAGGACGGCCTGTCCTTGGCGGATTTCGTACGGGCAGCCATGCGGAGAACCGTAGCGGTCGCCACTGACAGCGGAGGACGCCCGGGGAACCATCCGGAGGACGGCCGGGGAAGCAGCCGGGCCCGGCCGGGAAACCAGCCGGGGGCCGGGCCTGAAAGGCGGCAAAAAGGGTGCAGGACGCGGGGGCATCGGCGCCGGGCACATGCCTCGGTCCTCTTTTAAGAGAAACGTTCACCCGTAAGGAGTAAATGCCCCTATGTGGCGCGAAGTGAGTGCCTTCCCGAGCCTACGGTCGGCGGGTGACGAGCAGCATGCTGGAACCACCCGAGACCCTCGTACAGGCGCCACCCGCGCGCTACGAGGCGTATCTGGACGGGCTGTTCACGTACTGTCTGTCGGCGCTCTGCGACCACGAGGCGGCGACGGCGGTGCTCGGAGACGTCCTGGCCATCTCCGAGCGCCAGCACCGGCGTTGCCCGGCCGGTGAGGCCGAACGGAAGGCGTGGCTGTACGCGCTGGCCCGTTGGGCCTGTCTGCGGGCCCTCGCCGAGCAGCGGCGGCACAGGCGCCGGGGTGCGGGCGGGGCGCACAGCAAGCGCGCCGGGACCGGATTACGCACGGGCTCCCACGGATCGCAAGGGTCCCGTGCGCGTGCCCGTACCGTCCACCCCCGTTCCCATGCCCGCTGCAGCCAGGACGAGACCGCGCCCACGGAGGTCCTGTGCACGATCCCGTCCGAGATCGCCGAGCGGCACCGAGCCGAACTGGCCAGGCTCGCCTGGCCGGAAGCCGCCGGCACCACCCCGGAGCAGCGCGAAGCGCTGGAGCTCGCCGTGCGCCACCGGCTCGCGCCGCGCGAAGTCGCCGCCGTACTCGGCATGGACCCCGTGCGCACCCGTGAGCTGCTCGCATCGGCGGCCTGCGAGGTGGAACGCACCCGCGCGGCGCTCGCAGTCGTGGAGAGCGGCAACTGCCCCTCGATCGCCCGGCTCACCGAGGACCACCAGGTGCTGCTCTCGGCCGGTCTGCGGCGCGAGCTGGTGCGGCATGTGGACGACTGCCCCCGCTGCCGCCGAGCGGCCGAGCGGGCCGGGGCGGCGGGACCCTGGCCCGGTTCGTCCGTCACCCCGCCGGACGGCACGGAGGAGTCACCCGGCGGGCCCGGGGGAGCCTCCGGGGAGCTGCCCCTCGTCCCCGCCCCGCGCGCTGAGGCGTACGCCGCGATGCTGCACGTCCCGCGCGAGCGCGCCGGGTCACCCCGCTTCGGACGGGACGGGTTCCCGGTGGATCCCAAGGACCACGCGGCCCAGCGCGGCCGGCTGCGGACCAGGGCGGTCACCACGACCATCGTGGCCGCGGTCGTGGCCGCGCCCGTGCTCGCGCTCTGGGCGGCCTACCGCGGAGCCCCCACCACCGGCGAGGCCCATGGCGGTTCCCCCCTCTTCGCCGGGGAGCTCGAAGACGCGGCCGGCGGGGAGTGGACGCAGGGCCCGGGCGGCTCCCCGTACGACGACTACGAGACCGCCGGGAACGCACAGCGCAGCCCCGGCGGCCTGCCGGGCGCGCGCAACCACCCCGGCGCGGCGCCGGGCGGGGTGTCCGTCGAGGTCATCAGCGCGGGACAGCCTCCGGTGGGGTCCACCGCCCCCGGCCGGGGGCCGGGCCGCCTCACGGTCGAGGCACAGCCGTCCGGCGAGACCACGATGATCACCCTCACCGCATCGGGCGGCGCCCCCGTCGCCTGGTCGCTGTGGACCGATGCGCCCTGGCTCTACGCGAGCGTCACGTCCGGCATCCTGCGGCCGGGCGAGTCCTTCACGGTGTACGTCCAGGTGGACCACGCTGCCGAGCCCGAAGGCCCCTGGACGGCACGGGTGGGCGTCGATCCCTCGGGCGCGGTCATGGAGATCGACGGCCATGGCGAGACCAGCCCGGCTCCGTCCACCGAACCACCCGCCCCGACCGAGCCGACGCCACCGTCGGAGCCGCCCCCGGCCACGGAACCGCCGCCGGCCACCGAGCCGCCCCCGGCGACCGAGCCCCAGCCCTCTGAGCCCCCGCCGTCAGAACCGACGGATCCGCTGCCGAGCGAGCCTTCGGAGCCCTCGGCCCCGCCGAGCTGAGGAACCGATTCACCGCGGTACACGCGCCCGCCCGCCGGGCGCGTGTACGCGGATCAGGCCGGATCGCTGCGGCCCGCCGACCGGTCCCCGTGCTCCACCGGGTCCGCACGTTTCGCCGGTGCCGCGGGATCCGCCGGATGCGGAGCCACCAGCGGCAGCCCCCTGGCCAGCCGTGCCTCGCACAGCTCCACCAGCACGTCGTACGCCGCCTTGCCCATCAGCTCCACGAGCTCCGGGCGGTACGTCACGTACACCGGATCTCCCGCACCGTGCGCCGAGGTCGCGGACGTGCACCACCAGTGGAGGTCATGCCCGCCCGGGCCCCAGCCCCTGCGGTCGTACTCACCGATCGAGATCCGCAGGACCCGGGTGTCATCGGGGCGGTCGATCCAGTCGTAGGTCCGCCGCACCGGAAGCTGCCAGCACACGTCAGGCTTGGTCTCCAGCGGCTCACGGCCCTCCTTCAGGGCCAGGATGTGCAGCGAACAGCCCGCGCCGCCCGCGAACCCCGGACGGTTCTGGAAGATGCAGGACCCCTCCCAGCGCCGGGTCTGGAGCTCACCGTCCTCGTCCTTCTGGGTCCAGCCCGTGCCGGTGCCCACATCATGGAACTGCCACAACTCGGGCGTGAGCCGTGCGACATGCCGGGCGACCCGTTTCTCGTCTTCCTTGTCCGAGAAGTGCGCCCCCAGCGTGCAGCAGCCGTCGGCGGCGCGCCCCGCCTGGATGCCCTGGCAGCCGCTGCCGAAGATGCAGTTCCAGCGCGAGGTCAGCCAGGTCAGATCGCAGCGGAAGATCTGCTCGTTGTCCGCCGGGTCGGCGAACTCCACCCAGGCTCGGGCGAAGTCAAGACCGCGCTCATCGGGCTCGCCCGCCGGCGAACCGATCCGCGCGTCCGCCGACCGCCCGGGGTCCCCGGCTCCTCCCGTCGGTGCGGACTCCACCGACTGCGCGGGTTTCCCGAGCTTCGCGGGCTCAGCGGCGGCCTTCGCGGCCTCCGCGGCCTGATCCCGGCTTGCTTTGCCCTGCTTCGTCTTTTTCGTCTTCGGCACGAGTCAAGGGTATGCGCGCGACCGCAGTAGCGTTCCGTTCATGAGACTCGGAGTCCTCGACGTCGGTTCGAACACGGTGCACCTTCTGGTGGTGGACGCGCACCCCGGTGCGCGCCCCCTTCCCGCCCATTCGCACAAGGCGGAACTGCGCCTCGCCCAGCTCCTCGACGATCAGGGCGCCATCGATCCCAAGGGCATCGACCTGCTCATCTCCACCATCGAGGACGCCCTGCAGGCGGCCGAGGACAAGGGCTGCGAGGACGTCCTTCCCTTCGCCACCTCCGCGGTGCGCGAGGCCACCAACGCCGATGCCGTGCTCGAGCGCGTCCGCAGCGTGACCGGGGTCGACCTGACCGTCCTCACCGGCGAGGAGGAGGCCCGGCTCACCTTCCTGGCCGCCCGTCGCTGGTTCGGCTGGTCCGCCGGGCGGCTGCTGGTCCTGGACATCGGGGGCGGCTCGCTGGAGATCGCGTTCGGGATCGACGAGGACCCGGACGCCGCGGTGAGCCTGCCGCTGGGCGCCGGGCGGCTCACCGCCTCGATGCTGCCGGGCGACCCGCCGCAGCCCGACGACGTCCGTGCGCTCCGCCGCCATGTGCGGGCGCAGATCGCCCGTACGGTCCATGAGTTCAGCCGCTTCGGCCGCCCGGACCATGTCGTCGCCACCTCCAAGACGTTCAAGCAGCTCGCCCGGATCGCCGGGGCCGCCCGCACCGCCGACGGCCTGTATGTGCAGCGCGGGCTGAACAGGGGCGCCCTGGAGGAGTGGGTGCCCAAGCTGGCCACCATGACCGCCCCCCAGCGCTCGATGCTGCCCGGAGTGTCGGAGGGCCGCTCGGGCCAGCTGCTGGCCGGGGCGCTGGTCGCGGAGGCCGCGATGGACCTCTTCGGCATCGATGAGCTGGAGATCTGCCCGTGGGCGCTGCGCGAGGGCGTGATTCTGCGCCGCCTGGACCATCTGCCCACCGACTGATGCCGTCCGCCCACCCTCAGTCGCAGCACCCCAGGGCCCGTACGCTGTCCCTCGTGGCAGATCCAGTGGTGCGCATCCCGGATGCGAAGGTCGCCCTGTCGACGGCCTCCGTCTATCCGGAGTCGACGGCGACGGCCTTCGAGATCGCCGCGCGCCTCGGGTACGACGGGGTCGAGGTCATGGTCTGGACCGATCCCGTCAGCCAGGACCTCGAAGCGCTCCGCAGGCTCTCCGACTACCACGAGGTGCCGATCCTCGCCGTCCACGCGCCCTGCCTCCTGGTCACCCAGCGGGTCTGGTCGACCGACCCCTGGGTGAAGCTCCAGCGGGCACAGGCCGCCGCCGAGGAGCTGGGCGCGTCGACCGTGGTGGTCCATCCGCCGTTCCGCTGGCAGCGGCAGTACGCCCGCGACTTCGTGTCCGGGATCTGGCGGATGGCCCATGAGACGGACGTGCGGTTCGCCGTCGAGAACATGTACCCGTGGCGCTACCGGGACCGCGAGATGCTGGCGTACGCACCGGACTGGGACGTCACCAAAGAGGACTACCGGCACTTCACGGTCGACCTGTCGCACACGGCCACCTCCCGTACGGACACCCTTGCCATGGTCGACCGGATGGGCGACCGGCTCGCCCATGTCCACCTCGCGGACGGCAAGGGTTCGGCGAAGGACGAGCACCTGGTACCCGGGCGGGGCGACCAGCCGTGCGCCGAGCTGCTGGAACGCCTGGCCCGCAGCGGCTTCGACGGGCATGTCGTCATCGAGGTCAACACGCGGCGGGCGATGTCGGCGGCGGAGCGCGAGGCGGACCTCGCGGAGGCACTGGCCTTCACCCGGCTGCATCTCGCCTCGGCAGCCGCTTCGGACGACGACGCGGAGGGCGCGGCGGCGGACGCCGTCGGCGGCACCGCGAGCGGATCATGACCGCCGCCGCCCCGAGACGGCGCGGCCGCCCAGCCCGTACGGAGTCGGACACCGGCCCCGGTGCCCGTGAACGCATCCTCCAGGCGGCCCGCGCCGAATTCGCCGAGCGCGGCTACGACAAGACCTCCGTGCGCGGAATCGCCAAGGCCGCGCATGTCGACCCGGCCCTCGTCCACCACTACTTCGGCACCAAGGACGAGGTTTTCGCCGCGGCCATCGAGGTCAGCTTCGAGCCCGCGCTACTGGTCCCGGTGATCCTCGAAGGGGGCACCGAGCACATCGGGGAGCGGCTCGTACGCCACTTCATCGGTGTCTGGGAGAACCCGGCGACCAGGGCTCCGCTGCTGGCGATACTCCGGTCCGCGCTGACGCACGACGCGGCGGCGAAGGTACTTCGCGTCTTCGTCCTGCGGCGGCTGCTGGAACGGGTGGCGGCGGATCTCGATGTGCCGGATCCCAAGTTCCGCGCGGAGCTGGCGGCCTCGCACATGATCGGTATCGCGGTGCTGCGCTATGTGATCCAGGTGGAGCCGCTGGTCAGCGCGGACCCCGAGGAGATCATCGCGATGGTCGCGCCCACGCTTCAGCGGTATCTGACAGAGGACTGAGGCGGGGGGCCGCGGGAGTACCGGGGGCAGGGGCTGAGGCGCACGCGAGTCCCTTCCCAGGGGAGGCCGTGAGACTGGCTGCTCGACCGGATGCCCGAAAGGCGGAACCCCGTCCCGCATTCCGGACCGGATGTCCAGATCTTGGAGCAGCGGCGTAGGCTCGATGAAGCCAGCACTGTCAGAAGGAGCGAGCGACGATGCCCGAGCTGAGGTCCCGCACAGTCACCCACGGCCGCAATATGGCGGGCGCCCGCGCCCTGATGAGGGCTTCGGGCGTAGCGAGCGCGGACATCGGGAAGCCGATCATCGCGGTCGCCAACTCCTTCACCGAGTTCGTGCCCGGTCACACCCACCTGGCACCCGTCGGCCGGATCGTCTCCGACGCGATCCTCGCCGCGGGCGCCGTTCCACGCGAGTTCAACACCATCGCCGTGGACGACGGCATCGCGATGGGCCACGGCGGCATGCTCTACAGCCTGCCGTCCCGCGACCTGATCGCCGACTCGGTCGAGTACATGGTCGAGGCGCACTGCGCGGACGCCCTGATCTGCATCTCCAACTGCGACAAGATCACCCCCGGCATGCTGATGGCGGCGATGCGCCTCAACATCCCGGCGATCTTCGTCTCGGGCGGTCCCATGGAGGCCGGCCAGGCCACCCTGGTCGACGGCACGGTCCGCAAGCTGGACCTGATCAACGCCATCGTGGACGCGGTCAACGAGAACGTGTCGGACGAGGACGTGCTCCGCATCGAGGAGAACGCCTGCCCGACCTGCGGCTCCTGTTCGGGCATGTTCACCGCCAACTCGATGAACTGCCTCACCGAGGCCATCGGCCTCTCCCTCCCCGGCAACGGCTCGACGCTCGCCACCCACACCTCCCGCAAGGCCCTCTACGAGACGGCGGGCCGCACGGTCGTCGAGATCACCCAGCGTTACTACGGGCAGGGCGACGAGTCCGTCCTGCCCCGCAACATCGCGACCCGCGCCGCGTTCGAGAACGCCATGGCCCTCGACATCGCCATGGGCGGCTCGACCAACACGATCCTGCACCTGCTGGCCGCAGCGCAGGAGGCCGAGCTCGAGTACGACCTCACCGACATCGACGCCGTCTCCCGGCGTGTCCCCTGCCTGGCCAAGGTCGCGCCGAACATCGCCCCCGGCGGCACGTACTACATGGAGGACGTCCACCGGGCCGGCGGCATCCCCGCCATCCTGGGCGAGCTCTACCGCGGTGGGCTGCTCAACGAGGACGTCCACACCGTGCACTCCGCTTCACTGGCCGACTGGCTCAAGACCTGGGACGTGCGCGGCGGCTCCCCCTCCGCCGAGGCCGTCGAGCTGTGGCACGCGGCGCCCGGCTGCGTCCGATCCGCCACCGCCTTCTCTCAGTCCGAGCGCTGGGCGTCCCTCGACACCGACGCCGAGAACGGCTGCATCCGCTCCGTCGAGCACGCCTACTCCAAGGACGGCGGGCTGGCCGTGCTGAGGGGCAATCTCGCCGTCGACGGCTGCGTGGTGAAGACCGCGGGCGTCGACGAGTCGATCTGGACCTTCGAGGGCCCCGCCGTGGTCTGCGAGTCCCAGGACGAGGCCGTCGACAAGATCCTGTCCAAGGTGATCAAGGAAGGCGATGTCGTCGTCATCCGCTACGAGGGCCCGCGCGGCGGCCCCGGCATGCAGGAGATGCTCTACCCGACCTCCTTCCTGAAGGGCCGCGGCCTCGGCAAGGCCTGCGCCCTGGTCACCGACGGCCGCTTCTCGGGCGGCACGTCGGGCCTGTCGATCGGCCACGCCTCGCCCGAGGCGGCGTCCGGGGGCACCATCGCCCTGGTCGAGGACGGCGACCTGATCCGTATCGACATCCCGAACCGCTCGATCGAGCTCGTCGTCGACGACGCCACCCTGGCCGCCCGGCGCGAGGCGCTCGGCGGGGTCTACGCGCCCAAGGATCGCGAGCGCAAGGTCTCCGCGGCCCTGCGGGCCTACGCGGCCATGGCCACCAGCGCGGACAAGGGCGCGGTCCGCGACGTCTCCAAGCTCGACTGAGCAGCCCCGTCGCACGGTGCGGGTTCGCGGTGTGCCGCACACCGCGAACCCGCACCGTGCGGTTACCAGCGCGCCGGATCCCCCGCGTCCACGGCGAACACGGAGCCGTCCGGGGCGCTGGCGAAGACCTTGCCGGCCGCGTCCACGGCCACCGGCGCGGGCAGCGACGAAGCGACGGTGGCCCCGGCTCCGGCCATCCTGGGCCGGGTCTGGCCGAGTAGCGCGCCCCGTTCGGCGTCGACGGCCAGCAGTCGCCCGTCGGCTCCGCTCAGATAGACCCGGCCGCCCTGGACCACCGGCTGCGACGCCGGGGTCATGTACGTCTCCAGGCGCCACCGCTGAGCCGCGCCTGCCGCGCCTTCCGTGGTCACGGCCGTCAGCGCACCCCCCGCGCCCACGAGGTACACCGTCCCGCCCGCCGCGGCCGCCTGCGCCTGGTCGACCCGTACCGGCAGCGGGACCCGCCTGACCTGGCGGGTCGTGGTGTCGAGACGGACGACGGCGTCGGCGAAGCCGTCCCGGTCGGCAGCCAGCAGCAGGAGCGCCTGCGTGTCCGCCGCACCAGCGGCGTCCGACGACGGCTGCGCCACAGGCGAGAGCCTGCCCTGCAGCCGCTTCTCCCAGCGAACCTCGCCGCTGTCGGCGGCGACGCCACGCACCAGGGTGCTCCGGCCGTCTGCCCCGGGCGTGACGGCGACGACCTCGTCCGACACGCCCGGCGCGGGCGCCCAGCGCGTGCCGGGGGTGCCGATCGTGCCGTGCGCCTTGCGCCAGCGCTGCGCACCGGTCGCGCCGTCCAGGGCCCGTACGGTCCCGTCCGCGGTCGCGACGAGGACCGCTCCCGCGCCGAAGCCGATCGCCCCGTCCGAGCCGATGTCGCGGCCCCAACGGGGGGCGCCGGTCCCCGGATCGACGGCGTCGAGCCGTCTGCCCCCGTTCGTGGTGACGTACAGCAGCCCGCCCGCGAGCACCGGCGCCCGGCCCGCCGTGCCGGCCCCGGCCGGGGCCTCGCGGGACCAGAGCCGGGCGCCGTCCACGAGGGACAGCCGCGCGGCCATGACGCCGGGCGCCGAGCAGTACAGGGCATTGCCGTCGGAGGCGCAGGCAGGTGTGGCCTGTGCGCCCCCGCTGCCTCCGTCCGCAGCCGCAGCTGTGCCCGTGCCTCTCGCGAACTGGGTCTGCCAGGGTGCCGTGGCGGCCGTCCGGCCGCTGGACGGACCACCGGCCGTCGCCCGGACGGGGTCCCATGTGGCCGTACGCATGCCGGCGTAGGCGGCGGTGAGCAGGCCGGCGACGGCGAGACCCACGACGGCGTACCGCATGCGTCGCTGCCGACCGGCGCCCCGCCCCGGTGTCCCGGCGCCCGTGCCCGGCTCGCGGACCGGCTCGGCGGCCGGCCCGTCCGCCATGCCCGCGGCCGTCAGCGACAGAGACGCCGTGTCGACCTCCCCCACGGGTGACCGGAGCTCCGCCATCACCTCGCCCGGAGTGGGCCTGTCCACGGGATCCTTCGAGAGGCACCGGGTCAGCAGCGGTACGAGCTCCGCGGGCACCCCCGCCAGCTCCGGCTCGTTGTGCACGACCTGGTACGCCACTATGTACGGGCTGTCCGATCCGAAGGGTCCACGCCCGGTCGCCGCGTGCACCAGCACCGCCCCCAGCGCGAACACATCGGCTGCGGGACCGACGTCGCGCGGCCGCTGGAACTGCTCCGGGGCCATGAACGGCGGGGTGCCGATGAGTTTCCCCGTCTCCGTCCGCAGATCGCTGTCCGAGGGACGCGAGATCCCGAAGTCGATGACCTTGGGCCCGTCGGACGCGAGCAGCACATTGCTGGGCTTGAGGTCGCGGTGGACCACACCCGCGCGATGGATGTCCCGCAAGGCCTCGGCCAGTCCGGCGCCGATCCTGCGCAGCTCGCCGAGCTCCAGTGGACCGTTCCGCTTGACGCGCTCGGCGAGGGTCGGACCGTCGATGAACAGCGTGGCCATCCAGGGCCTGGGCGCGTCCGGGTCGGCGTCCACGACCGGCGCGGTGAAGGCGCCGCTGACCCGGCGAGCCGCGGTCACCTCCTGCCGGAAACGCGCCCTGAACTCGGGATCCGTGGCGTGCTCGGCATGGACGACCTTGATGGCGAGCCGCAGCCCCGACACGGACGTGGCCAGATGCACGACACCCATACCGCCCGAGCCGAGGCAGTCCCCGAGTCGGTACTGCCCGGCGTGTTCCGGCTGCCCCGGGCCGCCCGGCCGTTCCGCTTCCGGAGCCGGCCCGGCGCTGCGCAGCGGTGGCATCGCCCACCCCCGTGTTTCTCGTCCGCACGCGCGACGCACGGAGCCTAGTCGATGGTTCGTACGAGACCGAGGCGGCTTGCTAGCCTGCGCGGCGCACAGTTCCTGAGCCGGCATCAGCCGGCGTCAGCCAGTGACGGACAAATGGGGGAGGCCGTTCATGGCCATCGAGGAAACCGGAGCGGACGCGGGGGCGGCGAGAGCCGCGGAGGCCGCCGGTACGTATGCCACACGGCGCTACCCGGTCGCCTCGGGCTACCGGGTGAACGTACGCAGCGGCCCCGGGACCAACTACGGCATCGTGGACGTGCTCCCGTACGGAGCCCGGGTGCCGGTCAACTGCCAGAAGCCGGGCGAGTGGGTGACCGGTCCGTACGGGACGTCGAACCTCTGGGACAACATCGCCAACGGCCAGTTCGTCTCCGACGCGTATGTGAACACGGGCAGCGACGGCTACGTGGCAGGCCGCTGCACCTGACGTGTGACCTCTGCCCCCGCCCGTCACGGGGATAATCGACCTCGTGAGCGAAAACCACGACGTCCCAAGCGGCGGGGGCGGCGGCCCGCAGCCCGAGCCGATCCGTTTCTTCGGCACCACCTGGGTCGCCCACGAAGGCGGCTACGCCCTGCGCCGTGTCGCCGTCGCCGCCGGTTCCCTGGCGGCGGCGGTCGCGGGCTGCCTGATCCTGCGGTTCGCGTACCAGGGTCTGACGACCGCCGACATCGGCGACTTCGTCAATCTGCTGCTCGTCGTCACGTTCGCCGTATGCAGCGCGATCGCCTTCCGCAAGACCTGGGAAGGCTTCACCCGGCGCCCCGCCGACCCCGCACGGGACGAGGCGCTGCGCAGCCTGAAGATGATCGGCTTCATCGGCTCGCTGCTCGCCTACTTCATCCGCTCCCTCACCGAGGCCCCCGGCGAGAAGCTGCACCGCACGGAGTACGAGACGGCCCTCGCCCAGTACGAGAAGCGCAGGACGGGCCGCACCGGCAACCCTGCGGCCCGGCAGAAGAAGCCGAAGCCCCGCCGCCGCTGAATCCGCCGTCGCCGGGGACGTCACACTTCGCCGCCCCGCGTCGTCTCTCCGGAGGGCCCAAGGCGCACCAAGGCGCGAGGCAGGCAGAGCAGGAGGAGAGACCGGAACATGGCAGAGCTCACGCTCTTCGAGGAGCAGCGCGACCGTCTCTGGGGCATCGCCTACCGCATCACCGGATCGGTCGCGGACGCCGATGACGCCGTACAGGAGTCCTGGCTGCGCTGGCAGCGCCTGCGGGACGGGGAAGCCCGGGACCCGCGGGCCTATCTGACCACCGTCGTCAGCCGGATCTGCTACGACCAGCTCGGCTCGGCCCGTGCACGCCGCGAGGCATACGTCGGCCCCTGGCTGCCCGAACCGGTGATCAGTGAAGCCGGGCCCGAGGACCGGGTGACCCTCGACGAGTCGGTCGGGATGGCGATGATGACGGTCCTGGAGCGGCTGACTCCCGCCGAACGCACCGCCTTCGTCCTGCACGACGTCTTCGCCGTGCCCTTCACGGAGATAGCCGACGCGGTCGGCCGCACCCCCGATTCCGTACGCCAGCTCGCCTCGCGCGCCCGCCGCCGGGTGCGGGCCGAGGCGCCGCGCCGTTCCGTGGACCGGGGCGAGCACCGGCGCGCCGTGGACGCGTTCCTCGCGGCGGTGATGGGCGGGGACTTCGACGGCCTGCTGGAGATCCTCGACCCCGATGTGGTCTGGCGCTCGGACGGTGGCGGCAAGGTCACCGCGGCGCGGCTGCCGGTGCTCGGCCCGGTGAAGGTCGCCCGCTTCACGCAGGGACTCATGCGTGCCTTCGACCCGGCGACGATGCGGTTCACGGTGCGGGACGTGAACGGCGCCCCCGGGCTGGTCTTCACCGACAGCGCGAGCGGACTGACCGGCGTGTACGCGTTCACGGTGCACGGTGGGCGGATCACCGAGATCGACGCGGTCATCAATCCCGACAAGCTGCGCCACCTGTCGGGCGCGGGCGCTGTCACACTTCCCGGGCCTGTGTCGTCCCCCCTGCATGACGACGCGAACAACGAACACGCCGAACACGCTGAACGCGACGAACGCGACGAACGCGACGCACAGCGATAAGGCACCGCACGTCCTGGTCATCGGCGCGGGCTACGCGGGTCTCATGGCCGCACTGCGGCTCGACCCGCACGCCCGCGTCACCCTGGTCGATCCGAGCGACCGCTTCACCGAACGCATCCGCGCGCACGAACGCGCCGCCGGACGTCCCGATGTGACCCACCCGCTCGGCGGATTCCTGCGCTCCACCGGCATCCGGCACGTGCCGTCCCGCGCCACCGCCATCGACCTGGCCGCCCGCAGGGTGACCACTGACGACGGACAGCGCCTCCGGTACGACCGGCTGGTCTACGCACTGGGCAGCCGTACCTCGGCGCCGGTCGCCGGAATCGGCGAACGCGCCCACACCCTGGAAGCCGCCGAATCCCTGGCCAAGCGGCTCCGGGACGGCCCCGGCTCCCTCGCGGTCGTGGGCGGCGGGCTCACCGGTGTCGAACTCGCCGCCGAACTCGCCGAGTCCCACCCGGACTGGAGCGTACGGCTGCACTCGGACGGCGACATCGGGGCAGGTCTCTCGGCGCGTGGGCGCGACCACGTCCGCGAGGTACTGACGGCGCGCGGCGTACGGATCCACGAAGGGCACCGGATCGCGCGCGCCGACGACCTCGAGGCGGACGAGGTGGTCTGGACGGCCGCGATGGCGCCCAACAGCGAACTCGCCGCAGCGGCCGGGCTCTCCCTCGACGCCTCCGGCAGGATCGCGGTCGACGCCGTGCTGCGCTCGGTCTCGCATCCCGAGGTGTATGTGGCGGGCGATGCCGCCGCCGCCCACTCACCGAAGGTGGGCGCGCTGCGCATGGCGTGTGCGACGGCGATCCCCACCGGCTCGCACGTCGCCACGTCGCTCATCGCCGAGTTCCGCGGCAGGCAACCACGCCCGCTGGACTTCGGGTTCCTGGTGCAGTGCGTGAGCCTGGGCCGCCACGACGGCCTGGTGCAGTTCGTCCGCCCCGACGACAGCCCGCGTGACCGGCTCCTCAAGGGCGCCTTGGCCGCCCGGGTCAAGGAACGCGTGGTGCGCTCCACCGTCGGCACGCTCCGGCTGGCCGCCCGGTGGCCGTGGACGGTTCCCCTGATCCCGGGTATGTCCTGAGCCGGTAGCCGGGCCGTGAACTCCTTGACGCCCCCCGCACCCCGGAGCATTATTCATCGCATGATGAATAATGCTCCGGGGTCTGCCGAAAGCACCGGCGGCGCAGAGGACGCGGCCGTGCACGCCCGCGCCCTCACCGCCGTCCGCGGCACACGCACCGTGCTGCGCGGCCTTGACTTCGACGTCCCACGCGGCCGGATCACCGGTCTTCTCGGCCCCTCGGGCTGCGGCAAGTCGACCCTCATGCGCGCCATCGTCGGCACCCAGGCCAAGGTCGCCGGCACCCTCGAAGTCCTCGGCCGCCCCGCGGGCGACGCCGCACTCCGCTCCCGGATCGGCTACGTCACCCAGGCACCCTCCGTCTACGACGACCTGACCGTCCGCCAGAACCTGGAGTACTTCGCCGCGATCCTCGACCCCGGCCGGGCCGCCGCCGAACGCCGCCGCGGGCACGTCATCCAGGCCATCGCCGACGTCGACCTCAGCGACCACGCCAGCGCCCTCGCCGGAAACCTCTCCGGAGGCCAGCGCAGCCGTGTCTCGCTCGCCGTCGCCCTGCTCGGAGCCCCCGAGCTCCTCGTACTCGACGAGCCCACCGTCGGCCTCGACCCCGTGCTGCGCCGCGATCTGTGGGACCTCTTCCACCGCATCGCCGCCGAACGCGGCACCACG
This sequence comes from Streptomyces sp. NPDC019396, assembly GCF_040632375.1. Taxonomy (NCBI): domain Bacteria; kingdom Bacillati; phylum Actinomycetota; class Actinomycetes; order Kitasatosporales; family Streptomycetaceae; genus Streptomyces; species Streptomyces sp. NPDC019396. Next base: position 2,245 of record NZ_JBEYBS010000012.1, on the reverse strand, counting down.
ATCCTGGTCTCCTCGCACGTCATGGACGAGGCCGAGCGCTGCCACCGGCTGCTGCTCCTGCGTGAAGGAGAGCGCCTCGCCGACGACACCCCCGAGGCCCTGCGCCGCCGCCACGACACCCCGACCGTCGAAGGCGCCTTCCTCCACCTCGTCGACACGGCCAAGGCCCTCCAGGAGGCTTCCCGGTGAACGCCCACCCGTCGCCCGCGACCACCACCACAGCCACGAGCGCGACCGGGCCGGCGCCCGCCCCCGGCACCCCGGGGCCCTCCCGCACGGCGCTCTCGCTCTCGCGCGCACTCGCCACCGCAGCCCGCGTCCTGCGCCAGCTGCGCCACGACCCCCGCTCGATCGCCCTGATGCTCCTCGTGCCCTGCGTGATGCTCCTCCTGCTGCGCTTCGTCTTCGACGGCAGCCCGCGCACCTTCGACTCCATCGGAGCCTCACTGCTCGGCATCTTCCCGCTGATCACCATGTTCCTGGTGACCTCCATCGCCACCCTGCGCGAGCGCACCTCCGGAACCCTCGAGCGGCTCCTCGCCATGCCCCTGGCCAAGGGCGACCTCATCGCCGGCTACGCCCTCGCCTTCGGCCTGCTCGCCGTCATCCAGTCGGCCCTGGCCACCGGCCTCGCCCTGTGGTTCCTGGGACTCGACGTGGTGGGCCCGCCCTGGCTGCTGCTGCTCGTCGCCCTGCTGGACGCCCTGCTCGGAACGGCCCTGGGCCTCTTCGTCTCCGCCTTCGCCGCGTCGGAGTTCCAGGCGGTCCAGTTCATGCCAGCCGTGATCTTCCCCCAGCTGCTGCTCTGCGGGCTGTTCGCGCCCCGAGACACCATGCATCCCGTGCTCGAAGGCATCTCGAACGTGCTGCCGATGTCGTACGCCGTCGACGGCATGAACGAGGTGCTCCGGCACACGGACATGACCGCGGACTTCGTCCGTGACGTCGCCGTCGTCGGCGCCTGCGCGCTCCTGGTACTCGCCCTCGGCGCGGCCACCCTGCGCCGCCGCACCGCGTGACCGCGCAGGTGACCGCCCGTCGGACACCACCCGCACCGGCAGGTGTCCGATGCAAGGATGTCCATGTCCAGAAATGCACCACACCGGCGAGGTGACCCCGCATGCCCCAGACCGTCGCAGTGCTAGGAACCGGAAAGATCGGCGAGGCGCTGCTCAGCGGCATGATCCGGTCCGGCTGGCCGACCGGCGCGCTCCTGGTCACCGCACGCAGGACGGAAAGGGCGGAGGAACTCCGCAGTCGCTACGGCGTCGAGGTCGTCGGCAACGCCGACGCCGCCAAGCGCGCCGACACCCTCATCCTGGCCGTCAAGCCCCAGGACATGGGCCGCCTTCTCGACGAGCTCGCCCCGCACGTCGACCCGGACCGCCTGGTGATCAGCGCAGCGGCCGGTATCACCACGACCACCATCGCGGACCGCCTCGCCCCGGGGACCCCCGTCGTCCGGGTCATGCCGAACACCCCCGTCCTCGTGGACGAGGGCATGTCGGTGATCTCCGGCGGCAGCCATGCCACCGCCGAGCACCTCGCCCACACGGAGGAGATCTTCGGTGCCGTCGGCAAGACCCTCCGCGTCCCCGAGTCCCAGCAGGACGCCGCCACCGCACTCTCCGGCTCCGGCCCCGCGTACTTCTACTTCCTCGTCGAGGCCATGACCGACGCGGGCATCCTCCTCGGCCTGCCCCGCGCCCAGGCCCACGACCTGATCGTCCAGGCCGCCATCGGCGCCGCCGTGATGCTCCGCGACTCCGGCGAACACCCCGTCAAGCTCCGCGAGGCCGTCACCTCCCCGGCGGGCACCACCATCAGCGCCATCCGCGAGCTGGAGAACCACGGGGTACGCGCGGCCCTCATCGCCGCCCTGGAGGCGGCCCGTGACCGCAGCCGTGAACTGGCCTCAGGCAACGGTTGACATGCCCCTCTCGCGTGCGTAGTGTTCTCCGAGTTGTCCGACGTGAGCACCGACTCCTGTCGGCCCCGGACAGCCATTCCGCAAGACCCACTCCAAGCGAGCGACGTACTGTCGCCCCGCTTTTCGTGCGCTTTTGCGAAATGAGGAATCCGCGTTCGAATGATTGGGCGCGAACGGAGCCGATTAGCGTCGGAGCCCGGGATTCCGCTAGGGTCTCACTCGTCGGAACGGCCGCGAGGCCGGGAAGGCGAACCCCCTCTGACTGGGAATCAGGCCCGAAAGGATCTGATAGAGTCGGAAACACCGGAAAGGGAA
>NZ_JBEYBS010000011.1:0-233193 GCF_040632375.1 Streptomyces sp. NPDC019396 | reverse complement strand
CGCTCGGCAAGGGTCCGGCATGCTCGCACGAAGTCGTCCAGAACCGCCTGCGCCGTACCCCGCGCGAACAGATCCGTCGCAAACTCCAGCGACACCTGAAGAGCACGGTCCCCCCCGACCTGTGGTTCTTCCACCATCAGTGTGACGTCGAACTTCGCCCTGCCTTCCTCCAGCGGAAGGCGTTCCACCGTCACGTCCCCCAGGTCTGCCTGGTCGCCCTGGGGAGTGTTCTGAAGGACGAACATGGTCTGGAAGATGGGGTTTCGGGCGAGGTCGCGGTCGGGTGCCAGTTCCTCGACGAGGCGTTCGAAGGGCACGTCTTGGTGGGCGAGGGCTTCCAGGGAGGTGTCGCGGACCTGTGCGAGCAGGTCGGTGAAGGGTCGGTGGGTGTCGACCCGGGTGCGGATCGGCAGGGTGTTGACGAAGAAGCCGATCAGGTTCTCGGTCTCGGTGCGGGACCGGTTGGCGACCGGTACGCCGACGACGACTTCGTCCTGGCCCGCCCGCCGTGCGAGCAGGGCGGCGTACACGGCCTGGAGCACCATGAACAACGTCGCGCCCTGCTCGCGGGCCAGATCGCTGAGGCGTGCCGCGGTGTCTGCGTCGATGAGCGCACGCAGATGGGCGCCGCGGTAGCTGGGGACGGCGGGGCGTGGGAAGTCCGCGGGGAGCTCGAGCACCGGTGGCGCGCCCGCGAGGGCGGTGCGCCAGTGGGCCAGCTGCTCTTCCAGGACGCCCGAGGCCAGCCACTGCCGCTGCCAGACCGCGAAGTCGGCGTACTGCACCGGCAGTTCCGGAAGCTCTTGGCCAGCGTAGGCGGCTTGGACCTCCCGCAGCAGCACACCCACCGACCAGCCGTCCGACACGATGTGGTGCATGCACACGGCCAGTACGGCTTCGTGTGTACCGGCCCTGGCCAGGATCCAGCGGGTGAGCGGGCCGTGCTCCAGGTCGAACGGACGGGCGGCGAGCTCGGCAGCCATCCTCTCGGCGGCGGTGAGCAGGTCTGCGGAATCGCTGAGACCGGTTTCCTGGAAGTCGATGAGGGGTTCGTCGCGGATGAGTTGTACGGGGCGTCCGTCGGTCTCGGCGAACACGGTTCGCAGTACTTCGTGGCGTCGTCCGACGGTGACGAGGGCGGCGCGCAGTCGCTCTGCGTCCAGGGGTCCGCGCAGCAGGACGACGGCGGGGACGTTGTAGGAGGCGCTGTCCGGCTCCAGCTGGTGCAGGAACCACATGCGCTGCTGTGCGTACGAGACTTCGAGCGGACCCGAACGCTCGACCCGCACCAGCGGCACCACCTCCACCGCTTGCGCGGCCACCACGGACTCCGCGAACCCGCCCACCACCGGCCGCTCGAACAGCGCCCGCAGGGGCAGGTTCAGACCCAGCCCCTCCCGCACGCGCGCTATCAGCTGCGTGGCGAGGAGTGAGTGGCCGCCGAGTTGGAAGAAGTCGTCCTCCAGGCCGACCCGCTCCACGCCCAGCACCTCCGCGAACACCGCCGCGACCTGCCGCTCCACCTCCGTACGAGGCTCCACGTACTCCGCACCGTCGACGAACACCGGCGCCGGAAGAGCCGCGCGGTCGATCTTGCCGTTGGGGGTGAGGGGGAGGGCGTCGAGCACGGAGATCGCCGACGGGACCATCGCGTCGGGAAGCGCGGCGACGGCCGCCGCGCGTACAGCGGTGACGCCGGCCGTGCCACTCACCCAGCCGGCCAGCCGGGACTGGCCGAGCTGGTCGGGAACCGACAGGACGACGGCATCCGTGACACCCTCGACGGCACGCAGCGCCGCCTCCACCTCGGCGAGCTCGATCCGCTGGCCGCGGATCTTGACCTGGTGATCGCGCCGCCCCAGGAACTCCAGCTGCCCGTCCGGCAGATACCGCACCACATCACCCGTGCGGTAGAGGCGTGCTCCCGGCACATCGGAGAACGGATCGGGGACGAACGCCGTCGCCGTGCGCCGGGGATCGCCCAGATAGCCGCGGCCCACCCCCGCCCCGCCGACCAGCAGCTCGCCGGGCACTCCCACCGGGACCCGCTCCAGCCATTCGTCCACCACGTACAGCCGGGTGCCGCCGATCGGCCGGCCGATGGCGAGACCTGGACGGTCACCCAGCTCGTCCGATGCGACCGTGCTCGCCACGCAGCAGCCGACCACGGTCTCGGTGGGCCCGTACTCGTTGACCACGCGGGCGTCCGGAGCGATGGTGAACAGACGGCGTACCAGTCCCGGCGGCAGTGCCTCACCACCGACGACAAAACAAGTCCGCAGCCCGGCGAGCCCGCCCGGGCGCACCAGCCCGCACACCGCCTCCAGGTGGGCGGGCGTCAGCTTCACCAGTGTGGGCCGGGTGGGCCCGGTGAGCGCACTGACCAGTCCTTCCAGTGGGGACGCCTCGTCCACCAGGTGGACACAGCCGCCGCTGGTGAGCGGCACCCACAGGCTGGTCACGGTCAGGTCGAAGCCGACGGTGGTGTGCAGGGGCGCGACCGGCGGCTCGTCGAGGCAGTACGCGGACGCTGCCCACGTCAGATAGTTGTGCAGCCCGGCCTGGGTGATCTGGACGCCCTTGGGGCGGCCGGTGGAGCCCGACGTGTACAGCACGTAGGCCAGGTCGTGAGCCGTGGACCCGGACGTTGCGGTGACCGGGCGGTCGGAGACGGGAGCCGTGGCGAGGGCGCGTACGTCCAGCACCGGTGCGGCGCCCGCCGTCAGGGCCGCGCCATAGCCGCCGGTTTCCAGGACGACCGCCGGGCGGGCGTCCGCGACGATCGCCTCCAGCCGGGCGGCGGGCTGCGCCGGGTCCAGCGGCACATACACGGCACCGCGCTTCCATACGGCCAGCAGCGCAGCGACCAGCTCCACGGAGCGTGGCACCGCCACGCCGACGACATCGGCACGGCCGACGCCCGCCTCCGCAAGGCCGGCCGCGACGCGGTCCGCCAGGGCGTCCAACTCCGCGTAGCACACGCGGCGTTCACCCTCGACGAGGGCGATGGCTTCCGGCGTTCGGACGGCATGGCGCACGAAGAGCGCCAGGGCACTGACGGCGCCGTCGTCTTCCAGTGGGCGGGCGGGACCGTTCGACCACTGCGCGAGTTGCAGCCGCTGTTCCGCGTCCACCGCGAGCAGGGCGGCCGCGGGGCTCTCGGGGGCGTGCGCTCCCTCGCGCAGGACGGCCAGGACCTGGCCGAGCAGGCGCTCGGCCGTGGCGCGAGCGAACAGGTCGGTGGCGTACTCCAGGCTCAGCTCCACACCGGCGGGGCCTTCATGCACGAACAGGGTCAGGTCGAACTTGGCGACGGCCGTCGGTACGTCGAAACGGTGAGCGGTCAGGCCCGGCGCGAGGTCGAAACCGCCGGGAGCGTTGTCCATGGCGATCATGGCCTGGAAGAGCGGGTTGCGGGACCGGTCGCGCCGGCCACCCAGCGTGCGGACGATCTCGCCGAACGGCACGTCGGCGTGGGCGAGCGCCTCCGTGGTCCGCTTTCGCACCTGGACCAGCAGATCGCCGAAGGACATCCCGCGGCGCCAGTCGGTCGGGATCACCAGGGTATTGGCGAAGAAGCCGATCAGCTCAGCCGTGTGCGGGTGATCCCGGCCTGCCGACGGGACACCGAGCCGGACCCGTGGCTGGGCGGCGTTACGGGCCAGCACGGACGCGAACGCGGCATGCGCCGCCATGAACAGCGTGGCGCCCTGACGTGCGGCCGTGGTCCGTACGGCGCGGGTGAGGTCCTCGGCGATCACGGCGGTGACACGGTCACCCGCGAAGGACGGCACCCTGGGACGCGCACGGTCCGTGGGCAGTTCCAGCACCAGTTCCTGGTCGTCCAGGACCCCGCGCCAGTGGTCGAGTTGCTTGTCCTGGACGCCGGAGCCGAGCCACTCGTCGTGCCAGACGGCGAAGTCGGCGTACTGGAGGGCGGGCGGCGACAGCAGGGCGTTCCCGTCGGCCCCAGCCAGCTCGGCCAGGTACAGAACGGTCAGCTCCTTGATGAACACGCCCATGGACCAGCCGTCGGTGACGATGTGGTGCATGAGCAGGGAGACCACGTGGTCGTCGTCCTCCAGGCGGTGGACGGCGATCCGCAGCAGCGGCCCCTCCTCCAGGTCGAACGGCTCCGCCGCCCTGCGCGCGCACTCCTCGCGGCACGCGGCGGCTGCCCCCTCGCCCAGCTCGCCGAAATCCAGGTGGTCCACCGTGGGGCGCAGTGCCGCCAGAGGGTGGATCACCTGGGACACCCGGCCGTCGGCGACGGTGAACGTGGTCCGCAGAATCTCGTGCCGCTCGCACAGCGCGTGAAGAGCGCGCTCGAGTGCGCCCGTGTCCAACTGCCCGGTCAGCCGCATGGCGGCCGGCACGTTGTACGCCGTGGACGTCGGGTCGAGCTCCACGAGCAGCCACAGGCCGACCTGCGCCGGGGACGCCGGCATGACATAGACCTGCCCCGAGTTCATCTGGTCCTCGCTCACAATCGTTGGTCCGTGTTGCTGGGGGAGTGGCTAGGCCCGGTCGGGTCGCGCGTAGGCAGCTCGCGGTACCGCGGTCGGCCCGGTGGGCGGGCCGGCACTCCCGGACACAGCCGCGGCCGCACTCGCGGATTCGCCGCCGCTGCCGCTGCGTTCGGCGATCTGCTGGGCCACGGCGCGTGCGGTGGGGTCGTTGAACAGTTCGTTGAGTGCGAGGTCGACTTCGTAGCGCTGTTTGATCTGTGCGAGGAGGCGGATGGCGAGGAGTGAGTGGCCGCCGATTTCGAAGAAGTTGTCGTCGGGGTCGACTTCGGACCGGCTGAGGACTTCGGCGAGCATCGCCACGATCTCCGCCTGCAGCCCCGCCGCCGGGTCCGGAGCCGCAGCAGTGGCTTCGGTGGTTCTGCGTTCGGCGATCTGCTGGGCCACGGCGCGTGCGGTGGGGTCGTTGAACAGTTCGTTGAGTGCGAGGTCGACTTCGTAGCGCTGTTTGATCTGTGCGAGGAGGCGGATGGCGAGGAGTGAGTGGCCGCCGATTTCGAAGAAGTTGTCGTCGGGGTCGACTTCGGACCGGCTGAGGACTTCGGCGAGCATCGCCACGATCTCCGCCTCCAGCCCCGCCGCCCCGTCCGTCGCCGCCCCGCCCGTCGCACCGTCGCCTTCCGGCAGCCGCAGCGCCGCGCGGTCGATCTTGCGGTTGGGGTTCTTGGGCAGCTCGTCCAGCCGGACGAGGCGGGCGGGCACCATGTACTCGGGCAGACGGTCGGCGAGGTGCCCCGCCAGTTCATCCGCCGTCGGAGTACCGGCGTAGTACGCCACCAGCCGCTTCTCCCCGGTGGACTCGTCGACCACGGTGACCGCCTCCAGCACACCCGGGTGCGCGGTGAACGCGGCGTCGATGTCCCCGAGTTCGATTCGGAATCCGCGCACCTTCACCTGGAAGTCGACACGACCCAGGAAGTCGATGGTGCCGTCCGGCAGCCAGCGGGCCAGGTCCCCCGAGGCGTACATACGCGTCCCGGGCACCTCGGTGAACGGGTCGGGCAGGAACTTCTCCGCCGTCAGCCCGGGGTTGTCCAGATAGCCGCGGCCGAGCCCGTCCCCGCCGATGTACAGCTGCCCCGGCACGCCGATCGGCACCGGGTTCAGCCGCTCGTCGAGCACGTACACCTGGGTGTTGGCGATCGGGCCGCCGATCGGCAGTCGCCAGACGTCGTCCGGCACATGGGCCAGGGGCTGCGTCGTGGCGAAGGTGGTCGACTCGGTGGGGCCGTAGCCGTTCGTCAGCAGCGGGCCGCCGAGCGCGGCGATCTCACGGGCACGCTTGGGGTCCATCGAGTCGCCGCCCACCAGCAGCTGGCGGGTGGAGGCGAAGGTGGCCGGGTCGTAGCCGACGACCTGGGTGAACAGCGGCGTCGCCATGACGACGGTGTGGATGTCGTTGTCGCGCAGTGCCGCGGCCAGCTGCGGCGGTGACAGCACGGTGTCCTTGCCGAAGCCGACGAGCTGGCCGCCGTTCAGCAGCGCGCCCCAGATCTCCAGGGTGGCGGCGTCGAAGGCGGTGTTGGACAGCTGGGCGATCCGGTCGCCGGGCTCCAGGGTGAGGTAGTTGGTGTCGCGCACCAGCCGGACAACATTGCGGTGGGTGATGCAGATGCCCTTCGGCGCACCGGAGGATCCCGAGGTGTACATCACGTACAGCAGCCCGTCAGGACCCGGGCCGTGCGCCACCGGGCCGTCGTGCGACGCGTCACCGGCGGTCCCGGGATTCATGAAGTCGCGGGGCACCAGCCGCGGCAGCTCCGAGTCGATCCCGGCGAGCGCGTCGTCGCCGCCCGGGACGAGCAGCACGGCCGGCCGCGACTCGTCCAGGATGCGCCGCAGCCGCTGCGGCGGGTGGGCCGGATCCAGCGGTACGTACGCGCCGCCCGCCTTCGCGATGGCGAGCATGGCCACGACGACCGCCGCATCGCGGTCCACGTGCAGGCCGACCGGTGTCTCCGCGACCACGCCGAGTTCGCGCAGACGCCGGGCCAGGGCGCCCGAGACCCGGTCCAGCTCCCGGTAGGTGTAGGTCAGTTCGCCATAGGTGAGGGCGGGCGCGTCGGGCTGCCGGGCGACCTGCTCGGCGAAGAGCTCCGGGACGGTCCGGGTACGCGGGTAGTCGGTCGCGGTGGAGTTCCACTTGGCGATCTGGCGCAGCTCCTGCGCACCGGCGGAGGGGATCGCGGCGAGCGGTGCGTCCGGGGTGTCGGCAAGGCGCGCGGCCAGGTCGGCGAAGCCGGCCCCCAGGCGTTCGACGGTCTCGCGGTCGAAGAGATCGGTGGAGAAGTTGATTCCGGCTTCGAGGTGGTCACCGACCTCGGTGACCACCATCGTCAGGTCGATCTGGGCGGTGCGCCGGACCAGGTCGAGGGACTGGCCCTCCAGGTCGCCGATCCGCACACGGGTGCCGGGGCGGCCGAAGTTGAGCGCCGCCAGGTCCTCCCCGCCGACCAGGTGCGACTTGGTCAGGCTGAACATCACCTGGTAGCCGGGCGGACGGGAGGCCTCCCTGGCCAGGCCGAGCCGCTCGACGAGCACGGGGAAGGGCAGGTCCTGGTGGCGCATGGCCCCGGCGACCGTCCGCCGGGTTTCGCGGAGCTGGTCGGTGAAGCTGCGCGACCCGTCCATACGCGAGCGGATCAGCACCGGGTTGACGAAGTAGCCCACCACACGGTGCAGTTCGGGGTTGGTGCGGCCGGAGGCGGGCACACCGATGAGGAAGTCGTCCTCGCGCGTGTAGCGGTGGACCAGCGTCTGGAAGACCGCCAGCAGCGTCACGAACAGCGTGGTGCCCTCGGCGGTGGCCCGTCGGCGCAGCGCCGCCGTGGTGGCCGCGTCGAGCTCCAGGGTGACCGAGTCTCCGGCGTATGTCTGGACCGCGGGGCGCGGACGGTCGGTGGGCAGTTCCAGGACGGGATTGCAGCCCTCGAGCTCACGGTTCCAGTACTCCCACAGCCGCTGCCCCCGTGGGGTGTCCAGCATCGCCTGCTGCTGGTGGGCCAGATCGGCGTAGCGCGCCGTCGGGGGCGCGGGCAGCGTCGTCTCACGGCCGGTCCGCAACGCGTACAGCCGTCCCAGCTCGTCGGTGAGGACCGCCAGCGACCACATGTCGACGGCGATGTGGTGCACGACGAGCGACAGCACGTCGCCGCCGGGCCTGCGCAGCAGCACGACCTGGAGGACCCGGCCCCGCGTCAGGTCCAGCCGCTCGCCGGCGATCTCGCGCCGCAGCCGCCGCTCCAGCTCCCCGTCGTCGAGGTGTGCGGCGTCCTCGACGCTGAACGACACCTGCTGGTCCCCGAGGACTTCCTGGTACGACTCGCCGTCGTCCGCCCAGTGCAGCGCGGTGCGCAGCGCGGGATGCCGGTCGACCAGCTCCTGGAATGCCTGGCGCAGCGCGTCGGCGTCCACGTCGTGCAGGAACCGCAGCGCGGCATAGATGTGCTGGACCGCGGTGTCCGGATGCTGGCGCTCCAGGATCCACAGCGCCCGCTGATTGACGGCCAGGGGAATGCGCCCGCCGGAGACGGGCTCCGGGACCGGGGTGGGAGCCTCGGCCGGGGCTTCGATCAGCAGGTCGTTGACGCTCGCGCCCGCCAGCAGGGCCTCCAGGGACACCTCCAGGCCGGTGGCGTCCTCGACGGCGGCCTTCAGCTCGATCGCGGCGAGCGAGTCCAGCCCCTGGGCGGCCAGTGGCAGGGCGGGGTCCACGGTGGTGCGCAGCCTGCTGCTCGCCAGGGCAAGCACGGTCTCGCGGGCGGTCTCCTGCCACAGGTGCTCGGGCAGTGTGGCGAGACCGGCGGCACGGCCCGCGTCCCAGCGGTGTACGACCTTCAGCGAACCGCCGACGAGCATGGCACGGGTCTGGGAGCGCTGGATCTTGCCGCTGGTGGTGCGGGGGATGTGGCCGGGGCGCACGAAGACGATCGTGCCGGGCGTCACGCCGTGCTCCCGGGCGAGCCCGGACCGGACCAGGGTGGTGACCTCGGAGATCTCGTCGGTGCGGTGGGCGGTCGCCGTCTCCAGGACCAGGCAGACCTCCTCACTGCCGTCGGTGTCCAGCGAGAAGGCGGCCGCGCCGCGGCGCAGGGAGGCGTGCGCGTCGAGGGCCGCCTGCTCCAGGTCCTGCGGATAGTGGTTGCGGCCGCGTACGACGATCAGGTCCTTGCTGCGTCCGGTGACGAAGAGCTGGCCGTCGTGGAGGAAGCCGAGGTCGCCCGTGCGCAGATGGGTCCGGTCGCTGCCCGGGTGGGTTGCGCCGAAGGTGGCGTGCTCCGTGTCGTCGCGCCCCCAGTAGCCGGCGGCGACGTTGTCGCCGGAGGCCCGGATCTCGCCGACGGTGCCCGGCGGGCACGCTTCCCCGGACTCGGGGTCGACAACGGTCACGTCCAGGTCCACGGCGATCGGGCCGCAGCCGACGACCGGCAGGCCCTGGTCGTCCGGGACCGCCCGGCGCCCGGGGGCGAGCGAGTCCGTGTCGAAGGTGTGGGCGACCGGCGCCCCGCCGACCCTGCGGCCGGAGACCATCAGTGTGGCCTCGGCCAGCCCATAGCAGGGGAAGAAGGAACCTGCGTCGAAACCGTGGGGGGCCATGCGGCGGGCGAACCGCTCCAGGGTCCTGGCACGGACCGGTTCGGCGCCATTGAAGGCGACGTTCCAGCGCGACAGGTCGAGCCCGGCGAGGTCCTCCTCCGGAATGCGGTCGACGCACAGGTCGTACGCGAAGTTCGGTCCGCCGCTGATCCGGGCGCCGCGCTCGGATATCAGCTGAAGCCAGCGCAGCGGACGGGTGATGAAGGAGACGGGCGAGAACAGCGTGGCGGTGGCCCCGGCGAAGACCGGCTGGAGGATGCCGCCGATGAGGCCCATGTCGTGGTACGGAGGCAGCCAGCTGACCACGGGGGTGCCGGGGGTGGTGCCGAACCGCTCCTGGATCTGGCGGGAGTTGACCACGAGGTTCCGGTGGGTGACCACGACACCCCGCGGTGTGGCCGTGGAACCGGAGGTGTACTGGAGGAACGCGACCGTGTCACCGTCGATGGACGGCCGGCGCCAGTCGCCGGGCTCGGGCATTTCGCCGTCGACGGCGATGAGCGGCAGGCCGGGGATGCCGGCCGTCTCCACCAGCTCGGCCGGGTCGGCCGCCACACTGCCGGGCACGAGCGCGGCGGCCGGGGCGGAGTCGGCGAGGACGGCGCGGTGCCGGGCCGAGTAACTGCCCTTGCTCGGCGGGTAGAGCGGCACGGCGATGGCACCGGCGTAGAGGCAGCCGAGGAAGGAAGCCACGTAGTCCAGGCCGGGGGGCAGCAGCACCAGGACCCGGTCGCCCGGAGCCACGCGCCCGGCCAGCAGGGCGCCGATGGCCCGTGCCCGGTCGTGCAGTTCGGCAAAGGCCAGGGTGGTGGGCCCGGTGCCGCCCGCGGCGCTGTCCGGGGTGATGAACTCGAACGCCGTGCCCGTGGACAGGGCTGCGCGCTCGGTGACCACGTCGACGAAGGTCGGGGCGTGGAGGATGGACTGCTCCATCGCGGAACTCCTTGCTATTCCAGGCTCAGGCAAGACGCCAACGAATCCAGCGGGCGGCTCCGGCCAGCCCGAACACGGTCATCGCGGCGAGCACCGCGATGTCCAGGGTGAATGCGGCGCCCAGGTCGCCGCTGAGGGTGTGCCGCAGTGCGTCGGCCGCGTAGGTCGGTGGCAGCAGATAGCCGAGGACCCGTAGGGGCAGTGGCAGCGAGTCCGGCGGGATGAGCACCGGAGCCGCCAGCAGCAGCACGAAGATGAGCAGATTGGTGATGACAACGATCAGCTCCATGCTGTCGATCAGCGTGCCGATGGCCAGGCCGATCGCCGACAGCGCGAGGCAGGACAGCGGCAGCACCAGCACCAGGGCAGGAGAGATCGTGAAGTCGACGTCGTACATCAGGCCGGCCGCGATCATGGGGGTGATCAGGCCGGGCATGATCAGCAGCAGCCGTGACAGCACCATGGCGGCGACGAACGACGCTTTACTGATGGGCAGTGAGGCGTAGTACACCATCATGCCGTCGTTCTTGATCACACCGATCCGCTGGGCGAGGGTCGCGATGCCCTCGGTGGCCACGGAGAAGATGGCGGCCCCGCTGACGATGTACAGCAGACTGCTGGCGTCGTTCAGCCCGCCGCCGATGCGGGACAGACCGAAGACCATCGCCACGGGCATCAGCAGCCCGAACAGCAGGCTCCAGGTCCAGGTGGTGCGGACCTCCAGCATCTGTTCCAGCCACAGGTACTTGAACCCCACGAGCAGCGTCCGCGCGCGCTCCTTGGGACGCGGTCGTGCGGGGGCGACGGCCTGGGCCTGCTCCTTTGCGGCGGCGGACGAGGTGGCCCCGGACTCCGCTGCCGTGCCGACGGGCGCGGTGCCGGCCAGATGCGGTGCGGCGGGTGTCCGGTCCGACTTCGGACCCCTGTCTGTCTCCAGTGCAGCGCCCTTCGCCGGCGCGGCGCCCTCCGGTGCGGACTGACCGGCGAGCTGCTCCTTGCCGTCCAGGCTCAGATAGACGTCCTCCAGCGTGGGACGGGTGAGCCGGAAGTCGTCCACCCGGCCCATGCCCAGGTCGCCCGTCACGACCTTGACCAGATCGGGCGTGGCCTCCGGGTCCGAGTGGATGAGGTACGTGCCCTCCCGGCTGCCCGGCACGACCGAACCGACCATCTCGAGCCGGTCCAGCTCGTGGGGCCGCAGCGACTCGCCGTCCTTGACGAACAGCTCCATGCGGACCTTGTCGCCCATCCGCTCCTTGAGCTCCCCGGGGGTGCCGAGCGCCGTGATACGCCCGCCATGCATCACGGCCACCCGGTGGACGGCCTTCTCGGCCTCCAGCACGTTGTGGGTGACGAGCACCACGGTGGTGCCATCGGAGGCGCTGCGTCTGGCGACCATGTCCCAGATGAGCCGGCGGTTGTGCGGATCGAGCTCGTTGGTCGGCTCGTCCAGGATGAGCAACTTGGTCCGGCCCATCAGCGCCATACCGAAGTTGACCAGCCGCATCATCCCGCCGCTGAGCTGGTTGACGTAGCGGTCGGCGACGTCGCCGAGGCCCAGTTCCTCGATCAGTTCAGCGGTCTGGCGGCGGGCCTCCGGCTCCGACTGGCCGCGCAGGCGCCCCGTGTAGTGCAGCGCCCGGCGCACCTCGACCAGGCGCATGGACAGGCCGGTCTGCGGCAGGAAGCCGGTCATGGCCTTCACCGATTCCGGATCGGCCACCACGTCGATGCCCTCGACCCGGATGGAGCCGGATGTGGGCCGGACCAGCCCCAGCATCTGGGAGACGAGCGTCGTCTTGCCCGCGCCGTTGGCGCCGAGCAGTCCGAAGACCTCGCCGCGGGCGATGGAGAAGGTGACGTCGTCGTTGGCCCGTACCAGGCCGCCGTTCTTCCCGGACTGGTACGTGCGCGTCAGGTTGCGGACCTCGATCGCGGTGGCCCCGTCGTTGCGTGGCATGTCCCCTCGATGGCTGTGGCTGTTGTTCCGGTCGGTCAGAGCGTGGTGATCGTGCGTACGACCGCGGAATCGTCCGGCGCGAAGCCGAAGGACACCGGTACGGTCCCTGCCGGGCGTGGTCCCACCAGTGCGGACACCTCGGCCGGCAGCCCGATGGTGTAGTCGGCCGCGTCGACCGGCAGCTTGCTGCCGGCCCTGGTCTCGCAGTCGAACCCGACGCCGGAGGCATCGCTGCCGGTGAAGTGGAAGACCACGCCCTCGGCGCCTTCCCCCTGCTTGTCGAGCGCGGGGCCGTCCATGCGTACGCCGGCGATGGTGCAGGCCTTCAGCGGTTCACGAGGCAGCCGGATCTGGAGCCGCCACGCCTGCCGCTGCGAGACCACGGTGAACCGCACCCGCCGTGTGCCACCGGTGGTGGTGTCGCTCACCGCCGTCACCCGTGGTGCCGGCAGGACCAGCTCCCGGGCCTTGGCGCGCAGCACCGGCTCGTCGCCGCGCTGCGGGTAGTAGTCGGCCGCCGACCCCCTGCCGGGGTTCGGCCCGAGCACCTTGCGGGTCCAGGCATCCGGCTCGGGGTCGCCGCTGATCCATGTCGTCGTGCCGTCCGACAGGTCCCGTACATACACCAGGGCGTCGGGACGCGGGTGTTCGGCGTCGAAACCGGAGCGCAGCAGCCCGGTCCCGACCAGCGCCAGGGCCAGGACGGCCGCCACCGCGGCGACCAGCCCGGGCCGTGCGATCCGTGACAGCAGCGGCAGCAGCAGCACCCCGCCGATCGTCGCCACCGCCATGGCCACGGCGGCGAGCGGGATGCCCAGAGCGATCAGCAGGCTGTCCACCAGCGGGGCGAACAGCACGGCTGCCACGGACGGCGCTGCCGCCGCCAAGAGCGCCCCTGCCCACACCGGCCGTTGCGCCTTCTCGTCCCGGCAGACCCACCACAGGGCAGGCAGTCCGGCGAGCAACGGCCACTGGAAGAGGTAACTCACACCCGGCAGTGTCAGCACCGAGACGAGCAACAGCACCGCCCCGATGAGCAGCGCCCCGCACACCGGCTCCGCCGGCCGCCGCCCACGCGTCAGACGCGCGGCCAGCATCAGCAGCGCGGCGGCCAGCAGCAGGAACCCGGCCGAGAAGAGACCGCGCTCGTACGGCTCCGACAGCGGCAGCGCCGCGAGTCCGGGCCGCAGCGCGGCGGCGGCGAGCCACAGCCCCAGCGTGCCCAGCGCCGCCGCGACCACGGCGGCGAAGCCGGTCCCGGCCGAGGCCAGCACCCCGGCGATCCGCAGCGCCGAGCGGCGCACACCCCACCAGGCCAGCGCCACCAGAGCGAGCACCGTGCAGGCGGCGAGAGGCAGCGCCCAGCCGGACGGGTAGCGCACCAGCACCCGGGAGAACAGATCGAAGTACACGGCGTCCTCGTCGCCGCGCAGCGAGCGCAGATCCCCGTCCCCGAGGCCCTTGACGAGCCCGAGCATGGACTCGCCGTGGTGCTGGACGCTTTCGTCGCTGAGCCGCTCCAGGTCGTCCCTGGGGGAGTGGTAGTCGTGGAAGCCGTGCAGGAAGGCGGCGTTGAGACCGACGGCTCCCGCGTCCCGGAAGACGGTGAAGTCGCTGCCGTTCGGCATCCGCTTGTAGACCTCGTACGCCAGCGAGTTGGCCACCGGACGGCTGCTGCCACCGGCGAACGCGTCGACGAGCGGTGTGTTCCCGGTGTTGGTCTCGAACATCATCACCGGGCCGCCGCTGCCGCGCGCCTCCCAGTTGAGCACCGCCCCGTAGCCGTCGACGCCGTACTCCTGGACGAACTTCTCCGCGCCCAACGCGCCGAGCTCCTCACCGTCCGTGAAGAGGAACACCACGTCGTTGCGGACGCCGCCCGACTCCCTCAGGGCCCGCATCGTCTCCAGCATCGCCGCCACCGCGGCACCGTCGTCGGCTGCCCCGGGCCCTGTGGGGACCGAGTCGTAGTGGGCGACCAGCAGCAGCGCCTTCCCACCGCTGGTGCCCGGCTCGCTGCCGGGCACCCGGGCGATGACGTTGTGCACCTTCGCAGCGGGGAACGGATTGCCCCAGTCGGGACGTACGACGTCGCCCGACTGCACGGTCACCGCGGCCCCCAGGGACCGGGCCGTCCTGACCAGGTACTCGCGTACGCGGGCGTTGTCCGGCGTGCCCGTCGGGTGCGGGCGCTGGGCGATCTGCTCCAGGTGCGCGGTCGCCCGGGCGGCGGAGAACTCCACCGCCGGAGCGTCGCTACCGCGCGCCGGCGGCGGAGCGAACGCGAGCACGGCCAGCACACCGAGCAGCGCCGGCACCGCCAGGGCGATCACGGTCACCACCCCGCGTGCGGCCCGGCGCGGCGCGGCGGATCCGGCCTCGCCCCCGGTACGGAGCTCTGCCGCCTCGTCCGTGGTGCTCACCGACATCACCGCGCCCTAGGCCGTCCGCCAGAACGGCACGATGTTCTCGATCTTCTCGATCATGCCGTGGCAGTAGTTCGCGTTGTGGTCGAGGGTCTGGGCCGCCATGTACGGGTACTGGAGCCGCTTGTGGTCGACGGTGAAGACGGCACCGGTGGGCGGCGCCGGGTCGAGGCGCGTGGCCATGGCCAGCGCCTCGTGCCAGGCCGCCTCCAGTTCGACGGTGTACGTACGGCCCGCGCGAGCGACGACCTTGAGGGTCTCGAAGGGGTGGTCGTGCTCTTCCATGGGCGTGGTGCTGTAGACATAGGGCCGGTTGACGAGGTCGATCTCGAACAGTCCACGCGCGGTCTCGTCGGACCACCACGGCTGCGCACGTGCGAACTCCCGCAGATGACGGGTGAACAGCACGCGATGCTCATGGAGCACGGTGTGGATGAACAGCCCGTAGTTGCCGACGTCGTAGTAGAGCGCGTCGCGGATGGACCGCTCGACGTACTCGACGATCGGGTCGTCCTCGGGCAGCGAGCGCCAGTAGTCGACGAAGGCGGAGAAGAGCTCGGGGTAGGTCAGAATGCCCTTGCCCGTCAGGTACTTGCTGGTGGCGCGCAGGCTGCGGGTGTTGTGCACGGCGTGGACCGCGTAGAAGTACCGCATGCCCTCGACGAACTCGTCGCCGTTCACCTGCTCGGTGGCGATCACGATCTGGGCCTCGGCGACGCCGCCGCCGGCCGGCCTGGTGACCAGGCCGAGCTTCTCGCGGTTGTGGTAGATCGGCGTGTTGTTCAGCAGCAGGTGCGAGTACGAGATGATCGTGTGCGCGTCCTTCTCGCAGAGTGTGCCGATGCCCGTCTTGAAGGTCTCCAGCGTCTCCCCGGGGAGCGGCCAGATCAGCTCGATGAACGAACTCAGTCCCCGGTCGCGCAGATCGTCCTGGACCGAACCGAATGCGTCCAGCTTGATGTTGTCCCGCCGGATGATCTTCAGGCTCTCCGGTTCCAGCGTCTGCATCGACACCGGCTGCGAGGTGACGAGTCCGGCCTCCTGGAAGATGCCGGTGATCTTCGTGACGGCGTGCGGCTTGTTCTTCGCCGAGGAGAAGTACACGACGTTGGGAAGGTGGTTCTGCCTCGCCAGCCCCGCTATGTGCTCCGAGAACTCGACGTCGCGGGCGAGCATGCCCCAGTTGGCGTCGGCGATGTACAGGAACAGCGTGCCGTTGCGCGACATCCAGGTCAGTTCGTCACGCACCCGCTCCTCGTCGAAGCGGTACACGCGGTCGTTGGTCGCCGCGCCCCAGAAGCAGAAGCCGCAGTGGTAGGGGCAGCCGCGATTGGTCTCGATGATGCTGATGCTGTACTCGGGCGCGATCATCCCGGACAGGAAGGGCGAGGGAATGGTGTCCAGGTCCTTGATCCGGGCCCGGTCACCGGTGTTGACCAGCTCGCCGTCCCGGTAGACGCTCAGCCCCTCGACCTTGGTGAGGTCGGGGTGTGGCTCGGTGAGCTCGCGCAGGTACTCGGTGAAGGAGGCCTCGCCCTCGCCGTTGCACAGCGACAGCTTCTCGTCATGCGGGTCGAGGTACCTCAGGCCGTGATGCATCACCTGCGGCCCGCCCAGCATGATGTCGGCCTGCGGCCTCGCCTCCCGCAGCAACTTCACCAGCGGACGCACCAGCCCGATGTTCCACACGTACGTGGAGAACGCGAAGACGTCGGAGTCCTTGGCGAGCAGGTCCCGGGCGATGGAGTCGAGCGGTGTCTTGATGCTCGTCGTGTACTTGTCGAACCGGTACTCCTTGGAGACCACCGGATCCGTCGACGCGTACGCCTCCAGGTAGCCGGAGACCAGCGGGGTGATCCTCTCGAACACCGAGAGCTCCACCGTGGTCACTGTCTTCATGAGTCTCCCCTGTACTCGGTCGTGCTGCTGCTGGTCCCACCGTGGTCCTCGAGCCCCTCCAGGGGGCCGTCGGCACCGGACCGGACGGCCTCCAGCGCGGCTACGAGCCGCGGCCCCAGCTCCCGGGAGTCCCCCGGCACCACCCGGTCGGCGGCGAAGGTCAGCGCCAGGGCGTTCTGAGCCCCGCGCAGAATGTCGACCCTGACCGGGAACTCGGTCTGGGCCAGGCCGAGATCTCCCGCGATCAGCGGGTGCTCGACCGTGTCCGGCAACGCGGCCGCTTTCAGCGATTCGTCGACCGGGTAGTTGTCGAATACCAGGACGGTCGCGAGGTCGCGGCCACCTGTCATCTCTCCCAGCTCCAGCACACCGTGCTCCTCGGCGGCCGCCCGCTCCAGCTGGAGCCGCAGCGCCGCGGCCACGGCCGTTTCGCCGGACCTGGGCGCGAACCGCACCGGCATGGTGCTGATGAAGGGTCCGACAGCCGACTCGGCGCCCGGCAGGGCGGGCCGGCCCGAGGCGGTGATACCGAACACCACGTCCTCGTGGCCGGTGCGCTCGGCCAGCACCACCGCCCAGGCGAGCTGCACCAGCGTCGCGAAAGTGACGCCGTGCTTCCGGCCCAGGGCGTCGAGCCCGTCCAGCAGATCCGCCGGCAGCTCCGTCAGCAGCCGAAGCGGCCGCGTGGTCGCGCCGTCGGCCCGCCCGGCCGGCTCGTTGCCCGTACCCGCCTCCGGCACGGTGTCCTGAGCCCAGGGACCGGGGCAGTCGCGCAGATAGCCGGCCCAGAAGTCGGCAGCGGCGTCCCGGTCCTGTCCGTCGAGCCACTCCACGTGCCGCTCGAACGGCATCGGCGCGGGCAGTTCGGGCCGCTCGCCGGTCGCGAACGCCAGGTACGCGGCGAGCAGGTCCCTGCGCAGCTGCATGCAGGACCAGCCGTCCAGCAGGCTGTAGTGGTGCAGTTGAACCACGAGCTGCACCTCGTCGCTCAGCAGGTAGCGCTGAAGCCGCACCAGCGGCGCCTTGAGGAGGTCGAAGCCCGCTGCCCGCAGCTCCTCGAGCTCGGCGACGACCACCCGCTCCTGCTCCCCGGGATCCATACCCCGCAGGTCGCGCGTGTGCAGCGGCAGATCCACCCGGTCGGCGACGACCGGACGGGGCCTGCCCGACGCGGCGTCCTCGTAGGAGGTGCGCAGGACGGCGTGACGGTCGAACAGCCACTCCCAGGCGTCGTGGAACGCCTGCTCGTCGAGGTCGCCGGGCAGCGGGAACGCCGACTGGATCACATACAGACCGGGCTGCGGGCGCCGGCCCGCGACGGACAGCATGTGCCGCTGGATTGGCGCGAGGCCGTCCCCCTCGGCGGACAAGGTGCCGGCACCCCGGGGACCCTCGGCCGCGGCGCGGTCGACCGCCGCCGCCAGTTCGCCGACGGTCTGGTGCTCGAAGACCATGCGGGGGGTGAGCTCAAGACCCGCGGCCCGAGCACGGGTCACCATGCGGATGCAGGCCACCGAGTCGCCGCCCAGCGCGAAGAAGCCGTCGTCGGCCGTGACGGTCTCCCGCCCCAGCAGTTCGCGCCACACACCGGCGAGCGTCACCTCGGTCGGTGTCGAAGGGGCCCGGCCCGGTCCGGCCGCCTCTGCCGCACCGGCGTCGGTGCCCGGCAGCGGGAGCCTGCCCCGGTCGACCTTGCCGTTCGGCGTGAGCGGGATCCGCTCCAGGACGACGAGCGCCGACGGCACCATGTACGCCGGGAGGGCGGCCCGCAGCCGCTCGCGCAGCGCGGCGGGGTCCGGCTCCTGCGGATCCTCCCCGGCCACCACATAGCCCACGAGGGTGCGCCGCCCGTCGATCTCGGGGGCCGCGACCACGGCCTGCGCGATCTCGGGCTGCGCCCGCAGCGCCGCCTCCACCTCGCCGAGCTCGACACGGTTGCCGGCGATCTTGACCTGGAAGTCGATACGGCCGAGCAGCTCCAGCACACCGTCCTGCCGGTACCGGGCCAGATCGCCCGTGCGGTACATACGGTCGCCCGGCACCCCGCTGAAGGGGTTGGGACGGAAGCGGTCCGCCGTCTGGGCCCCGGCGTCCAGGTAGCCCCAGGCCAGTCCCGCGCCGCCGAGATACAGCTCACCGGCCACGCCCGGCGGGACGAGATGGCCCTCGGGGTCCACGACATAGGCGAGCTGATTGGCCATCGGCCGGCCGTAGGGGATGCTGCGCCAGGCCGGGTCCACCTGGTCGACCTCGAAGATCGTGGAGTCCATGGACACTTCGGTGGCCCCGCCCAGGCTGATCACCCGGGCCCCGGGGGCCAGAGCCCGCAGGTTGTCCGGCATGGTCACCGGGATCCAGTCACCACCGAGGAGTACCACGCGCAGCGCGGGGAGTTCGGCGATACCGAGGTCTTCGGCCGCGTCCATGAGCAGGCCCAGCAGGGCGGGCACCGAATGCCAGAGGGTGACCCCGTGGGCGCGCATCAGGTCCAGCCAGTGACCGGGATCGCGCTCACGCACCGGATCGGGCAGCACCATGGTGCCCCCGGCCAGCAGGGTGCCGATCACGTCGTAGGCCGTCATGTCGAAGCCCAGCGAGGACACCGACAGCACGGCGTCGCCGGGACCGACCGAGAAGCGGTGGTTGAAATCGGTGAAGTTGTTGACCCGGCCGCGCTGGTCGAGCACCACGGCCTTGGGGCGGCCGGTGGAGCCCGAGGTGAAGATGACGTAGCACAGGTCGTCGGGCGCGGCCGTGACCGCCGGCGGCTCGTCGGACAGCGCCGCCAGCCGTTCCGCCAGGTCCTCGAGCACGAGCACCGGCGCGTCGGTCTCCGGCACCCGGCCGGCCACCGAGCGGCTGGTGATCACCGCGCGGGCACCCGAGTCGCCCAGCATCAGTGCGAGCCGCTCGGCCGGGTGCGAGGTGTCCAGCGGCAGGTAGGCGGCACCCGACTTGAGCACCGCCAGCACGGACAGCGGCAGGTCGGTGGTCCGCTCGACCGCGATACCGATCACCGCTCCGGGGCCCGCGCCGTACTCCGTGAGCAGTCGTGCCAGCCGGTTGGAGCGCCGGTCCAGCTCGGCGTAGGTCAGGGTCGTCCCGGATCCCGTCCGAACGGCGGGCGCCTCGGGGCGGGCGGCCACACGCTCGGCGAACAGGTCGACGACGGTGCGGTCCGCCGGGTAGTCGGCGTGCGTGGCGTTCCAGTCGTGGGCGGCGCGGTGCCGGGCGGCCTCGTCGAGGACGGGCAGCGCCGAGACGGCTGCCCCGGGGGCGTCGATCATCGCCCTGATGGTGTGTTCGAGCTGCCCGAGCAGTGCGTCGACGCGTTCCGGGGTGAAGATGTCGGCGTCGTACTCGCAGCTGACGTCGATGCCGTCGGGACCGTCGAGGAGCGACAGGTCCAGGTCGAACTTGGCGGTGCCGTTGTGCAGGTCGAACCGCTCCACGGCGAGGCCGGGCAGACCGCCGTCGATGCCGGGGACCTGCTGGTGGACGAACATCACCTGGAAGAGCGGATTGCGGGCCAGGGTGCGCTCCGGCTGACGCAGCGCGACGACCTTCTCGAACGGCACGTCCTGGTGGTCATAGGAGGCCGCCACGTCATCGCGGACCTGGTGCAGGGCTTCGCCGACCGTGGTCGACCCGGACGGACGGACCCGCAGTACCAGGGTGTTGGCGAAGCAGCCGATGAGCCGCTCCGTGTGCGCGGTGGGCCGGTTCGAGGCGGGGGTGCCGATGAGGAAGTCCTGCTTGCCCGTCTGACGGCGCAGCACCAGGCCCAGCGCCGTGAGCGCGGTCATGAACGGTGTGACACCGTGGTCGCCGGAGAAGGCGTGCATACGGGCCGCCAGCTCGCGCGGGATGCGCCGCCGCCGGCGACCGCCGGTGTGCGTGGGCCGGGCGGGACGTGGCCGGTCGGTGGGGAGATCCATATTGGTCTCCACCCCCTCCAGCCAGGTGTCCCAGAACTCCAGACCGCGCGCGAGGCGCGCGCCCTCGTCCGTGGAGCGCTGCCAGCCGGCGTAGTCGGCGTACTGGATGGGCGGTTCGGGAAGTGCGGTGACGGGGTCGGCGTCGGCGCACAACGCCGTGTAGAGAGCGGAGAACTCGCGGAACAGCAGCTGCGTGGACGCCCCGTCCGTGGCGATGTGGTGGACGACGATGACCAGGACGTGGTCCTTGTCCGCCAGCCGGATCAGCTCGGCGCGCAGCGGGAGACGGGCCGTCAGGTCGAAGGGCCGGGCAGACACCTCGGCAGCCAGCCGCCGCGCCGCGTCCTCGCGCTCCTCTTCGGGAAGCGCGGACAGGTCCGTCTGACCGAGGTCCAGCTCGCGGTGGTCGCCGAGCACCGTCGCCGGCTCGTCGTCCTCGATCGCGTACCGCGTGCGGAGGATCTCATGACGGCGTACGACCTCGCGCAGTGCCGCCTCGGCCCGGTCTGCCCGGAGAGCGCCGCGCAGGCGCAGCGCCATGGGGACGTTGTACTGGCCGCTGTCCGGGTCCTGCTGCCACAGGAAGAGGAACTGCCACTGCGCGTACGAGAGCGGGCGGGGTCCCTCGCCCCGGGGGATCTCGGGGCGGGCTGCCGCGCGGCGTTCGGTGAGCAGCTTGGCCAGCAGGGCCTGCCGCTCGGGCGACAGGCCGGCCAGCCTCTGGTCGAGAGAGGTCACGGTGCCCTTCCCTCGAGTCGTTCACGGACCGACTTGGGTGTCAGATCGGTCCACACCTCACCGATGTGCTCCAGGCAAGCCTCGCGTGTGCCGGTGAAGCCGGTTTCCGTCCAGCCCGCAGGCAGGGCGCGATCGGCGAACCAGATGGAGTGCTGCTCCTCGTGGTTCACCACGACCTTGTAGCGGAGCGTGTCGTCGCTGGTGGAGCTGGTGGAGTTCGTCATGCCTGCCTCACTGCCTCGCCGAAGAAGTCGGGGATGTCATGGCCGTCGCCCCCGGCGGCCGCCCGGTCGTGGACCCACTTGCCGACGGCCAGGTCCAGCACGCCGAGACCGAAGGGCGAGAAGATCACCGGCCGGTCCCGGTCGACGGTCACGTCGCCGTTCAGGACGCCGGCGATGGTGCCGTCGATGAAGTCGCGGTTGCCGGTGGCCTTCTCCGCAAGGTGCAGCGAGGTGTTCTCGCGTACGGCGTGGTCGACGTCGTCCGTGATGTTCTGCGCGGCCAGCACCATCTCGGGGGAGAGGTCCCGCAGCGACAGATGGAGCACCACCGGCGCGTGGGCGAGCAACCGGGGGTCGTGGATGTGCGGTTCGCCCGCCACGGTGGTCAGCACCACCACGTCGCAGCCGGTGAACGCGTCGCGCACATCGTCGGTGACCACGACGTCCTCGGCCCCCTGCTCCGTGAGCATCCGGCCGAACCGCTCGGCGTGCGTCCGGTCCCGGTCGAACAGCCGGAAGCCGCCGATCTTCCAGTCCAGGTCCCGCAGGAACTTCCAGACATGCCCGGCGATCAGTCCGGTGCCGATCACCCCGATCCGCTGCGCGCTGCGGCCGCCGCTCAACGCCTCCGCGCCGAGCACGGCGGATGCCGCCGTCCGTGTCGCCGACACGATGGAGGACTCCATGCACACGAACGGGTAGCCGGTCCCGGTGTCGTTGAGCACCAGGGTGGCCGAGGCACGGGGAATGCCGCGTGTCGCGGGGTTCTCCGGGAAGCTGGCGATCCACTTGATGCCCGCGACCTCGAACTCGCCTCCCAGGTACGCAGGCAGCGAGATGATCCGGGACGTGGGGCGGTGCGGGAACCGCAGGAACGCGCTGTGGGGGTTGGAGCTGTCGCCGCTCTCGTGGGTGAGGTAGCCCCGGCGGACGACCTCCAGGCATGCGGGACGGTTGCCCTCGATGTGCTTGAGGACATCGGCACCGGTCAGGGTGCGCAGGGACGGCAGCGTCGGCAGATCAGGGGACGAGCCCGTCATGACTTTCCTTTCGGCCCTCCTGGCGGTCGCGGTGCTCGGCCCGGTGCAGCACGACCGGCCGTGCACCGACCGCCTCGTCGCCGAGTTGCTCCTTGACCCAGGTGGGGTTGTAGATCGTGTGGGCGTAGCTCGCGCCGCGGTCGGCGCACAGGAAGGTCACCGTCGGCCGCCTGCCGGCCGGGCGACTCGCGTCGAAGTAGCCGCGGATGGCGGCGTAGACACTGCCGGTAGAACCCCCCGCGTACAGGCCATGGCGCCGGAAGAGCTCGTGACAGCCCTCCACCGCCTGCCGCTCGGGCACGATGACAACGTCGTCGATCCGGGCGCGACCGCACAGCTCCGGCACGATGCTGGAGCCGAGGCCGGGGATGCGGCGAGCGCTCGGCTCACGGCCGAAGATGGCCGAGCCGGCCGCGTCGACGGCGACGACCGTGATCTTGGGGAAGTGTTCCTTGAGCCGTCGGGACACTCCCGCGATCGTGCCGCCGGTGCTCACGCCCACGAACACGTAGTCGATGGTCCGGAAAGCCGCGCACAGCTCCCCGCCGGTCATCCGGTAGTGGGCCTCCAGCGCATCGGCGTTGGAGTACTGGTCGGGCCAGTACGCCGGGGACAGCTCATCCACCAGCTCCCGTACCCGGGCCAGCCGGGTACGGAGATAGCCTCCGGCCCCGTCCGGTTGCTCGACCTTCACCACCCGCTCGCAGATGGTGCGCAGATACGCCTCCGTCGGCGCGTTGCAGTTCGGGTCGATCACCGGCACGAACGGGATGCCGAGCATCTGGCAGAACGACGCCATGGAGATCGCGAAGTTCCCCGACGAGGACTCCACGACGGTGGTGCCCTCCGTGATGTCACCGCGCTCGATGGCCCGCTTGAGGATCCAGTACGCGGACCGGTCCTTGGCGCTGCCGTTCGGGTTGGCGAACTCCAGCTTGGCGTACAGGTTCACCGTGTCGTCCGCGAGCGGGACGACCGGCGTCTGACCGAAGCCGGCGCTGAGCATGTCGAGTCTGGTGAGCAGGGCACTCACTCTTCGAACTCCCAGCGGTCGACAGGGATGTAGCGCGGGATGGGGAACTGCGTGGTCAGCTTGCGGACTTCGGTGCGCACCGACTGACGGGTGAATCCCTCCAACTCGTAGTCGCGGTCGCCGAGCGGACGAACGGCACGCAGCACCGTGTCGATCAGCCGGGCACACTGCCGCATCTCGGTGGGTCCGAAGCCGCGTTGCGCGATGGAGTTGGTGCCGATGCGCACGCCACTGGTCACGGCGGAAGGGCGTGGATCACCGGGGATGTGGTTCTTGTTGACGACGATGCCGACGTCCTCGAGGGCACGCTCGACCACCAGTCCGCTCAGCGGTGTGCCGATGAAGTCCAGCAGGACGATGTGGTTGTCGGTGCCACCGGTGATGACCTTGTATCCGAGCCCGGCCAGTGCGTCGGCGAGCAGTGCGGCGTTGTCGGCGATACGGCCGGCCGTCGCCCGGTACCCGTCGGTCTGCACCATGTCGAGCATGCGGGCCTTGGCGGCGATCGCGGGAAGGATCGGCGCGCCCTGGAAGTAGGGGAAGACGGCTCTGCGCAGCCGCTGGGCCAGCGATTGGCCGCTGTCGCCAATGCGGGTGTCGGCATCCCGCCCGGACATGATGAGCGCGCCGCGGGGGCCGCCGAGCTGCTTGTGGGTGCATGTCGTGGTGATGTGCGCGTGGTCGATCGGGCTGGGATGCAGCCCCGCGACGACAAGCCCGGCGATGTGCGAGATGTCGGCCAGAAGCAAGGACCCCGCCTCGTCGGCTATCTCGCGGAAGCGGGCGAAGTCAATGGTCCTTGGATAAGCAGTGGCCCCGCAGATGATCAATTTCGGGCGGTGTTCCAGCGCCAGTTCACGTGCCTGCTCGTAGTCGATACGCCCTTGCGCGTTCACGCCGTAATTGACGGAGCGGAAGTAGCTGCCGGAGTAGGCGACCGGATATCCGTGTGTGAGGTGCCCGCCCTGGTCGAGCTTCATTCCCAGAATGACATCGCCAGGGTTCAGCAGGGCGGAGAGCACCGCGTAGTTCGCGGTGGTGGCGGAATGCGCCTGGACGTTCACGTACTTCGCCTTGAACGCCGAAAGGGAGCGGTCGATCGCTAATTGCTCGATGGGATCGATCTCGCGGCATCCCGCGTGATACCGGGCGCCCGGATATCCTTCCGCCGTCACGTTCATCGCCACCGAAGCCATGCAGGCCAGGACGGACGGGTCGACGACGCTGGACGAGGCCACCATCATCAACGTGGCGTCCTGGCGCTGGTGTTCGGCGGTCAGTGCCCGGTGCAGCAGTGGATCGTCCTGAGCCAGGGCGTCCGCGCCGCCACGAAGGAACGAGCCCAGAGGCGAACGCGCCCGGTCGGCCTGATCGGCACTGTCTAACTGGAATACCATGAAGTAGCAGCGCTCCCCTGTGCGACTACATTTCGAATTCCCGATTCGCGGGAGCACAGTGTGATGTTCCTCGTTACACGATTCAACGGATCGCAAAATAGAGACGCATAGCGAACCGGATCACTCACTGAGCCCCCGAAAAACTGCCCCGTGCCGCAGTCGACGCGTTCCCCCCGCGCCGTAATCGGCAAGTTCCCCTCGCGGGGTGGTCTGTCCACCCCCGCCACGAGTACAGTCCCACAGAAGAACCGGTCACGTCCAGAAGATCTTTGCCAGAACCTGAAAAAAGCTTGGCAAGCCTGATGTGTACATGTCGCGGGAGGGGGAGGGTTCTTGATGATGTGTCATAACGCCCTGGCGGACGGCCGGGACGCGGCGGCGGGGCCGTCTGGATCCACGACTGCCGGCACATCACCCAGGTGTGCGGCTTCCCGGGATTGAGTACGCCCGGATGTGCCGGATCCGGGCGCGTGCGGCTCCGCGTGCCGCCACTGGGACGATGACCCCGTCCGGTGGGCCCGTCAGAGCCACCGGGCCCGGCTGAGGGCCGGGCGGTCGGTCACCCCGTGCCGCCGGAGCGGTGTGGACCCGGTCGGGGGTCGTCAGGTGGCGTCCCGCTGTCCGAGCTCGGTGAGCAGGCCGCGGACACGCCGCTCGAATTTCGTGCCGGATCGGCCGTACCGCGCCCTGGCCGGCAGGGTCGTCGAGCCGCCAGTCGAGGTACCGCTTGCCGGGGAAGTCCGGGCAGGTGTCCCCGCAGCCCATGGTGAGTCCTGGTCGATCACCTCTAGCTCTCGTTTCGATATTCATCTATATTGACGTTTTTCGATCCCAGGTGCAAGCTTGCATCAAAGGGCATCGATACAGGCTGTTCCGGTGGCCGTGGCGTGCCCCGATACCTGGGAGTGAGTCATGAATGAGCAGACCACCGACCTGCGTGAGACGGTCCGCCGGCGGTACGCGGCAGCGGCCATGAAGGTCACCGAGGGCGCCACCGCCTGCTGCGGACCCGAGCCGGTCGAGATCGACGAGAACTTCGGCTCCACCCTGTACAAAGCGGATGAGCGCGCCGCACTGCCCGCGGAAGCAGTCGCCGCCTCGCTCGGCTGCGGCAACCCCACCGCTGTCGCCGAACTCCGCGCGGGTGAGCGGGTCCTCGACCTCGGCTCCGGCGGAGGCATCGACGTCCTGCTCTCCGCCCGCCGCGTCGGACCGACCGGCAGGGCGTACGGGCTGGACATGACCGACGAGATGCTCCAGCTGGCCCTGGCCAATGCCGAGAAGGCGGGGGCGACGAACGTGGAGTTCCTCAAGGGCACGATCGAAGCCATCCCACTGCCTGCCGGCACGGTCGACGTCGTCATCTCCAACTGCGTCATCAACCTGTCCACGGACAAGCCGGCCGTGTTCGCCGAGACCTTCCGGGTCCTCAGGCCCGGCGGCCG
The DNA here is from genome assembly GCF_040632375.1 of Streptomyces sp. NPDC019396. Taxonomy (NCBI): domain Bacteria; kingdom Bacillati; phylum Actinomycetota; class Actinomycetes; order Kitasatosporales; family Streptomycetaceae; genus Streptomyces; species Streptomyces sp. NPDC019396. The sequence goes on along the minus strand of NZ_JBEYBS010000011.1, from coordinate 207,038 downwards.
GATCGGTGTCTCGGACGTCGTCGCCGACGACTCGCTCTCGGTCGAAGAGCGCGCCGAGCGCGGCGACTTCGTCGGTTGCATCGCCGGCGCGCTCTCGCTGGCCGAGTACCGCCACGGCCTCGAAGCCGCCGGCTTCGCGGACGTCGAGATCACCGTGACCCATCCCGTCGCCGACGGTATGCACTCCGCCGTCGTCCGCGCGACCAAGCCACCGGCCATCGAGACGGTGGACACATGCTGTGGTGTCAACGCCTGCTGCACCTCTCACGAGAACCCTGCGGGCCCCGCCCTCACCGCCACCGAGGCCAAGACGGCTTCAGGCTGCGCCTGCCAGGGCTGACGGCCCGCAAGCTCTGCCGGAACCACCGACGTCAACCCGGGCTGTTTGCTTCAGCCGACGTGTACACGGGGCCGGTTCGCCCGGTTGGGTTCGGCGACGCGCAGGACCTCGCGAGTGACGGGGGCTACCTCGCCCTGTCCGAAGAGGAAGAACCGGAAGAAGTTGGCGAACGGTGTTCCCTCGGTCCATTCGAAGTAGATGTGCGGGCGTCGGCCGGTGGCGTCGCGTACGTGGAGGAGGAACGCGGCCAGGGCGTTGGGGATCGATGAGCTCTCGAGTGTGAGGACACGGTAGCGGCCGTGCATGACTTCGCCGCGTACGTTCAGGCCGGCCTCGAACTCCGAGGGGTCGCGCACGGTGACCTCCACGAAGACGAGGTCGTCCTCGGGCGGGATGTCGTTGTCGGCACGAATCTGGCGGATCTTGTCCCGGTATTCGGCGGCGTCGCGCTGGTCGGGCTCGTTTGCGATGAAGCGGGCGGTGCGATGGGAGATGTCGCGGACGAAGCGTTCGGCCATCGGGTCCAAGGTCACCCCGGTGACGCGGAGTTCGAAGGCGCGGGCGAGCCTGGAGACCAGGGAGAGCATGATGATGCCGACGATGAAGCATGCGCCGATCTTGACGCCGTCGGGCCGCTCGACGATGTTGAGGGCGGTTGTGTACAGGAAGACGGCCGAGATGACGCCGAAGGCGATCGTCCAGTTCCGCTGTCCGGCCCGATGGGCGGCAATGGTCACCGCGATGGCCGCGGAGCAGATCAGTACGAGTACACCGGTGGCGTAGGCACCGCCCTGGGCGTCGACGTCGGCGTTGAAGATCCAGGTGACGAGGAACGCCACGAGGATGAAGACGATCACCATGGGCCGCACGGCCCGTGCCCAGTGCGGGGCCATTCCGTAACGGGGGAGGTACTGGGGCATCAGGTTGAGAAGTCCGGCCATGGCGGAGGCGCCGGCGAACCAGAGAATGGCGATGGTGGCGATGTCGTAGACGGTGCCGAAGGCGCTGCCGAGGTACTCGTGGGCCAGGTAGGCGAGAGCACGGCCGTTGGCTTCGCCGCCGGGTTGGAACTCCTTGGCGGGGATGAGGAGGGTGGTGATGAAGCTGGTGGTGATCAGGAACACGCTCATGATCAGTGCGGCGCTGGTGAGCAGCTTCTTGGTGCCGCGGATACGGCCGACGGGCTTCGCCGGGCTGTCGCTGGGTTCGCCCTCGACGTGCGGCATGACCGCGACGCCGGTTTCGAAACCGGACAGCCCGAGAGCCAGCTTCGGGAAGACGATCAGCGCCACGCCGATCATGGCCAGAGCGTTTCCGTGCGAGGCCGTGAGCGCGGTGGACCAGTCGGTGATGACATGTGGCTCGGTGGCGAGGTGCCACAGGCCGGTGACCACGATGACAACGTTCAGGACCAGGTACACGCCGACCAGCGCGACAGCGACGCCGATTGCCTCGAGGAAGCCCTTGAGGAACACCGCACCGAGCAGGGCGATGAGCAGCAGGGTGACGATCAGCTGCTGGCCGTGGAGCCAGTGGGGCACCTGGGGGTTCTCGATCAGGTGGATCGAGGAGTCCGCCGCCGACAGGGTGATGGTGATCAGGAAGTCGGTGGCGGCGAAGCCGAGCAGGGTCAGAACGAAGAGTTTGCCCTTCCAGAACGACAGCAGTCGTTCCAGCATGGCGATTGAGCCCTGGCCGTGCGGGCTCTCCTCCGCCACCCGCCGGTACACCGGCAGTGCGCCGGCGAGGGTGACGAGGACCAGCACGATGGTCGCCACTGGTGACAGCAGACCGGCCGCGAGTGCTGCGATGCCCGGCTGGTAACCCAGAGTGGAGAAGTAGTCGACGCCGGTCAGACACATGACCCGCCACCATCTCTGCCCCTTGTGAGCGAGATCCGGTTCAGCGCGCACCCCTTTCTGGTGCCTGGCCATGTCTGACAGGCCCTCCAGCATCCAGGCGCGGAACCGGCTGGTTCGGGCCTGTACGGGTGCGGCCATCTGTGCTCCTGCCCTACGGCGAACGATCCGGCTTGTGTCCTTCAGGCCGGTTCGATCAGCGTAGGCAGAAAGAAATCACCTGGCTCACCTGCTCTCATGCGCCTTGACCAGCCGGAACCAGGGTCTGTACGCATCAGGTCCGGACTGTCAGGGGCTCTCTGAGCTGGGCAAATGTACGCATGGCGCAAGATGGGGGAGTCCCGGTGCGGTCCCTGTCGCGTCCGGCGAGACGCGTGATCCGGGCGTTTCGGTCTGTGTTAAGAGAGCGTCAGGATTTGGCGAGGGGCAGGCGGACCCGGCATTCAGAGACGCGCGGGGATGCCTCCGTCCACCTGCCGGTCCACCGTCGGCCGGGCCGGAAGGTGGTCAGCGCGCGACCCGTGCTCGACACGGGCACCCTGCTCTCCCACAAGCAGGTATCCGCGTCGCCGATCGCGGAGCCGACCAGCCTGCTCGCGCCTGTGGACAGCCGGCGCACGCTCACGCCTCGCGGGGACATCGATCAGATGCCCTCTAGAGATACGTCATCGCCGTGAGCGCGGCGATGGCGGCGAGAGGCGTGAGTACCGCGAACCGTGCGCCCGGGCGGTTGCCGGTGTCCACGAAGGCGGCGATGAGCAGGAAGAGAGCTGCCGGGAGGAACCAGAGCATGAGGAACATGGCCAAGAGCACCGACCATGCCATCAGTCCCGCCCCCACGACGTAGCAGGCTCGGGCACACGCCTTCGGATGGTCGCGCATCACGAGCGGGATGGCGGCCATGCCCCCGGTCGCCGCGTACCACCAGACCAGTTCACGTCCGGACCGGGTGTCCAGTTCGAGTACGAGCCACATCCCGAGAGCCGCCGCGGTCACCGCCGCCACCACTGCCCCACCCACGGCCCACTTCCACTGCAGCGCCGCAACCCTCTGACTGGCGACCATTGCGGACCTCCTTCGAACGCGTTAATTGAACATGTTCAAGATATCTCACCGGCTCGCTCTCGCGCTCGGTGGCGCCTCGGATTGGGGAGCAGTGCCGGGCAGGCGGGGTGGGCGCGGAAGCATCGCAGGGGGTGCGCGTGGGCTCGGCGCCTGCCGACCGCTGTGGTCACGGCGAGAGGCGCGGGACGGCGGGGACGGGTGAGAGCCGGTATGCCTCCCCGTGGGTGATGACGCGCCCGGCGGTGGGCGGTGGGAAGTGGGTGCCCAGAACGAGGGAACCCGTGTCGGCGAGCCTGCCGAGCAGCTCGCGCCGGGTCGCCTCGGCCTGTGCGGGATCGATGTCGACGCAGCTGCCGATGGCTGGGTGCGCGAACTGGACGGGGTGGTGGATGCAGTCGCCCGTGATCAGGGCTGACTCGCCCCCGCTGCTGATCTGCACGGAGATGTGGCCGGGGGTGTGTCCGGGCGTGGGGAGCAGGCGCAGTCCTGGGGCCACGTCGACGCCGTGGTCCGGCGCGTCGACGAGGTCGAGCAGTCCCGCGTCTTCGACGGGGAGCACCGAGTCGCTGAACATCTGCGTGCGCGCCTCGTCCATCTCGTGCCCGGCCCAGAACTCCCGCTCGGTGCGGGAGGTGAGATAGCGGGCGTTGGGGAAGGTGGGGACCCATTCGCCGTCGACCTGGCGGGTGTTCCAGCCGACGTGGTCGGTGTGCAGGTGGGTGAGGAGGACCAGGTCGACGGAGTCCGGGGGGAAGCCGGCTGCGGTGAGGCGCTCGAGGTAGTCGGTCTGCATGTTGTGCCAGGCGGGGTTGGCGCGTGTCTTGCCGTTGCCGATCCCGGTGTCGACGAGTACGCGAAGCCCGCCCGCTTCGAGAGCGAAGGTCTGGCTGTGGATGCGCAGGACGCCCTCGTGGTCGGCGAAGTCGGGGCGGAGCCAGTCGTGTGCCGCCACCACGTCGGTGGTCGCGCCCGGCAGCAGCCAGGGTCCGGTCTGCGGCGGCAGGGCGGTCTCGTCGATGCGGTGAACGGCGATGTCGCCCGTGGCCCAGGAGAAGGAGGAGCTGGGCGGTGCTGTCTGCATGGGCTGTTTCCTTCGTGTCGTCACGTGGTGGGGCCGATTGCGGCGTGAGGCGATGCCCTGGGCCGTGCCGCGTCGAGTGCTGTCAGCGCCGCGAGGGCGAGGAGCGTGGCCGTCGCTCCGGCGCGGGCGTGGGAGGGCAAGCGGGTCGACTGGACCGCAGGGGGTGCGCCTGATGAGGCGCCGGGCATGGCGTCCTCCAGTTAAAGCTAACTGTTTGCTTTAAGGTAGCGTATGCCTCTAGGGTCGGCTAAAGCAAACCGTTTGCTTTTGGCGTCGGGTGGTGCCCGTTGCCATGGAGATCAGGAGGAACGTCCATGGAGGACGTGGGGTTGACCCCGCCCGAGGCGGCCCGCTGGGCAGCCCGCGCCGGGCTTCTGCTAACGGTCGACCGGCATGCCGCCGTGGCGGCCACGGCCGACCACATCCACTCCGTCGTCGCGGTCCTGCGGGAGCTCGACTTCGGGGAAACCCCGCCCGCCGGCGTCTACGGCGCCCGAGCGGAGGAGATCCGCGATGCGGCCCTGTGAAATGTCCCTTGCCGCCGCCGCTGACGCGATCCATGCCGGAGAGCTGTCCCCCGTCGAGCTTGTCGACTCCGTCCTGGACCGCATCGAGCAGGTGGAGCCGCACCTCCACGCCTACGTCACCGTCACCGCGGAGCAGGCGCGGCGCTCGGCGCGTGAAGCCGCGGACGCAGCAGCGGCCGACCGTCTCCTGGGTCCGCTGCACGGTATCCCCATGGGCCTCAAGGACATGATCGACGTCGCCGGCGCGGCGACGACGGCGAGCTCGCGGGTCAGGGCCGGCCACCGTGCGGCAGCCGACAGCACGGTCGCCGCCCGCCTGCGGGCGGCCGGTGCGATCCTGGTCGGCAAGACCCACACGCACGAGTTCGCCTACGGTCTGACCACTCCTCAGACACGCAACGCATGGCGGCGTGACAGAGTCGCGGGCGGCTCCAGCGGCGGGTCGGCAGTGGCGGTCGCCGCGGGCGCCGCGGTGTTCGCCCTGGGCACCGACACCGGCGGATCGATCCGGGTGCCCGCAGCGCTCAACGGGGTCGTCGGCCTCAAGCCGACCTACGGTCTCGTCCCCCGCCACGGTGTGACATCGCTGTCCTGGTCGCTTGACCACGTCGGACCGATCACCCGCACCGTCGAGGACGCGGCCCTCGTCCTGTCGGCCCTGACCGGGCACGACCCTCGCGACCCCGCCTCCGTGGCCGTGCCGGTCACGGACTACCGGCCCTCCGCCGATACGGATCTGGCAGGGGTGCGCGTGGGCATACCGCGCAACTACTACTTCGAGCGCGTCGAGCCCGGGGTGGAAACCGCCGTCCGGAACGCAATCGGCCGACTCGGGACCCTCGGTGCCCGGCTCGTCGACGTGGAGATCCCCATGACGCGCTACGTACAGGCCACCCAGTGGGGCCTGATGGTGCCGGAAGCCGCGGCTTACCACGAAGAGACCCTGCGCACCGTCCCGGACCGCTATCAGGATGATGTCCGTATCCTCCTCGAGGCCGGTGAGCTCATGTCCACCGGCGACTACCTCCGCGCCCAGCGCTCCCGGACGCTGATGCGACAAGAGTGGGCGCGCATGCTGGAGAAGGTCGACGTGATCGCCGCTCCGACCGCGCCGATGACCGCGGTCAGAGCCGGCGAGGAGTCGTCGACCTGGCCCGACGGCACCATCGAGGGTGTGTCCGACGCATACGTGCGCCTTTCCTCTCCCGCCAACATCACCGGAGCACCCTCGCTGACCGTGCCGGTCGGCCACGATGCGACGGGCCTGCCGATCGGTATGCAGCTGCTCGGCAGGCCTTTCGGGGAGAGCATGCTCCTGCGGGTCGGGCACGCCTACGAGCAGACCCGGCCCGCGCGTGCGCTCGCACCGGTGGGCTGATGAGCCGGTGGGCCGGCGGGATCACTTCGTCGGGCCCGCGCGTCCGGGTCGGACGCGGCGCCACACGGCGTCGCCCGAGACTGGCCCCTAAAGCTAGAGATTCGCTTTAGGGGTAGGATGGCTCGAAGAGGTGAGGTGGTGTCATGGCCCGTAGGCAGATGGTGCGCCCCGGCGGACGCAGTACCCGGGTCCAGCAGGCAGTGCACAACGCCGTACGCGAACTCGAGGCGGAGAAGGGCCGGGACACCCTGACAGTCCCTCTGGTCGCCCAGCGGGCAGGAGTCACCCCGTCGACGATCTACCGCCGCTGGGGAGATCTGAACGAACTCCTGTCCGATGTGGCGGTCGAACGCCTGCGCCCGGACACCACCCCGGGCGACCACGGCGATCTGTCGGCCGACCTCACCGCCTGGGCCGAGCAGTTCCTGGACGAGATGGCTTCTCCCACCGGGCGCGCCTACATACGCGACGCTCTGCTCGGCGACCCGGACGGCAGCAACGCCGGCCAGTGTTCGGCCTACGCAGCCGAGCACATCGACATCATCATCACGCGCGCGGTCGGCCGCGGAGAAGACCCCCCCGACGTCGAAACGGTCCTCGACCGCGTCGTTGCCCCCGTGATGTACCGCATCCTCTTCCGGCCCGACGGCCTCGAGAGCACCTACGCGCGCCGGCTCATCGGCCAACTCCTCGACGCAGACGGGACTTGCGACCCCTGAAGGCCGCCGGACGGCCCCTGGGCGGGTGACCTGGCAGGAGACCGACGGCTATGACGGCCCGCACCCGGAGATCGGGGCGGACACGGTCGACGGGGAAACGAGCCTGGTGGCCCCTCGACGAGGGTGGCAGGCCCTTCGGGGCGTACCGGGGGCTGCTGGGGACCGCCCCCGGCCGGAAGCCGCGCACTGTCCCCTTCCCGGTCGGTTTCGTCCCGCCGGACCCGGCCAAGGGGGCCGCGTCAGCACCGTGGCGGTGGCCCGGCATTGATCCCAGCTGATCCCGCCCTCTCTTGTCGGAGCGCGTACGAAAACTCCTGTGCACCGGCTGGCGCACCTCTGCGATCATCCCCGAATGGCCCACAGTCTCGAATCGCTGGTCATCCGGCACACCCACCGCCTTTCGTCTCCCGAGGGCTCGGCCGGAGAAGGAACGATCGCCGCGCGGCAGTTCGACGCGGCGCTGACATCCGTGGGTTTCAAGCTCTCGGCGGAGCTGCTGGAGCGGCTGTCGGGGCTGTCCGAGGCCGCGGTCGTGCACACCGCCAAGCGCACGCTGCGCACCGTGAGCGAGATGGTGGGCGACCACGTCCGGCACAACGCGTACTTCATCGACTTCCCAGCGAACGTGCCGGAGACGGAAGAGTTCTGGATGCGGTGCGTGGCGAAGGCGCTCGGCGACGAGACGTCGCGCGAGAACGTGCTGACGCAGCTGGGGCAAGGGGTGCTGGACCTGCTCAGCCTCCCCGCATACGGCCGGTACCAGCACACCTACGAGGAAATGCTGGCGGCGCAGGACGAACTGATCGCCTCGGCGCGCGACCGGGTCACCGTGCTGCATCTCGGCCGGAGCCTGGACGACGAACTCACTGACCTGTACCTGGCCCTGGCCGGCAGCACGACCCCGCTGGGCGAGGACGACCTGCGCGACCTCAAGACCCTCGCAGACCGGTGCGCGCTCGGCCCCCAGCCGGAGGCGATCCCGGTCCGGGAGAACCGCGCGGTCATCAACGAGGCCCGGCTCGGCGTCGGGGCGGACCTCCTCCTTGACACCGTCACCGATGTGCTGCGGCTGGCCTGCGTGCTGTCGGGCGGCGACGTGACGCTGCAGCAGCCGACCCGGTTCCGGGCGCTGTCGCGGCCGGTGCGCCGGGGACTGCTTGCGGGTCTGGACGCCGTGGTCGCGGCGAACCCCGCGAAGCTCGCCGACGTGCACGCGTACCGAGAGCCCTTCAAGCGGCTCGGCGAGCGCCTCCACCCGCACGAGTACCCACGCTGGCCGCACGCCGCCGACGTGTTCGCGGTCGCGCGCGGCGAGAAGAAGGCACGGTCCTTCGACAGCCGGATCGAGGAGCTGCTCGACGCGTTTGACGTCCTCGGTGCGGTAAGGCTGCTGAAGTCCGCTCCCGGCAAGCTGTTCCGCGCCCTGGACCTCCTGCTGCGCATCGCCGCCGACCAGGAGGAACGGGACGCGGTGGTGGCCGCCGCGGTGCAGGTGGCTCCCGACGTCTCCGGCCGGGTCCTGCTCTCGGTGCGCGAGCATCTCCACAACCGGGCACGTGAGAGCGACGAACCCCGGATCTTCGTCAACCGCCGGGGCCGAGCCTGGGTGACCCCCGACGTCCGGCCGCCGGTACCGGCCGCCGACCGCGATCGTCTGATCTCCGCCCTCGACGCCCAGATGCGTCGTCGGCTCCCGGCACCGGGCCGGCTGCTGCTCGACCCCGATGTCCTCGACGTGGCGCTGCCGCTCAGCGGCCGGGCGACCGCGCCCGGGCTCGGCGTACTGCCGCGAGGGTCGACCTCCGCGGTCGACGGCGAGCAGCTGCGCTTCTTCGTTTACTGGAAAGAGACCGAGCACCGGACCGACTACGACCTGTCGGCGCTGCTTCTCCACGCCGACTACAGCACTGATGCCTGGCTCTCCTACACATCCCTCAAGACCGTCGGGGGCGGGCATTCGGGCGACATCACCGAGGCGCCCGACGGGGCCTCGGAGTTCATCAACCTGTCCCTGGACCGAGTGCGCAGCACATTCATCGTTCCGCAGGTCAACATCTACGCCGGCGAAAGCTTCGAGGAGGTCGAGGAGTCGTTCTTCGGCTTCATGCTGCGCGACGGTGAGCAGAAGGGCCGGCCGTTCGAGCCGCGCACCGTGCGGATGAAGTCGGAGCTGCGTGGGGTGGGCCGGGTGGCGCTGCCGCTGGTGTTCCAGCGGGGGGACGACGGCCGGTGGCGCGCGAAGTGGATGCACCTGTATCTGAGGGGCATCTCGTCGGCCAACCGGGTCGAGGAGAACCAGGTGTCCGTGTCGAAGGTGGTGCGCGCCGTCGTGGAGCGCGAGCAGTTGACGGTGCGGTACCTGATCGACCTGATGGCCGGCGACACCACGACCGTGGACGTGTGGGCCGGCGAACCGGTCTCGGACGAGCCCGTGATGTACATCGGACTCGAACGCCCCGAGGGACTGCATCCGGACTCACGGATCATCACCCTCGAAAATCTGCGCGACGTGATCCCGGGGTGAGTGCTAGCGTTGCCCGCGGCGAGGCCATGAAGGGGCTTCCTTCTCAACTCCTTTCTGAAACGAGTCTTTTCGCTTTCCTCGCCGTTGACCTCGACTGGGAGGCGCCCGCCCGGCGCCTCCCAGTTCTCGTGTGATGCTTTCGGTCGGTCTGCTAGAGCCAGTCCCGCCTCTTGAAGACGACATACAGGCTCACGCACACCGCCGCCATCAGCAGAACCGCGAACGGATAGCCAGCCGCCCACTTCAGCTCCGGCATGTCATCGAAGTTCATGCCGTAGACGGTTCCCACCAGTGTGGGTGCGAAGAGGATGGCCGCCCAGGCGGAGATCTTCTTGATCTCCTCGTTCTGCTCGAAGCCCGCCTCCGCCAGTGCCCGCATCTCCGCGTTCTGCTGCTGGGTCACCAGAGTCGTGTTGACCGTCAGGATGTCCGCGAGGGCCTGGCGGAAGCCGTCCACGCGCTCGCTGGTGTGGGTGACGTGGTCGGCCACGTCGCGCAGATAGCGCTGGAGTTCCTCGTCCGTGCCGTATTTGGCGAAGCCCGCCATCAGGCCGTGCAGCATCCCCACCAGCGGACGGGTGGCGCGCTGGAACTCGACCATCTCGCGGGAGAGTTCGTAGATGCGGCGGGACACCGCGGGGTCGCCGCTGAAGACCTCGGTCTCGATCTCGTCGATGTCGTTCTGCACACCGGCGACCACCGGGGCGTAGCCGTCGACCACGGCGTCGAGGATGGCGTAGAGCACGGCCTCGGGGCCGAGGGCCAGCAGTTCGGAGTCGTCCTCCATGCGGCGGCGGACCGCGGAGAGGTCGGGTGCGGCGCCGTGGCGGACCGTGATGACGAAGTCGCGGCCGACGAAGACATGGAGCTCGCCGAAGTCCACCTCTTCCTGGGCGTCGAGGTACCGGGCGGCGCGCAGCACGACGAAGAGGGTTTCGCCGTAGCGCTCGAGCTTGGGGCGCTGGTGGGCCTCCATCGCGTCCTCGACGGCCAGCTCATGGAGGTCGAACTCCTCGGCCAGCGTCAGCAGCTCCGCTTCGGTCGGCCGGTGCAGGCCGATCCAGGCCATGCCGCGCGGCTCTTCGCGGAGCTGGCGGAAGGTTTCGGCGAGCGACTCGGGGGTGGAGACGCGCCGGCCGTCGCGGTAGAGCGCGGCCTGGACGATGCTGCCCTGGTCTTTCTGCACCGGGGCCGGGGACCCCGGTGTGTGGGAACCCGCGCCGCCTGTGCCGCCGCCCGACGCACCTGCCGGAGTGAAGCGCCGGCGCCAGGCGTGCTTCCTCGGGGTGGTATCGGGGCGGGCCCGTCGCTCGGACATCCTGGTCACCTCCCGTGTCCCGTGATCGCGTACCCGGTCGGAGCAGGATATACACGATGGCCGGATTGCGGACATTTTCCGTCCTGGATCCGGCCATGGCGGCGTGCGGGCGCTTACCGGCCCACTTCCCTGACCGGCGGGTCATCCGTCGTGTGGACGGCGGTGGCGGCCGTCCACAGGGAGGCGGTGGTGGCCGTGACGCGGGGCACGCCGACGGTGTCCGCGTCCCGGCGGGTGCCGCGTGACTCCCGGCCCGCCACCACCGGTGCGGGCGTCGTGAGCCGGGGATCCACCGTCACCGCGGTCACGCCCAGCGGTTCCGCGAGCGCCCGCAGCGCTGGTTCCGCGAGCCTGATCCAGGCCTGGTTCTCACCGAACGCGGCCCTCAGCCGCCGCTCCCCGGTGAAACCGATGGCCGTGCGCACCCCGAGCGGTGTGCGCAGGAAACGCAGCTGGAATCTCCCGGCGGAGCCGAGCCTGACCGGTACGAACAGCGGCTCTGCCGGGCGATGTTCTCCGGGCGGAAGGTTGTCCATGATGTGTGTCCTTCGGGACGTCGGTGATCGCTGCGGTTCGTAGCAGCTTTGCCCGGACGCACCAGGAAGCCGCGTGCGGCGGCGCAACCATGACGCGTCGCTGACCGGAAGGCGGCCGTTCTTGACGTGCTCCGTACGGGGGAAGGTCTGCGTCACCACCCGCACTCGAGTGCGTACGCGAGATGCTCGCACCGGAACAGCGATTAAGCGATTGCAGGCAGGAGAGAACGCCATGCGGATTCCCATGACCGTCGCCGACTTCCTCGACCGGGCCGAGCTCGGGTTCGCCTCCAGCACCGGTGTGATCGACGAGCCGGACCAACCCGCACCGCCGGTGCCCGATGCGACGTACGGGCAGCTCGGGGTGCGCGTACGGGCCTGGCAGGCGGGGCTGGACGCGATCGGCGTCGGTGAGGGCGAGCGGGTGGCTGTGGTCAGTCACAACTCCGCGCGGATGCTCGAGCTGCTCTTCGCGGTGCCCATGAGCGGCCGGGTCTGCGTGCCGGTCAACTTCCGGCTCAAGCCGGACGAGGTGGAGTACGTCGTCCACCAGAGCGGGGCCTCGGTCCTGCTGGTCGACCCCGAGCTGGACGAGTCGTTGTCCGGGGTCAAGGCACGGCACCGGTTCGTGCTCAGTGAGCAGACCGACAAGGAACTGATGCGGTTCGGGGTGGAGCCGCGCCCCTGGTCGCGGCCGGACGAGGACGCCACGGCGACGATCAACTACACCTCGGGGACCACCGCCCGGCCCAAGGGCGTCCAGCTCACCCACCGCAACATCTGGGTGAACGGGCTGACCTTCGGGCTGCACACCCGCGCCTGGGAGCGGGACGTCTATCTGCACACCCTGCCGATGTTCCACTGCAACGGCTGGGGCATGCCCTTCGTGATGGCCGGCCTCGGTGCCAGGCAGGTCGTGCTGCGCAAGGTCGACGGCGCCGAGATCCTGCGCCGTGTCGACGCCCACGGTGTGACCCTGATGTGCGGCGCGCCCGCGGTGTGGAACGCGGTCCTGGACGCCGCGGCCGACTGGGAGGGCGAGATCCCCGGCCGCGACCGGGTACGGATCGTCTGTGCGGGCGCTCCGCCGCCGAGCAGGACCATCCAGCGGGTGGGGGACGAGCTCGGCTGGGAGTTCACCCAGATCTACGGTCTGACGGAGACCTCACCGCTGCTCACCTTCAATCGCACCCGCCCGGCCGACGCCGGGCTGCCCGCCGAGGAGCGCGCGCACAAACTGTCCCGTGCGGGGCTTCCGGCGCTCGGGGTGAAGCTGCGGGTCGCCGACTCCGGTGAGGTCCTGGCCAGGTCGAACGTGGTGCTCGACGGGTACTGGGAGAAGCCCGATGAGACCGAGGCCGCACTGGAGGGCGGCTGGTTCCACACCGGCGACGGCGGCATCATCGACCCGGACGACGGGCACCTCACGATCTCCGACCGCAAGAAGGACGTGATCATCACGGGGGGTGAGAACGTGTCGTCGATCGAGGTCGAGGACACCATTTTCAGCCACCCCGCCGTGGCCGAGGTCGCCGTGATCGGGGTGCCCGACGAGAAGTGGGGCGAGACCATCAAGGCCCTGGTGGTGCTCGCCGAGGGAGCCACCGCACAGGAGGCGGACATCATCGCCCACTGCAAGCAGCGCATGGCGGGCTACAAGGCCCCCACGTCGGTCGAGTTCCGCGATGCCATCCCGCGTACCGCCACCGGCAAGATCCAGAAGTTCAAGCTTCGCGAGCCGTACTGGTCAGGCACCGGACGTCAGGTGAACTGACTTGTCTCAAAGGTGAGTTACGGGCGGAACGGACTGCCCCGCACGATGGGTCGCCTACGGGGATGCGTACAGTGACCGTATGCCCGAGTTGCAGCTGCTCCGCCCGGACCACGCCCCCGCGCTCCTCGCCTTCGAGCGCGAGAACCGGGCCCACTTCGCCGCGTCCGTCCCCGACCGGGGCGACGGCTACTTCCTCCACTTCGACGAGCGGCACCGGGCCCTGCTCGCCGAACAGGAGGCGGGTGTCTGCTACTTCCATGTGCTCGTGGACGCCGAAGGCGAGATCCAGGGGCGGGTCAACCTCGTGGACGTGGCGGACGGCGCGGCCGAACTCGGCTACCGCATCGCCAAGCGTGCCGCAGGCAGGGGGCTCGCCACCCGGGCCGTACGGGAGCTCTGCCAGCGTGCCGCCGGCCGGTACGGGCTGAGCGTGCTGAGGGCCGAGACCACCCTCGACAACCCGGCATCGCAGGCCGTGCTGACGCGCACCGGGTTCGCCGTCGTCGGCGAGACGGAGCTCGACGGCCGTCCTGGCCTGTCGTACCTCCGCAGCCTTGGCGTCACCGGCGCCTGAGACCCGGCCACTCAGCCGAGCACGCGAAACGCGAGCACTTCTGCCGGGAATGCGCGTGGAGGCGATCTAGCATGGCGCACCATGGAGCCGCCACCCCCGCCCGGGCCGACCCGTCCGCTGCACATCGCGGTGACGTTGCTGGTGGCAGCGGCAGGTTCGCTGGAGACCGTCTCCTTCCTGGGCCTTGACCATGTCTTCGCCGGAGTGATGACCAGCAACCTCGCGTTGCTGGGTATGGCCATCGGGCAGCAGCAGGCCCTGAACGTCACCGCCGCGGCCCTCGCGCTGGCCGGGTTCGCCGTCGGGGCCGCGGTGGCCGCGTGGTTCACCCGGCGCAGCGGGATCCCCGCCGCACGCTGGCATCCCCGGGTGGTGTACTGCCTGTTCGCGACGACCGTCATCCTCGTGGGGATCGCGGCAGTGTGGGTGGCCGTCGACGGCGCACCGCGCGGGATCACCAGAAGCCTGCTCCAGTTCGCGGCGGCGGTCGCCATGGGTGTCGAGTCCACGGCCATGGTCGCCGCGGGGCACGCGGCCGCGCCCACCACCTATCTGACCGGCACCCTGGCCACCTACATCGTCAAGGGTGTCGGAGCGGTCCGCCAGGAGCGCTGGATCCCGGTGCGGTTCGGCGCGCTGATCGTGGGTGCGGCCATCTCAGCGGTGCTGCTCAAGGCCGCTCCGGCGTGGGCCGCGGTGCCACCGGTCGTGCTGATGCTGTGCGCACTCCTGGCGGCCCGCAGCCGCCGGCCAGGGCGATCGCGATGAGGTGACCCGGGTGGGTCAGCCGGCGGACGACCGCTCGGCGTCGGGGAACCGGGCGAGAGGCGCCTCCTGGGCGAAGAACGTCTTGGCCCTGACGGCCGCCCGCTCGTCGCTGAGCACCTGGCCGGGCCGGGAGCCGTTGCCGAGCAGTACGCCGCCGAAGCGCATGCCCATGTACGCAGCCGTGTGGTTCAGCGTCAGGACGAGTGGTTCGGCTCGGACCGGCTCCCGGTCCGCCATGGCCGTGACCCCCCACAGGGTGCGGCCCGCCATCTTCGCCTTGAATCCGGGGTCCGGGGTGGACAGCCACTTCGACCAGTAGTCGAGATAGCGCTTGGTGTACGAGGAGACGGAGTACCAGTACAGCGGCGAGACGATCACCACGTCCGTGGCAGCCAGCGTCGCCTCCCTCAGCAGGTCCTCGTCGCTCTCCTCCTGCGGCCAGGCGCCCGCCGCATGGCGCGCGTCGTGAAAGTCGGGCAGACGGAGCTGTTCCAGGTCCAGCCACCGCTGCCCGGTGCCGCCCGGCAGTTGCTCCGCCGCCGCACGGGCCAGCAGTTCGGCGTTGCCGTCCGCACGGGCGCTGCCGAGGAGGAAGAGGAACGAGCGGGCCATGAGCGCTCCTGGATCAGCCCATGGGCGGCGACCACGCGGTCGCGCCCCGGGGTGCGGTTGATTGCCCCGTCTCCAACCTCCCTCCACCAGCTGATATTCCGGCCGCACTCGGGGGAGGATCCCGGCAGTGAACGGGTACGGCGGGAAGGGAACTGCGATGGCGGGAACGGACACCGGGGCGGAAACGGCGCTCGCGTACACACATGGCACGGGCACCGTGCCCCTGCTCGGTGACACGATCGGGCGCAACCTCGACCGGACGATCGCGCGGTTCCCGGAGCGGGAGGCGCTGGTCGATGTGCCGTCCGGGCGGCGCTGGACCTACGCGGAGTTCGGGGCGGACGTGGACGAGCTCGCGCGTGCGCTGCTCGCCCGCGGGGTGGCCAAGGGAGACAGGGTGGGGATCTGGGCGGTGAACTGCCCGGAGTGGGTGCTGGTGCAGTACGCCACCGCCCGGATCGGCGCGATCATGGTGAACATCAATCCGGCCTACCGCGCCCATGAGCTCGCCTACGTCCTCGAGCAGGCCGGAATCGGCATCCTGATCGCGTCCCTCGCCCACCGGACGAGCGACTACCGCGCACTGGTGGAGCAGGTCCGCGCCGGCTGCCCGGCGCTGCGGTCCGTGCACTACATCGGTGACGGCAGCTGGGCGGAGCTGGTCGCATCGGCCGAGGGCGCGGGGCGGGACGAACTCGCGCTACGGGAAGCGGAGCTGTCCTGCGACGACCCCGTGAACATCCAGTACACCTCAGGCACCACGGGATTCCCCAAGGGGGCGACCCTCTCCCACCACAACATCCTCAACAACGGCTACTTCGTGGGCGAGATGATCGCCTACACCGAGCAGGACCGGGTCTGCCTTCCCGTCCCCTTCTATCACTGTTTCGGCATGGTCATGGGGAACATCGGAGCCACGTCCCACGGCGCCTGCATCGTCATCCCCGCCCCGTCGTTCGAAGCCGACGCCACCCTGCGTGCGGTCGAGCAGGAACGCTGCACCTCGCTCTACGGCGTACCCACGATGTTCATCGCCGAGCTGAACCTGCCCGACTTCGCGACGTACGACCTCGGCTCGCTGCGCACCGGAATCATGGCGGGCTCCCCCTGCCCGGTGGAGGTGATGAAGCGGGTGGTCGCCGAGATGAACATGGCCGAGGTGTCGATCTGTTACGGCATGACGGAGACCTCACCCGTCTCCACGCAGACCCGGCGGGACGATGACCTGGAGCGCCGCACCGGGACGGTGGGGCGGGTGCTTCCGCACATCGAGGTCAAGGTGGTCGACCCGGTCAGAGGGGTCACACTGCCGCGCGGCGAGGCGGGAGAGCTGTGCACCCGCGGCTACAGCGTGATGCTCGGGTACTGGGACGAGCCGGAGAAGACGACCGAGGCGATCGACGCGGGGCGCTGGATGCACACGGGCGACCTGGCGGTGATCCGCGACGACGGGTACGTCCAGATCGTCGGCCGCATCAAGGACATGATCATTCGCGGTGGCGAGAACGTGTACCCGCGCGAGATCGAGGAGTTCCTCTACGCCCATCCGAAGATCGCCGACGTCCAGGTGGTCGGTGTACCTGACGCGAAGTACGGCGAGGAGATCCTCGCCGTCGTCGTCGCCCGGGACCCGGCCGATCCGCCGACGCTGGACGAGGTCACCGGCTTCTGCCGCGAGAAGCTCGCCCACTACAAGATCCCCCGGCGGCTTGAGGTCGTGGACACCTTCCCGATGACGATCAGCGGCAAGGTGCGGAAGGTGGAGCTGCGGGAGCGCTACGGCTGAGCGCTTCGGGGAGGCGACCGGGGGAGTTGGCCGCGCCCGGGCCGCTCGCCGGCAGCGGGCGGGGACTGCTGCTCGTGGAGACGCTGCCGACCGGTGGGAGGTGCGCTGGGATCGCGCGCCGGTCGGGAAGGCGGACCGTGCGGACCGGACTGGGCCTGCGGCGCGAGCTGTTCGGGGCGCGGGCGGTCAGGGGCCCGGCGACAGCAGTGCGTCCGCCGGGCCGTTCACCGGTTGCGGTGTTCCGGTGAGGTCCATGACGAAGAGCGGGAGACCGAGCTCGTCCGCGCGGGCGCGGGCGTCGGAGGCGTATCCCGCGAGGGAGAAGAACACGCCCAGCGCCTCTTCATTGAGTCCGTTCAGCCAGAGGCACTCGACCGCGCGCAGTGTGGCCGGGCGCGTGGTGGGGTCCACCTGGGCGACCAGGCCGGGGCCGCGCAGGGCGAGGCCGCTCGCGTACCAGTCCTTCTGCTGGACGATCTCCTCGAAGCCGAGCCAGCGCAGATACAGGGCGGCCGTGGCCACGGCGTCGCCGGCGGTGCGGATCGTGACCGGGCGGAACGTGGGGCGCGGCGCGGGGGCGGTGCGCGGCAGGGGGATGTGCGTGGGCAGCCAGGCCTGGCCGCCACGGGCCTCGGCGGCCGCGGGCGAGCGGAACGGTGCCGGCGGTGCGGAGGGCGCCGCGGGCCCGGTCGGCGCCGCGGGCCCGGTCGGTCTGGGGCGCGAGGTCACCGGACGCACCGGTATCCGCAGCACCGTCCCGCAGGGGCAGCCCAGCTCGGGCTGCGGCCACTGGTCCTGCCGTCCGCAGGCCTGGCAGCGGGCGGTGACCCAGTCCTCGGTCCAGGTGCGGTGCGTGATCGGCTCTGCGGGTGCGCCGCGCACCAGCGGCGGCGCGACGGGAGCCCCGCACGCGCACGGGTACACGGGCGCGGCGAAGGTGTGAGTACGGCGGCAGACCGGGCAGCGAACCGGTACCTGATCGCCCATTCTCCCCGTCCCCCTCGGGTGGCTCAGACGTGACTCGTGCGTGCCTCTGCCGTCTTCGTGACGTCGGTCACGCGCCTGGGGTCCATCGTCCACCACGCGTCAGCCCTGGGGGAGGGACTTCGGCCATCCCCAGGTCCCGTCCTGGCCTCCTTCCCTTGACGTCCCCCACCACGCCCCCTACTTTGATTCCGGATAGCAGAATCAAGATTCCGCATTGTGGAATTGCTCGATGGAGTCCGATCCGTCAGGCCGAAGCAGGAGTCCCCATGCCTCGTATGACAGCCGCCCGAGCGGCAGTTGAAATCCTCAAGCGCGAAGGCGTCACGCATGCGTTCGGTGTGCCGGGCGCCGCGATCAACCCCTTCTACAAGGCCCTCCAGGAAGGCGGCGGCATCGATCACACCCTCGCCCGCCATGTGGAAGGCGCCTCGCACATGGCCGAGGGGTACACGCGGACGGCCCCGGGAAACATCGGGGTCTGCATCGGTACGTCCGGTCCCGCGGGCACCGACATGATCACCGGGCTCTACTCGGCGATCGGTGACTCGATTCCGATCCTGTGCATCACCGGGCAGGCCCCGACCCATGTGATCCACAAAGAGGACTTCCAGGCGGTCGACATCGCCGCCATCGCCGGTCCGGTCACCAAGGCCGCCACGACGGTGCTCGAGGCGGCGCAGGTCCCGGGTGTCTTCCAGCAGGCGTTCCACCTGATGCGCTCCGGCAGGCCGGGCCCCGTCCTGATCGACCTGCCCGTCGACGTCCAGCAGACCGAGATCGAGTTCGATCCGGAGACGTATGAGCCGCTGCCGCTCTACAGGCCGGCTGCGACCAGGGCCCAGATCGAGAAGGCGATCTCCTACCTGCTGGAGTCCGAGCGCCCGCTGATCGTCGCGGGTGGCGGTGTCATCGGCGCGGACGCGAGCGAGCTGCTGGTCGAGTTCGCCGAGCTGACCCGCACGCCCGTGATCCCGACCCTGATGGGCTGGGGCGCCATCCCCGACGACCACGAGCTGAACGCCGGGATGGTCGGCCTCCAGACCGCGCACCGCTACGGCAACGCCAACTTCCTCGAGTCCGACTTCGTCCTCGGCATCGGCAACCGCTGGGCCAACCGGCACACCGGCTACAAGCTGGACGTCTACACCCGGGGCCGTACGTTCGTCCACGTGGACATCGAGCCCACCCAGATCGGCAGGGTCTTCGCCCCCGACTACGGGATCACGTCGGATGCCAGGGCCGCCCTGGGGCTCTTCGTGGAGGTGGCCCGGGAGCTGAAGGCGGCGGGCAGGCTGCCCGACCGTACGGCCTGGGTCGCCTCCACCCAGGAGCGCAAGGCCACCTTGCAGCGGCGTACGCACTTCGACGACGTGCCGCTGAAGCCGCAGCGCGTGTACGAGGAGATGAACAAGGCCTTCGGGCCCGAGACCCGTTATGTCACCACCATCGGGCTCTCCCAGATCGCGGGCGCGCAGATGCTGCACGTCTACCGGCCGCGCCACTGGATCAACTGCGGCCAGGCCGGGCCGCTGGGATGGACCATCCCGGCCGCGCTGGGCGTCGCCAAGGCCGACCCGGAGGCGCAGGTCGTGGCGCTGTCCGGGGACTACGACTTCCAGTTCATGATCGAGGAGCTGGCGGTCGGGGCACAGCATCGGATCCCGTACGTCCACGTGCTCGTGAACAACTCGTATCTGGGGCTGATCAGGCAGGCGCAGCTCGGCCTGGACATCGACTTCCAGGTCAATCTGGAGTTCGAGAACATCAACGCGCCGGAGCTCGGGGTCTACGGCGTCGACCATGTGAAGGTCGCCGAGGGCCTGGGCTGCAGAGCCATCCGGGTCAGGGAGCCCGAGGAGCTGCTGCCCGCGCTGGAGGAGGCCAAGAAGCTGGCGGCCGAGTACCGGGTGCCGGTCGTGGTGGAGGCGATCCTGGAGCGGGTCACCAATATCGCGATGAGCCGGACGGCGGACATCAGCGACGTGTCCGAGTTCGAGGAGCTGGCCACGGAGCCCTGGCACGCGCCCACGGCGATCAGGGCGTTGAAGGTCTGAGGCGCTGTCCGCGGCCGGGGTCGGCTTCGGAGAGGCGGACCATGAGGTGCGGCGCGAGACCGCCTCCAGGGTCGGTCCGGGTATCCGACCGTCGTGGTGCCGGCACTCGTGCTGGCCCCGTTGAACATGCCGTTGTGGATCGGGCTGCTCGTGGGCAACCTGCTGTCGAGCTTCGTCATGAGCTTCCTGACCATGCCCCGCTATGTGAACCCGCTGCTCAGGCGGTGGCTGCGGCCGTCCCCTGATGAACCGGCGGCGAAGACCAACCTCATCGGCCTCGGCATCGTCACCGCGCTGCTCGCCTTCTGGTGCGTCGCCTTCTGGCTCGTCACGACGCAGATCTGGACACTTCCCTGAGTATCGCGACCCCGGCCGCCGGGTCCTGCCTCACCGGCCTCGCCCCGCAACGGAGATTCGTTGCGGGGCGAAGGGCAGGGCAGTCCCGCACTCAGCCCTGGCAGACACCGCGGGCGTAGTCGTATGTGGCCGTCGCCTGCGCGTACTTCCACTGCGGAGCGAGCAGCGCGTCATCGAGCTGGGCCGCGGCCTTCGGGTTCTCCACGATGTAGCCGAAGTCCTGGAGCCAGGCCGGGTACAGGTTCTTCGAGCCGATGTAGAAGG
The DNA here is from genome assembly GCF_040632375.1 of Streptomyces sp. NPDC019396. Lineage (NCBI taxonomy): Bacteria > Bacillati > Actinomycetota > Actinomycetes > Kitasatosporales > Streptomycetaceae > Streptomyces > Streptomyces sp. NPDC019396. Next base: position 186,515 of record NZ_JBEYBS010000011.1, on the reverse strand, counting down.
CCGAACCGTCCACCGACACCAGCTTGTGGTGCTGCGCGTACGGCTTGCCGTCGGCCCAGGTGGCGCTGTCGGCGTTCCGGGCGGAGGCGAGCTGGAGATTGCCGCACATCGCCGCCGTGGCGCTCGTGCCGTCGCCGGTGACGCGGGTGAGGCGGCTGCGCAGCACATCGCTGATCTCGCGGAGTGACTTGATCTGCGAGTAGCCGCCGCTGCCGACCGCACCGCGGTTGGCCGGGTCGCTGACCACGATGCGGACCTTCACCCCGGCGGCGAGCTTCGAGGCCAGCGCGTCGTACAGCCGGATGTCATAGCGCGGCAGCGGCGGGCAGGTGGCGTTCATGTCCTGCTGGGAGATCTCGACATGGCTGGTCGCGCTGCTGACGAGCGCCCGCAGGGCGCTCTCCTCGGGGTTGACCGTGTCGTAGTCGCGATCGGCGTTGGTGCGGTCGGACAGGCCGACGCCGCACTTGGTATCCGAGGCGTTCGGCAGCTCCGGCTTGAAATCCGATGACGAGTCGCGGTCCCTGATGCCGACGCCGAGGCCGCCGACGGCGATCACCGGGGTGTCACCGGACTGGCCGGCCCCGTTGGACCGCTGTGTCGTGGACAGGGCGGGCATGCAGCCGCCGCCGGACGAGGCGAACCACACCTTGGCGATGTTGTTCTTGTTGTCGCACGTCCAGGACCAGAGCTGGTCCAGGTAGCGACCGGCCGAGCCGGCAGCCGGGCCGGTGAGGGCGAGGTCGACGTCGGAAACCGGGTGGGTGGTGTCGAGGTAGTCGCCCTTCCAGTTGTTGATGCCACCGGTGATCGCGGACTGGCCGTCGACCACGAGCAGCTTGGAGTGGTTCCAGGACAGACCGGTCTTGGACGTCGTCATCGACGCGACGTTGAGCGTGATGTCGTCGGCGGCGTCGCCGAGCCCGGTGAGGAGCTGGTCACGGTACTTCGACGGCAGCACGTTCAGGTGGTACAGCGGCGCGGCGCCGACGAGTACCCGCACCTTGATCTTGTCGCCGCCCGAGCCGCGATTCGCCGCCGCGCTCCTGAGACCGGCGACGATCGCCTCCTGGAAGTCCCCGTCGGGGAACGGCGCCAGGGTGGATATGTCCACCGTGCGGGTGGCCCGCGCGATGTTCGCGGTCATCTTCGCCAGGAGCCGCTTGGTGCCGGACCGTTCAGCGCAGGCGGCGTCACCCCAGCAGCCCGGGGTCTGGAGCAGCCAGCCGGAGGGATCATCGGCGGGTGCGTCCAGGCGGTTGCCCGCCGTGCGCTCCCACACCTGGCCTTCAAGCCCCGGTGACACCTCGCGCAGTACCTGCTCGATGGCGTCGAGGTGCGGTGTGTCGGACGATTCCGCCGCGAACGCCGGGGCGGCGGGCAGCGGGGAGAGGGTGGCGGCGAGGACCGCCGCGGTAGCTGCGAGACGGGTCGAGCGGCGAAGCCGGACAGGAGCCAAGGTCGCATCCTTGTCGAGTGATTGGGGTGTCGCTCACGGCCGTGACATCAGGCACGGAGCTTGATCAACTCGACAGAAGTTACCAGTGAGGAACTATCGGTAACCAATCCGGGAAGGTGCGGGACCACGCGAGAGCGCGCGGGAGCACGCGGAGACGCACAGGGACGTGGAACATGTGGGGACCGCGGCGGGGCGGTGGGCTTCGCGTCTCCCCTTCCTTCAGGTCAGGAAGGGGGACGGGGCGGCCCGTACCACCGCACTGGCTCGCGCCCGCCGCGGTCCGGTCTGGGGGTGGTGCCGCCTCAGTCGTCGCGGAGGGCGTGGACCGCCTCCTCGACGCGCCTGCCGTAGTCGGCGTCGGCGGCGTGGAAGTGCGCCAGGTTCTTCTCGACCACGTCGTCACGGGACACCTGGGAGAGGCCGCCGGCGATGTTCGCCACCAGGCGCTGCTTCTCCTCCTGCGACATCAGCCGGTAGAGCTCACCCGCCTGGTGGAAGTCGTCGTCCTTGCTGTGCGCCACGGTGGCGTGGGTGCCCGTCCAGCCCTGGACGGACTGCGGGGCCGACAGCGCGGCTCCCGTCTGGGTGGGCCCGGAGTGGGAGTTGGGCTCGTAGTTCCTGTCGTGACGGGAGCCGTTGCGGGTGGCCATGAGACCGTCCCGGCCGTAGTTGTCCGCGGCCCCGCCCGGGACTCCCTGCGGGGAGTTCACCTGAAGCTGGGTGTGGTTGACGCCGAGGCGGTAGCGGTGCGCGTCCGCGTAGGCGAAGAGGCGGCCCTGGAGCATCTTGTCCGGCGAAGGGCCGATTCCCGGAACGAAGTTGTTCGGCGAGAACGCCGCCTGCTCGACCTCGGCGAAGATGTTCTCGGGGTTGCGGTCGAGCACCAGCCGGCCCACGCGGTGCAGCGGGTAGTCGGAGTGCGGCCAGACCTTGGTGAGGTCGAACGGGTTGAAGCGGTAGTCCGCCACCTCGGCCGCGGGCATGATCTGCACGTAGAGGGTCCAGGACGGCTTCACGCCCCGCTCGATGGCCTGGAGCAGATCCGTCTGGTGGCTGGCGGGGTCCTGGCCGGCGAGCTCGGCGGCCTGCTCGGAGGTGAGGCAGCGGACGCCCTGGTCGGTCTTGAAGTGGTACTTGACGAAGAAGGCCTCGCCCTCGGCGTTGGTCCACTGGTAGGTGTGTGAACCGTAGCCGTTCATGTGGCGGTACGAGGCGGGTATGCCCCGGTCGCCCATCAGCCAGGTGATCTGGTGCGTGGCTTCGGGGGCGTGGGCCCAGAAGTCCCATACGTTGTCCGGCTCCTGACGGCCGGTGAACGGGTCGCGCTTCTGGGAGTGGATGAAGTCGGGGAACTTGACGGGGTCCCTGATGAAGAACACCGGTGTGTTGTTGCCGACGAGGTCGTAGTTGCCCTCCCCGGTGTAGAACTTCAGCGCGAAGCCCCGCGGGTCGCGCACCGCGTCGGCGCCGCCCAGGGCGTCGGCCACGGTCGAGAACCGGATGAACGTGTCGGTGCGCTTGCCGACCTCGGAGAGGAAGTCCGCCCTGGTGTACGCGGTGACGTCGTCCGTCACCTCGAAGTGGCCGTACGCTCCCGAGCCGCGGGCGTGTACGACCCGCTCCGGGATGCGCTCGCGGTTGAAGCGCGCCAGCTTTTCCAGCAGGTGCTGGTCCTGGAGCAGCAGCGGACCGCCGGCACCTGCGGTGGCGGAGTTCTGGTTGTCGGCGACCGGAGCACCGGACTCGGTCGTCAGCACGCGCTTCGACATGTGGCGGGAAGACCTTCCGTACGGGAGATCGGGAGACACCGGGGAGCCCGGGAGCTCCCGGCGGCAGTGGGCGTGGCAGGAGCCTAGGTTTGCCCCGGCGACAGCGTCAACATTTTGTTGAAATGATGGGTGTGCATCCGGGCCGTGGCGGCACCTGGGCGCGACAGGACAGTTGTCGGCGCGGCCACGGCCCGGAAGTCCGGGGGCCTGAGCCCGCCAGGGCGGGCTCAGGCGGTCTGCCCGCCGGAGAGCCGCTCGACGGCCCGCAGCAGCGCGGAGTGGTCGAGACCGCCGTCGCCCTGCGCGCGCAGGGACGCGACGAGCTGGGCCACCACCGCGCCGACCGGCAGTGCGGCGCCCACGGCGCGGGCGGCGTCGGTGACGATTCCCATGTCCTTGTGGTGGAGGTCGATCCGGAAGCCCGGCGTGAAGTCACGGTTCAGGAAGTTGTCCTTCTTGCGGGCCAGCACGGTCGAGCCCGCGAGCCCACCGTTCAGTACGTCCAGGGCCGCACGCAGGTCCACACCCGACTTCTCCAGGAACACGACCGCCTCGGCGCAGGCCTGGATGTTGACCGCCACGATGAGCTGGTTCGCGGCCTTGACCGTCTGGCCCGAGCCGTGCGGGCCGCACAGGACGATGGTCCTGCCCAGCGCCTCCAGAAGCGGTAGTGCCTCGTCGAAGGCCTCCCGGGCGCCGCCGACCATGATGGACAGCACCGCCTCGATCGCGCCCGCCTCGCCGCCCGACACCGGGGCGTCCAGGACGCGGATGCCCTTGCCGGCGGCGGCCTTCGCCAGGTCGATGGAGGTCTGCGGGGTGATCGATGACATGTCGATCAGCAGGGCGCCCTCGCGTGCGTTCTCCAGGATGCCGTCGTGACCGTAGGCGATGGCCTCGACCTGCGGGGACGCCGGGACCATCGTGACGATGACATCCGCCTGTGCGACCGCCTCGGCGATGGAGGACGCGGCCTTGCCGCCGGCCGCGGCGAGCCGGTCGAGCTTGTCCTGTTCCAGGGTGAACCCGGTGACCTCGTAGCCGGCCTTCAGCAGGTTCTCGGACATGGGCGAACCCATGATGCCGAGGCCGATCCAGGCCACCTTGGGCAGGGTCTTGCGGGCGGAGTCCGTGGGGGTGCTCATCGGGGGCCTTGCCTTCCTGAAAGCTGTTGTTACGGGGGCGGGGTGGGGCGGACGCGGTAGCGGGGTGTCTCTCAGCGTGCGGCTCGGGCGCGGGCCGGAAGCCAGTCGAAGGTCCCGGCGCTCGGGCGGTCCCCGGGCTTGTACTCAAGGCCGACCCAGCCGTCGTAACCGGCCTTCCGCAGCTCTTCGAGATGCCGCCCCAGCGGGAGCGAACCGGTGCCCGGTGCGCCGCGTCCCGGATTGTCCGCGATCTGGACATGGCCGGTCTTGCCTGCGCAGGCCGCGATGACCCCGCTGACGTCCTCGCCGTTCATCGACAGGTGGTAGATGTCGAGCAGGAACTTGGCATTCCCCAGGCCGGTCGCCGCGTTCACCTTGTCGACGACCTCGACCGCGGACGGGGCGCTCACCAGTGGGTAGAGCGGGGACTCGGGTTTGTTGAGGGTTTCGACCAGCACGGTCGCACCCACCCGCGCGGCCGCGCGGGCCGCCAGCACCAGGTTCTCCAGCGCCAGTTCGTCCTGTACGGCCGGATCGACGCCCTCGACGCGGTTGCCGTACAGCGCGTTGAGCGCCGTGCAGCCGACCGACTCGGCGAAGCCGGCCGCGATGTCGATGTTGGCACGGAAGCGCTCCGACTCCTCGCCCGGCACGGACAGGGCACCGCGGTCGGGGCCCGGGAGCTGTCCCGCGTAGAAGTTCAGCCCCACCAGCCGGGTGCCCGCGTCCGAAAGGGCCGCGCGCAGTCCGTCCAGCTCGCTCTGGGCGGGGGCGGGGGTCTCCGTCCAGGGCCACCACAGCTCGACCGCCGTGAAACCGGCGGCAGCGGCGGCTGCCGGGCGCTCCAGCAGCGGGTACTCGGTGAAGAGGATCGACAGATTCACATCGAAGCGCCAGTCCGTGACCGCGGCTTCGGGGAAGCGGGCCATAAGGACACGCTCCTTCCGTATAGCGGAAGTTTGTTTCTGCTTAATGGAAGACTGCCTCTCGTGGGGGAGGGCTGTCAAGGGGCGGCCGTCGCGAGGGCGGCGGGTGGGCGGGCTTACCGTGTGGGCATGCGATTGCGAGTGGAGTTCACGACCGAGCCCTTCGACTTGGACGAAGCGCCGGCGCACGCCCTGGTGGCCCGTGAGGTCATCCAGGCGGCCGATCTCGACGCCGTGGACGTCGGGCCCTTCGGCAACACGGCGGAAGGTGCGGCGGATGCGGTGCTCACCGCGGTCGACTCGCTGCTCCGTCAGACCCTGGGGGCAGGCGCCACCCGTGTGTCGCTCCAGGTCAGCGTCATTCCGGGTGCTTCGGGTGCTCCGGGTGAAGGGGGCGGGCGGTGACCGAGTCCGTAGACCGGTCCGCGGACCATCCACTGGTCGTCGCCGTGCAGCCGCTCGTGGACGCCATGGGCGGGCGGATACTCGCACCGGATCAGGCAGGGCGTGACGATGTCGTGCTCGCCTGGGAGGGTGCGGAGGTGCTGGCCGTGCGCCTGCCGCAGCTCGCGGAGTCCCTGGACCACATCCTGGCCGCGATGGAGCGCACCTACGGCATGCCGCTGAAGGCGCTCGACCGCAAGACGAAACAGTCGGTCGTGCGCACCCTCGAGGCGCGCGGGGCCTTCTCCGTGCGGCATGGCGTGGAGACCGTCGCGGGTGCGCTGGGTGTGAGTCGATTTACCGTCTACAACTACCTGAACAGGGAGAACGCCGCAAAGGGCGAGTAGGGCGGGGTCTGTGAGGGCGCCGCATTTCAACAAAGTGTTGACGTGGCGTCGGTGGAAGGCGTTAGCTGTCCACAGCCCGTCTCACGCACTGCACGGAGGCTCCCGTGTCCTCGACTCCCGTACCGGGCCTGGCCCGGTTCAATACCGCCGCGGACAGCGCGGCAGCCGCCGAGCTGCACGAGGTGTGCGCCAGCGCCACCTGGGGGAGGGGCGTGCTCGCCCGGCGCCCCTACGCCGACGTTGAAGCCCTCTGCACCGCCAGCGACGCCGCCATGGCGGAGCTGACCGCGGACGATCTGGCCGAAGCGATGGCGGGGCACCCGCCGATCGGGCGCCCGAAGCCCGGTGACCCGGCCTCCGCGAGGGAGCAGCGGGGGATGGCCGGCGCCTCCGATGAGCTCAAAGCGGAGATGCTGGAGCTGAACCTGGACTACCAGGAGAAGTTCGGCCATGTCTTCCTGATCTGCGCCACCGGCCGCACCGGCGAGCAGATGCGCGACGCCCTCCGCGAGCGGATCGGCCACTCGTCCGAGCAGGAGCGGGAGATCGTCCGCACCGAACTGGGCAAGATCAACCGCATCCGGCTGGCCCGACTCGTAGCGCCCGCGGAGGAAGAGAGCCGATGACCACTACCAACGCCACAGCAGCCCCGCACACCTCGGTGTCCACCCACATCCTGGACACCAGCGTCGGCCGCCCCGCGCAGGGCGTCGCCGTCTCCCTGTCCGCCCGCGAGGGATCCGGCGCCGCATGGGCGGCGCTCGGCAGGTCGGCGACCGACCCGGACGGACGCTGCAAGGACCTCCCGGCCCTGCCGGAGGGCACCACCCATGTACGTCTCGACTTCGGTACCGAGGACTACTTCCTGGGAGAAGGACAGGGTCCAGCCGCGGTCGCAGCCGACCAGCAAGCCGATGCGCAGCAGGACGCCCCCGCGAATCGGGACAGCGGTGCGTTCTTCCCGGAAGTGGCGATCACCTTCGCCGTCAAGCCGGGCGAGCACTACCACGTACCGCTGCTGCTCAACCCGTTCGGCTACTCCGTTTACCGAGGGAGCTAGCAGACAATGACAGCCCAATCCCGTCCCGCCCGCCCCGTCCTCCTCGGCCAGAACCAGTACGGCAAAGCCGAGAACCGCGTCGTCAAGATCACCCGCGAGGGCGCGACCCACCACATCAAGGACCTGAACGTCTCCGTCGCCCTGTCGGGTGACATGGACGAGGTCCACTACTCCGGCTCGAACGCCAGCGTGCTGCCGACGGACACCACCAAGAACACGGTGTACGCCTTCGCCAAGGAGCACGGCATCGAGTCCGCGGAGCAGTTCGGCATCCACCTCGCCCGCCACTTCGTCACCTCGCAGGAGCCGATCAAGCGGGCACGCATCCGCATCGAGGAGTACGCCTGGGAGCGCATCCCGGCATCCAGCGCCAACTCCAGGTTCGTCGGGGCTGACGAGATCAAGCACTCCTTCGTCCGCAAGGGCCAGGAGACCCGGCTCACCCAGATCACCTACGACGGCGCGCGGTGGGAGGTGATCTCCGGCCTCAAGGACCTGGTGGTCATGAACTCCACCAACTCGGAGTTCTGGGGCTATGTGAAGGACAAGTACACCACCCTCAAGGAGGCGCACGACCGCATCCTCGCCACCGAGGTGTCCGGCCGCTGGCGCTTCAACTGGAGTGACGAGGACGAGCGCATGCCAAACTGGGAGAAGTCCTACGCGGCGACCAGGAAGCACATGCTCGAGGCTTTCGCCGAGACCTACTCCCTGTCGCTCCAGCAGACCCTGTACCAGATGGGTGCGCGGATCATCGATCACCGCGCCGAGATCGACGAGGTCCGCTTCTCGCTGCCGAACAAGCACCACTTCCTCGTGGACCTGGAGCCCTTCGGCCTCAAGAACGACAATGAGGTCTACTTCGCCGCCGACCGGCCCTACGGGCTGATCGAGGCCACGGTCCTGCGGGACGGCGCCGAAGCGCTGATCCCGGTGGACATGTCCAACCTGTGACCGAGTGGTCCGGGCCGCTACCCGTGCGGGTCCGGCCCGGACCGCCCGGAACCTCCAACTCCATGAACTCGGCACCCGGAGCACCACGGGTCCACACAGCAGAGTGACCCGCTCCGGTACTCAAATCCTCTGGGCCCTGCCGTGCCCGCTCCGCCACCGAAAGCATGAGGAAGTAGCCCCATGGCAGCATCGGCAGCCCCTGACCGGCCGGTCGATCGGATCGTCATCGAGAACTGCGCGATCGCGACCGTCGACGCCGACGACACCGAGTACGCCGACGGCCATGTGGTCGTCGCGGGCAACCGGATCGAGTCCATCGGGGCGGGCAAGGCTCCCGAGCAGTTGGAGAACGTGGTCCGCCGAATCGACGGCACCGGACACCTCGTCACTCCCGGCCTGGTCAACACCCACCACCACTTCTACCAGTGGATCACCCGCGGCCTCGCCACCGACCACAACCTCTTCAACTGGCTGGTCGCGCTCTACCCGACGTGGGCCCGAATCGACGAGCAGATGGTGCACTCCGCCGCCCAGGGCTCCCTGGCGATGATGGCGCGTGGCGGCGTCACCACCGCCATGGACCACCACTACGTCTTCCCGAAGGACTCCGGGGACCTCTCCAGCGCGATCATCCGCGCCGCGTCCGACATGGGCGTCCGCTTCACCCTGGCACGGGGCTCCATGGACCGCAGCGAGAAGGACGGCGGGCTGCCCCCGGACTTCGCCGTCGAGACCCTCGAAGGCGCGCTCGCCGCCACCGAGGAGACCATCGACAAGCACCACGACGCCTCCTTCGACGCGATGACCCAGATCGCCGTCGCCCCCTGCTCCCCCTTCTCCGTCTCCACCGAACTGCTCAAGCAGGGCGCCGAGCTGGCCCGCCGCAAGGGCGTACGCCTGCACACCCACGGCAGCGAGACGGTGGAGGAGGAGCAGTTCTGCCACGAGCTGTTCGGCATGGGCCCGACCGACTACTTCGAGTCGACCGGCTGGCTCGGTGAGGACGTGTGGATGGCCCACTGCGTCCATATGAACGACTCCGACATCGCGGCCTTCGCCCGCACCCGGACCGGTGTCGCACACTGCCCGTCGTCCAACGCCCGCCTCGCCGCCGGGATCGCCCGCGTACCGGACATGCTCGCGGCCGGGGTCCCGGTCGGACTGGGGGTGGACGGCACCGCCTCCAACGAGTCGGGCGAACTGCACACCGAACTGCGCAACGCCCTGCTGATCAACCGGCTCAGCGCGGTGCACCGCGAGGCGGCGCTCAACGCCCGCCAGGCTCTGCGCCTCGGTACGTACGGCGGTGCCCAGGTGCTCGGCCGTGCCGGGCAGATCGGCTCGCTGGAGCCCGGCAAGCTGGCCGATCTGGTGCTCTGGCGGCTGGACACACTGGCCCACGCCTCGATCGCCGACCCGGTGACCGCCCTGGTCTTCGGCGCCGCTGCACCGGTCACCCTCTCCCTGGTGAACGGCAGGCCCGTGGTCGAGAACGGCCGCCTGCTGCACGCCGACGAGGACGCCATCGCCCGCTCCACGCGGGCGGAGGCCCAGCGGCTCGCGCGCATCGCCGCAGGAGCCTGAACATCCCCGGACACCCGGACGAGGGGGACGGCCCTCGTCCGGGCGCCGTGCACCCGAGCGGGGTACACGGCAGCCGCCGCCGGGGAGTGCGCACTCCGCGTGCGCACTCCCCGGGGGTGTCGCTGAGGGCTCTTCCGTGAGTGATCCCCAGCGGGCGCACGGTGCCGGCTGCGGCACTCCCCCTGCCTTCGCCGGGCGGTACCCCGGCGCTGCGGTGCCGGGTCATCCGGATGCGCCCGGTATGAGGACGGCGTTTCCTGACTGGTCCTCAGGGTCACGTCAAATCCCTTACAAGCCGGGGAAGTCGACTCCCCGGCGTCGGACCGCCGCGCCGAGGGCGGCAGCACGCGCACCCGGTTCGGCGACGCCCGGTGGTGTGATCACTCGATCGGAGCATCCGCACGTGGCAGCGCGGGCAGGCCCGGCCGGGCGCACTTACGCTCACCCGGGTGACGCGTACCCGTACCGCCCTGAACACCGGCCTCGACGACTTCCTCGCCTGGGCGCAGCAGGCGAGGGGGGCGGCCCTGCCCGGGCGCCCCACGGACGCTGTGCTCTCGCTGCTCGCGCTGCGCGGTGCGGACCGCAGGACCGGCGTACCCGAGCCCACTCCCGAGCTGCTGCGCCGGGTCCTGCTGGAGGACCTGCCCCTGCTGCTGCACGCGGACGACGAGGAACTCGCTGCCGTACCCGCCATCCTCACCGCGCTCGCCGACCGGGTCCGCGCGGCCAACCGGTTGAACGCCAAACGGCACGCACGGGTGCTCGCGGCAGTCGATGAGCTCGTACCGGACCTCGCGAGGGCCATGGCGGAGCCGCTCAACCTCACCTGGCCGCGCTGGTACGCATCGCTGCTGCGCGCGGACGGCATCGACGCCGACGCACCCGGGGCCGTGCGCGACTGGCTCGCGGAGCTGGACGCGGCACCGCATGAGGACCGGCCGGCGCTGCCCGCCCCGCTGCACCGTGCCGACGTCACCACCGCCACGTTCGCCACCCGGGCCCGGCTCACCGAGGCCCTGCTGGAGGCCTTCGCCCACGATGTGGAGGGGCCATCGGCGGCCGGTCCGCTGCTGCCCGCCTCGACCGCCCTGTCAGCCGACCGGCCTGAGGACGCCCTCGCGGCCGAACTGGAGGCACTCGCAGGGACCCTGGGCGACCGCTGGACCGCCGAGGGACTCACCGAGGCGCTCACCGGCCCCTACGAGCACCTCGCGCCTGGCCCGGAAGCGCTGCCCCATGTGATGCTCGCCGACCGGCTCCTCGATGAGCACCTCGACTACTACGGTGCCTCCGACGTACCGCTGCCCCCACCGGACATGCTGCCCCCGCCCGAGGGGATCAGGGGCCTGCTGCACGCCGCCCCGCTGCCCGCCTCGCTGGCCGCGTCGGACGAGGACCTGCACGAACTGGCCGAGCAGTGCGGCTTTCCGGGCCAGGCCGGTGTGGTCTGGAACGCGGGCACGCCGGCCGAGCTGACCGAGCTCGGCGCCGACATCCTGGCGGCCGTCGTGGAACGCGTCGCCGCCGACTCCGGCCCCGACGACGAATACGCCCTCGACGCCGCCCACATCCTCTACACGCTCTACGAACGCGGCGGCACACCCGACTCCGTGGCCCGCAGGGCGGCCGGCCACATCGACTGGTGGCTCGACCCCGAGCTGGAGGACGCCCCGCTCACGGCCCCGGACACGGCCCCGGCGACCTACACCACACCGACCCCCGCCGAACTCGGCCGGCTGACGGGCCTCCCCGGTCTGACCGAGAGCAGCCGCGCCGAACTCGACGCCCCGGCCCGGGCCCTCGCGGCCATCGTCGACCGGCTCGCCGGTACCGGATGCGTCTTCCGTACGGGCGATGTCTTCGGGCTCACCCCGCTCGGTGCCGCCGTCGTACGCCACGCGCTGTCGGTGGGGCATGTCGCCGTACCGGACGCGAAGGCGCCCTCCGGGTGGGACGCGGCGCGGCTCGTCGCGGCCGTCGAGCCCTGGCCCCCGCATATCGCGGCCCGCACCCTGTCGGACTGGACGGCGGCGCGCGGCGGCGGCGACGAGGTCTGGAGCGCACTCCTCGCCGCCGCACCGGCGGCCGTCCCCCGTCACGGCATCCCCGGACTCCTGGAGCGCCTCGATCGCGCAGCCATCCCCGTGGCCCCCCTCAAGGCGGCCCTCACCGACCCGGTGATCGGCGGCCATGTCCGCCGGATCCTGCTCGCGCGCCGGGAGGAGGCGCCCGAGGAGCGGGTCCCGCCGACGGCCCTGGCCAATGCGGTGCTCGGTGACCTCCTGGCCGCCTCGCTCAAGGACATGCGGGTCGCCATCGAGGCGGCACAGCAGGACCGCGCCCCCGAGAGCCCACCGCGTGCCCTGCTCGACGCCTTCGACAGCGCCGCCGCCGACTGGCCGGGCGGTGGCGCAGCCCTGATCCCCGTACTCGCCGCGGCCGATCCCCAACGGGCCCGACCCGTCCTCGACGGTCTGCGCGCCCGTCACCCGGACAGCGCGGTGACGGACTCGGCGGCGCACGCGCTGAAGGAGGCCAGGGTGTCGACGGGCGGTCATCACCCTCGTCGGCGGAGGAAGCCGCGCCGGTCCTAGGTGTGTTGTCCGGACAGGTTGGTGCCGAGGCCGGCGCAAGGGTGCGGCTCGACCACGTGACCGTCGCGCAGTTCCACCACCCGGTCGGCGAGTCCGATCAGGTCGGGGTCATGGGCGGCGACGAGCACGGTGACCGACTCACTGCGTGCCACCGCACGCAACAGCTCCATGAACTGCGCCCGGACAGGACGTAGCAGCACGGTGAGGCGATCGTCCACGGTGTCCCCGCAGTCCGTTGCCGCGTCAGGGACACCCTGGATGCGCGGGGGCGGACGGTCAACTCGTCGCGGTGACAGCGGGATACGGCTCGAAAACACTGGTTCCGACGTCTTGTCAGTGCAATTTCACATTACTATTTTACAGGTCACATGTCGCGCGTGATGCTCTCACCGGAAGTGACCTCCATGAACAAGCGCACCCAACTCGCCCTCGCAACTCTCCTGTTGACCGCACTGGCCCTCGGCACCCCGGGCTGCTCCACGGCGGACACCGATGCCCTGCGGAAGGCGAACGACGGCCGCGGCGAGAACCCCGCGGCGGCCAACGAGGGAAAGATCCTCGGCGGCACTCCGGCCAGGGGCGGCACCCTGACGATCCTGTCCAACCAGGACTTCGCCCACCTCGACCCGGCCCGCAACTGGGTCATGCCGACCATGGACTTCGGCACCCGCCTGCTCTACCGCACGCTCGTCACCTTCGCCGCCGAGCCGGGCGGCGCAGGCAGCCGGATCGTCCCCGACCTGGCCACCGATCTCGGCAGGCCCTCCCACGGCGGCAGAACATGGACCTTCACACTCAAGGAAGGGCTGAGATACGAGGACGGCTCGCCGATCACCGCCCAGGACATCAAGTACAACGTCGAGCGCTCCTTCTCTCCCGACCTCACCGGCGGTCCCGACTACGCCGCCCGCTACCTCGCCGGCACCAAGGGCTACGCAGGACCGCTCACGGGTGAGCACCTCGACTCGATCAAGACCCCGGACCCGCGCACCATCGTCTTCGAACTCATCCGCCCCGTCGCCGACTTCGCCTCCACCGCGACCCTGCCCACCTTCGCCCCGGTGCCGAAGGCGCACGAGAAGGGCGCCCAGTACGACGGACGGCCCTTCTCCTCCGGCCCGTACAAGATCGAGTCGTACGACCGCGACAAGAAGCTCGTCCTGGTACGCAACGAGCACTGGGACCCGAAGACCGACCCGGTGCGCAAGGCCTATCCGGACCGGTTCGTGGTGCTGATGGGCCTCAAGGGCGGGCAGATCGACGACCGGATCATCGCGAGCAGCGGCGCCGACGCCTCCACCGTCCCCTGGTCCGACCTGCGTCCCGAGAGCGTGCCCAAGGTGCTCGGCAGGCCCGGCATCAGACAGCGGCTGCTCGCCGAGTCGCAGGGCTGCACCGAAATGCTCCAGCTCAACACCTCACGGCCGCCGTTCGACGACCCCGAGGTCCGCGAGGCCATGCAGTACGCCGTCGACAAGGAAGCCGTCCTCACCGCGGGCGGTGGCCCCGCGCTCAACGACATCGCCACGGCGTATCTGCCGCCCGCACTGACCGGTGGAAAGCAGGCCGACACCCTGCGTATCCCGCCCGCGGGAGACCCGGACAAGGCGAAGAGCCTGCTCAAGGCGGCGGGCAGGGAAAGCGGCTTCAAAGCCAGTCTCACCGTCTCGACGGGTGACAAGACCAAGGCCGAGGCGCTCCAGCAGGGACTGTCCCGCGCCGGGGTGAAGATCACCGTCGACACCGTCGACCCGGGCGCCTACTACGACATCATCGGCGACACCCGCAGCGCTCCCGACATGGTGCTGGCCGGCTGGTGCCCCGACTACCCGTCGGGCTCCACCTTCCTGCCCTTCGTCTTCGACGGCCGCACCATCAAGGAGAAGGGCAACTCCGGCAACTACGCACAGTTCCGGGACAAGCCCACCATGCGGCGTATCGACGAGATCAACGCCATGCCGGACGCCGCAGCGGCGGGCCGGGCCTGGGCCGATCTTGACGCGGCGATACTCGCCAAGTCCCCGGCCGTGCCCCTGCTCCTGGAGCGCAAGCCGCTGCTCGTCGGCACGAATGTCGCGGGAGCCTTCGGCCATCCCGTCTGGGCCGGTCAGCTCGACTACGCGACGATCGGTCTCAAGGACCCGTCGAAGAGCCAGGGCTGAGGGCGCGCCCACCGATGACCGCATCAGTATCCGCGCCCGTCACCGCTCCGGACGCCACCACCGCGGCCGCATCCTCGGGCACCAGCCCCTGGAAGCGCGCCCGCAAGGAGCTGTGGCGCCGTACGTCCGTCCGGATCAGCCTCGCCGTCGTCGCCCTGTTCGCCCTGATGGCCCTCACCGCACCCTGGCTGAGCGCGCTCGGCGGCTGGAGCCCCGACACCTTCGACAAGAACGCCGTCGACCCCTACCTCGGCGGCCTGCCCATCGGCTCCCTCGGCGGGATCAGCCCCGACCACTGGCTCGGTGTCGAACCCGGCACCGGCCGGGACCTGTTCGCCCGGGTGGTGCACGGCGCCCGTGTCTCCCTCCTGATCGCCTTCACGGCCACCGCCGTCGTGGTGGCCGTGGGCACCGCGGCGGGCATCGTGGCGGGCTACTTCGGAGGACGCGTCGACGCCGTCCTCAGCAGGCTGATGGACCTCACCATGTCCTTCCCCTCCCTGATCTTCATGATCGCCGTCATGTCGGTGGCCAAGGACGTCAACCGGATCGTGCTGATGACGGCGGTCATCGGGCTGTTCGGCTGGCCGGGAATCGCCCGGGTCGTACGCGGCCAGACCCTCTCCCTGAAACACCGCGAGTACGTCGACGCCGCCCGCGTCGCCGGCTCCGGCCCCTGGCGGATACTCAGCCGCGACATCCTGCCGGGCGTCTCGGGCCCCGTCATCGCGTACACGACCCTGCTCGTGCCCGGGATGATCAGCACCGAGGCCGCCCTCAGCTATCTCGGCGTCGGCGTCCGGCCACCCACACCCTCCTGGGGTCAGATGATCGCCGAGAGCGTCGCCTTCTTCGAGACGGACCCCGTGTACTTCCTCATCCCGAGCACCTTCCTCTTCCTCGCGGTGCTCGCCTTCACGCTGCTCGGCGACGCGCTGCGGGATGTGCTCGACCCGAGGGGCAGCCGCGGATGACCCTCTATCTCGTGCGCCGCCTCGCCGCCGTGGCGGGCGTCCTGCTCGCCGTCACCGCCGCCACCTTCGTCATCTTCTACGTCCTCCCGGCGGATCCGGCCGCCGCGGCCTGCGGCAAGACATGCAGCCCCGAACGGCTGGAAGCCGTGCGCCACCACCTGGGCCTGGACCAGCCGCTGTGGCGGCAGTTCACCGGATTCCTCAGTGGACTGTTCGCCGGGCGCACCCTGGGCACCGGCCCGTACGCCGTCCCGTGCGACTTCCCGTGCCTCGGCTACTCGTACGAGAACTCCCTGCCCGTCTGGGACCTGCTCGTGGACCGCCTCCCCGTCTCCGTGTCCCTTGCCGTCGGCGCCGCCGTGCTGTGGCTGCTGCTCGGTCTCGGCGCGGGTGTCGTCGCCGCCCTGCGCAAGGACACGCTGACCGACCGCGCCCTGATGGTCGGGGCGGTCGCGGCCGCGTCCCTGCCCGTCTACTTCACCGCGGTCATGTTGATCTACGGAGTGATCCGGGTGGCCGGACTGCTGCCCTATCCCACCTACCAGGAGTTCACCGACGATCCGCTGGGCTGGGCGGCCAACCTCCTGCTGCCCTGGCTGGCGCTCGCCCTGCTGTACGCCGCCATGTACGCACGCCAGAGCCGCGGTTCGATGATCGAGGCGATGGCGGAGCCGTACATCCGCACCGCCAGGGCCAAAGGCCTGCCCGAACCGACCGTGGTCGTCAAACACGGACTACGGTCCGGGATGACCCCGATCCTCACCCTCTTCGGCATGGACCTCGGAGGACTGCTCGCCGGGGCGGTCATCACCGAGTCCATCTTCGGACTGCCGGGGGTCGGACGGCTCTTCTACGGAGCGCTCGTCAGCGCCGACCAGCCCGTGGTGCTCGGTGTGACCCTGCTGGCCGCCTTCTTCATCGTCGTCGCCAACCTGCTGGTCGACCTGCTGTACGCCGTGGTCGACCCGAGGGTGAGGTACTGATGGGTGCCCTGCTCGAAGTACGCGACCTCCAGGTCACGTTCACCACCACCGCCGGTCCCGTCCACGCGGTGGACTCCCTCGGCTTCACCGTCGAAGCGGGCCGCACCCTCGGCATCGTCGGCGAGTCCGGCTCGGGGAAGTCGGTCACCTCGCTCGCGGTGATGGGCCTGCACCGGAGTGCGGCGGCCCGGGTCTCGGGCTCGATCGTCTTCGACGGCCGTGAGCTGACCGGACTGCCGGAGAAGCAGCTCGCCGGGCTGCGAGGACGCCGGATGGCGATGATCTTCCAGGATCCGCTGTCCAGCCTCCACCCCTCGTACACGGTCGGCGAACAGATAGCGGAGCACTTCCGCGTCCACTTCCGCAGCGGACGGGCCGCCGCGCGCCGCCGCGCCGTCGACATGCTCGGCGACGTGGGCATCCCCGAACCCGCCCGCAGGGCGGGGGAGTACCCCCACCAGTTCTCCGGAGGCATGCGCCAGCGTGTCATGATCGCCATGGCTCTGGCGTGTGAGCCGGATCTGCTCATCGCCGACGAACCGACGACCGCCCTGGATGTGACCGTCCAGGCGCAGATCCTCGAACTCATCGTGCGCGTACAGGAAGAGCGCGGTCTCGGCGTCATCATGATCACGCATGATCTAGGGGTGATCGCCAGGGTCGCCCACGACGTACTGGTGATGTACGGCGGCCGGGGCGCCGAACAAGCTCCCGTGCAGGCGCTGTTCGACAGGCCCGCGCACCCTTACACCCGGGGGTTGCTGGACTCCTTGCCACGGCTGGACGATTCCGAGGACGCACCCCTGCGGTCGATCCCCGGCAGTCCGCCCTCGCTCGTCGGGCGCACACCGGGCTGCGCGTTCGCGCCGCGCTGCGCCCTCCACGCATCGGCGGACGAAGGGCAGCGGCGCCGCTGCACCACCGAACGGCCCGCCTTCACCCCGCTCGACCCCCTGAACGGCCCCGCACATATGACGGCCTGTCATATGGCCGTACCCGTCGAGGAGGAGGCCCGATGACGGTGACGACGACGACCTCGCTGCTGTCCGTACGGGACCTCGGCAAGTCCTTCCCCGGCAGGCGAGCGCGCACCGGCCGGCGGGGTGCGCCGGTCAGGGCCGTGGACGGGGTGAGCTTCGACGTCGCGGCGGGGGAGAGCCTGGGCCTGGTCGGCGAATCGGGCTGCGGGAAGTCCACCACGGGCCGTCTGATCGTCCGTTTGCTGGAGCCCACGGCCGGGTCGGTCCACTTCGACGGCAGTGACATCAGCCATCTGTCCGCGGGCGGTATGCGACCTCTGCGGCGGCACATCCAGATGGTGTTCCAGGACCCCCACTCCTCCCTCAACCCCCGGCAGACCGTGGCCCGGGTCATCGCCGACCCCCTGCTCGTACAGGGCTGGAGCCGGACGGAGGCACGGCAGCGGGCGGCGGATTTGATGGAGCTGGTCGGGCTGGTCCCGGAGCATATCGACCGCTACCCTCACGAGTTCTCCGGTGGACAGGCACAGCGGATCGGCATCGCCCGCTCCCTGGCCACCAGCCCCCGGCTGCTGGTCGCCGACGAACCGGTCTCCGCCCTCGATGTCTCGGTCCAGGCGCAGATCGTCAATCTGATGGCGCGTCTGCGCCGCGAACTGGGCCTCGCCTATGTCTTCATCGCCCACGACCTCTCCGTGGTGAAGCGGGTGTGCGACCGGGTCGCGGTGATGTACCTCGGCCGGATCGTCGAGATCGGCGACAAGCGCACGGTGTACGGCAGCCCGCTGCACCCCTACACCCGGGCGCTGCTGTCCGCCGTACCAGTGCCCGACCCGGTGGCCGAGCGGCGCCGCGAACGCATCACCCTGGCCGGCGACCCTCCGAGCCCGGCGGCGCCACCGCCCGGATGCGCCTTCCACCCCCGCTGCCCCAAGGCGCAGGCGATCTGCCGTGCGGAACGGCCGCTGCTGCGGATCGGTGGCCCGGGAGAGCGCAGCGAGGTCGCCTGCCACTTCCCGGGTGACTGAGCCGGACACGGGAACGACGGGGCCGCCCCCTGGAGCACACGGCTCCAGGGGGCGGCCCCGTCGTAGCCGCGGGTGTCAGCCGACGAGCTGCTCGTACGCCGGGAGCGTCAGGAAGTCCGCGTAGTCCGCGTCCAGCGAGACCCGCAGCAGCAGGTCGTGGGCCTGCTGCCACCTGCCCGCCACGAAGGCCTCCTCGCCGACCTCCTCGCGGATCGCGGCCAGCTCCCGGGCTGCGACCTCCCGCGCCAGCTCAGGGGTGGCCCGCACGGTCCTGCCGTCGTGCTCGAACTCCACACCCGCGTTGATCCACTGCCAGATCTGGGAGCGGGAGATCTCGGCGGTGGCGGCGTCCTCCATCAGATTGAAGATGGCCACGGCGCCGAGGCCGCGCAGCCAGGCCTCGATGTAGCGGATGCCGACCTGGACGGCGTTGCGCAGGCCCTCGTAGGTGGGCCTGGCGTCCAGGGAGTCGATGGCGATCAGGTCACCGGGCGCCACCGAGACCTCCTCGCGCAGCCGGTCCTTCTGGTTGGGCTTGTCGCCGAGCACCGCGTCGAAGGAGGCCATCGCGATCGGGACCAGGTCCGGGTGGGCGACCCAGGAGCCGTCGAAGCCGTCCCCGGCCTCGCGGTCCTTGTCGGCCTTGACCTTTTCGAAGGCGACCTTGTTGACCTCGGGGTCCTTGCGGGAGGGGATGAAGGCGGCCATGCCGCCGATCGCGTGGGCGCCGCGCTTGTGGCAGGTGCGGACGAGCAGTTCGGTGTACGCGCGCATGAACGGGGCCGTCATCGTGACCGCGTTGCGGTCCGGGAGGACGAACTTCGCCCCGCCGTCACGGAAGTTCTTGACGATGGAGAACAAGTAGTCCCAGCGGCCCGCGTTGAGGCCGGAGGCGTGGTCGCGGAGCTCGTAGAGGATCTCCTCCATCTCGTACGCCGCCGTGATCGTCTCGATGAGCACGGTGGCGCGGACGGTGCCCTGCGGGATGCCCACGTAGTCCTGTGCGAAGACGAAGATCTCGTTCCACAGCCGGGCCTCGAGGTGCGACTCGGTCTTGGGGAGGTAGAAGTACGGGCCCTTGCCGAGCTCGATCAGCCGCTTGGCGTTGTGGAAGAAGTACAGACCGAAGTCCACCAGCCCACCCGGCACCGGGCGGCCGTCGACGCGCACATGGCGCTCCTCGAGGTGCCAGCCGCGGGGGCGCATGACCACGGTGGCGAGCTCGTCGGCGGGCCGCAGCGCGTACGACTTGCCGGTCCGGGCGTCCGTGAAGTCGATCCGGCGCTCGTACGCGTCGATCAGATTGAGCTGCCCCAGGAGCACGTTCTCCCAGGTCGGCGCCGAAGCATCCTCGAAGTCGGCGAGCCAGACCCGGGCGCCCGAGTTCAG
The DNA here is from genome assembly GCF_040632375.1 of Streptomyces sp. NPDC019396. NCBI lineage: Bacteria > Bacillati > Actinomycetota > Actinomycetes > Kitasatosporales > Streptomycetaceae > Streptomyces > Streptomyces sp. NPDC019396. Next base: position 166,714 of record NZ_JBEYBS010000011.1, on the reverse strand, counting down.
GGCGTTGATGGTCATCTTGCGGTCGGTGGGACCGGTGATCTCGACCCTGCGGTCGTTGAGCGCGGCCGGTGCGGGTGCCACCTTCCAGCTCTCGTCCGCGCGGATCCCCGCGGTCTCCGGGAGGAAGTCGAGCGTGCTGGTGCGGGCGATCTCCGCACGCCGCTCCGCGCGGCGGGCGAGGAGCTCATCACGCCGGGGGGTGAACCGGCGGTGCAGCTCGGCGACGAAGGCGAGTGCCGCGTCGGTCAGCACCTCCTCCTGCCGGGGCAGCGGCTCGGCGTCGACGGTGGCCAGCGGGGACGGCGCTGGTGCGGACATGAGTGGTCACTTCCTTCAGCGAGCTCGGCAGGGGCACTCGGTGCCAGGGGCCTTGAACTTCGGTCTCCGGCCCTGTTCAGGGCGAAGGGCGCTTCTGAACAGTGGATAGTAGTTATCGCATGGTGGAAGTTCAATGTTTTGTTGACGTCGAGATTCTCCGGGTCGACACAATGTGGCGCTCGGTGCCACCCTGCTCACTCCAGGTGCCCCAGATCCTCGGGAGTGTCGATGTCGTACGGCTCGGCCACCTCCCCGCACTCCACGAGGCTGATCTCGGGCTCGTGCTCCCTCAGGTAGTCCCGCGCCCCGCGGTCACCCGAGGCACTCGCGGCCACCGCGTCCCAGCGGGCCGCTCCGAAGAGCACCGGATGGCCTCGACGGCCGTCGTACGCGGCCGACACCAGAGCCGACGGCGAGTCACCGGCCGCCACCACCCGGGCGATCGCCGCCGCACCGATACCCGGCTGGTCCACCAGCGAGACCAGGACCGCGTCAGGGGCCCCCTCCGCGGTGCCCAGGGAGGTCAGCCCGACGCGCAGCGAGGAGCCCATCCCCTCCTCCCAGTCCGCGTTGACCGACACGACACAGCCCGAGAGGTCGGCTTCCCGCAGCACCTGATCGGCCGCCGCGCCCAGGACCACGTGGACGGTGCGGCAGCCTCCGGCGCGCAGTACGCGCACCGCGTTCTCCACCAGGGGGCGGCCCCGGTACTCCAGTAGCGCCTTGGGTCGGCCGCCGAGCCGCCGACCGCCGCCCGCGGCCAGCACCAGTCCCGCGACCTGCGGTTTCTCTGAGGTATGAGCCATGGACCCTGCTTACCTCATCAAAGAGCCCGATGGCCCGGCGACGCTTCGGTGGCCCTGTGCGAGGGTGCTGCTCCAGGGCGGGCAGGAGGTTCCCCGGATACATGCGGGGCGGAAACGCGCTCCACCCGGTCCCATCGGCCGGGACATGTCCGCCGTGGGCGCCGAGATCTGCGTGCAGACCAGCTCGGGGGCGCCCCCGGGCTGATCACCGTGAAGGGCTTCGGGCCGGAATCGGGCCCCAGCGACTACACAACGCTCGACCTCACCGTATGGCGCAAGGCGCTCGAAGTGGACACGTCGGGCTGATTCTCGTACTCCCGAGTGGCGAAGCCTGCGGGTCATGGCGTTAACTTGCCCGCGACCCAAGACGTCTGACCATCGTTCGGCGGGTCATACACCGGACACCGGGACGTGCGAGGGGGAGTGCTGTGTTGCGGAGCGTGAGGCAGACGCGGGTGACAGGGAGCGGTGAGGATCCGAGGGTGGCGGAGCTGCGCTCCGCCGTCTCCCGGCTCCGCCGTGAACTGGCCGGATATCCGGCCGAATTCGCGGATCGGGCCATCGCGGAGGACGAGCTCGCGGCGATGGCCGCGATGGTGGACGGCAGGGTGCCGGAGATCCGGCGGCTGCGCCGCTCGTTGCTGCTCGTCGTCGGCTCGATCGGCTCCGTCAGCGCGCTCGCATCCGGGCTCGCCGCCGTGCGGCAGGCGGTCGAGCTCTTCGGCGAGCCCATCGGCGACCTGTACGGCGACGCGAGCGGCGGTCCCTGCGGAGGGCTGCGCGGCGGGCTGACCGGGGGCGCGTACGGCGGCGCCTACGGCGGTGACGCGTCCTGCGGTGGAGGGGCGTACGGCGACGACGCGTCGTACGGCGTCGCCTATGGCCCTGGTTCGTACGGCAGCGGCATGGACGACGACACCACGCGCTGACCGCGGCCCACATGGTCAGGGTGCCGCCCCGTAACGCGGATTTCTCCGAACGCACACGGTAGTGACATGAGCGCGAAGCGTAGCCAATTTGGCGTGAACCTCGCTTGAGTGGACCTCGGCGGGGCAAAAGACTTCTCCTGTGCCAGCGGCTGCGCCTGTTGGGGGAGCAGTCGTACGGGGGCCACGGCACATCCATCGCGTTCGCAAGGCAAGGAGAAGTCGGCATGGCCGACGGCATCGCCCGTGGCACCGGACACCCGATCACCCTGACCGACGGCACAACCACCCGTACCAGGGAGATGACACCAGCCGATCTCGCGCCCGTCCAAGCGCTCCACCGGCGCTGCTCACCGGACAGCCGGGCCCGGCGCTATCACACCGGCAAACCCGAACTGTCCCGCGCCGGATGGCGGTTGCTGTGCGACCCGAGGCGCGGCACCACTCTGGTCACCACCGCGGGCCGGCACGCCGACCACATCATCGCCATGACCAACGTCATGCGTACGGACCGGCAAGGGGTGGGGGAGCTGGCCGTACTCATCGAGGACACCTGGCAGTTCAAGGGCCTCGGCACCGCGCTGGCCGCCCATGCCGCCGAAATCGCCCGCAGCCAGGGGCATCACACGCTGACGGCCACGGTCGCCGTCGACAACACGCCGATGCTGCACGTACTGGAGAGCCTCGACGCACCGCCCGCACTCGCATCCGACGGGCCGGTCATCGACGTCCGCATCCCTCTGTGAGCGGGGTGCTCAGTCGCGCAGCGGCTGGCTGGGCCTGCCTGTCGATCCGCGCAGGGCGATGAGGCACCACACCGCTGCCGAGGCCAGTGCGACCGCCGCCATCAAGGCGACCGCCGGTGCCTCGGGCCGCCAGCCCAGCGACAGCCGCGTCCCCACCAGGATCGTGCAGATGGTGACTCCCTCCGGGGCGTAGACCGGCACCCGCGCCGCGGCGGCCCGCAGGGCTGCGCCCGACAGCAGGCCGATGACGGCCCAGAACGTGAGGTACGGCAGCAGCGGTCCGGGCGCGGTGCTCGGCAGACCGTACTCGTCGGGCCCGAGGCGGAACTGGCCACTCGCCCAACCGAACCCCACGCCGAGCGCGGCCACGGCCACCACCCACAGGGCGTGGCGCCACAGCGGTCCGGGCCTGATTTCCTCAGTCTCCTCCAAGTCGTCCGCAATATTCGCATTGTCGTACCCATGGGGGCTCAATTCATCGCTCACGCACGGAAGGACGCTCCGGCGTGTGTCGCGGTTGTCCGCGGCCGAGCAAGCGAATTGCGCCTGCTTGGTGAATGCTGTTCCCTCCACAAGAGTGGACATAGATGCCTAAAGCTCGTATTCCCTGACATATGCGCTCGGCACCTGTATCGCTTGACCTGAGCGCTCGGCAACCACCGAGTGCATGGGGCGGCCCGGCCCGGTCGGGGGTGGCCGCGTAACACTTCTCAAGGAGAGTCCATGGGTCCTGAATTCAGGACGAAGTCCTCGTACGGGCCGCTTCCGCGGCGCAGGGCGTGGGTGTCGGGCGGTGCCGTGGCTTCGCTGGCGCTCGTGGTGTCGGGCATCGCGGGTCCGGCGTTCGCCACCGCGGAGGCCGATGTTCCCGGGCTGAGCGCCGTCGGCGCCAGCGGGGACAGGTGCCGGCCGATGGTGAGCACCGACGGCATGATGGCCACGCTCGACTGGGGCGACTGCAACGGCCGCCCCGGCCCGGCTGGTCCGCGTGGTTCGACCGGACCCACCGGCCCGACCGGGGCCACCGGGGCCACCGGGGCCACCGGGGCCACCGGGCTCGGCGCGACCGGTCCTACGGGGCCGACCGGTCCTACGGGGCCGGCCGGCGCCGACGGCACGGTTGCCATCACGTCGGACACCAGCGAGACCCAGGCGTTCACGCTGCTCGGTGTCCAGACCCCGTTCGACTCGCCCTCGTGCCCCGCCGGCAGCGTGCCGATCTCCGGTGGGCTCGAGACCCAGAGCGGGGTGACGCTCATCGGCGAGAGCTACGCGAACGGTGACCACTGGACGGTGGAGGCGACGGCCACCGTCCTGCCCACCACGGTCACGGTGCAGGTCTGGTGCGCCTCCTAACCAGCGCGTGAGCAGCGGGCGGCCCGGATGCCCTCTCGCGAAGGCCCGCCCGCACGGCTGCAACGGAGTCCCCGTCCCCGGACGGGGACTCCGGCCTGCCCGCGTCCAACGCACCAGCGCTGCCCGACCTGATCGGTACCGGTGGACCGGGCGCTTTCGCCCGGCGGGACGGCGAGGCGCCGGGTGCCGGGCAGCCCTTACGCTGGAGACGATGTCCATTCATGAACGCCCCACCCTCCGCGAACTCGCGGTCCAGGCCCTCTCCTCCGTCCAGCGCGGCTATGACCTGCTGGCGCCGAAGTTCGACGCGACGCCGTTCCGCACTCCCGAGCACATCCTCGACGAGGTGCTCCGGGCGGTCCGGCCGCTCGGCCCGTTCCGGGACGGGCTGGATGTCTGCTGTGGCACCGGCGCGGGAATCCGTGTGCTGCGGGAGGTGTGCGACGGGCGGGTCGTCGGTGTCGACTTCAGTGCGGGCATGCTGTCCGAGGCCCGGAGCGCCTTCCCGGCGACGGACTGGATACGGGCCGATGTGCGGGCCATGCCTTTCGCGCCGGTATTCGATCTGGCCATGAGCTTCGGGGCGTTCGGGCACTTCCTGCCGGAGGAACGGCCCGGGCTGTTCGCACAGGTGCACTCGGCGCTGCGGCCCGGCGGTGTGTTCGCCTTCCCTATCGGGGCGCCCGCGCGCCCCGGCAGCCGGCCGTACTGGGCGATGCTCGGCTTCGACGCGGCGATGCGGGTGCGCAACGCGGTGTGGTCGCCGCGGTTCGTGATGTACTACCGCACCTTTCCGCTCGCCGAGGTCTCGAGCGAGCTGGTACGGGTCGGATTCGAGGTGGAGCTGCGTACGCTGGCCGGGCTGGGGTGGCGTGACGACGGGAGTCCGCGCGCCGTGCTCCTGGTCGCCCGTAAGCGCGCGGAAGGGCCTTAGGCCGGACCAGCCCTGCAGGTGCCGGATCAGCCCTGCGGCGCCGAGGTCTTCGCCAGGGCCTCGGACAGCTCCTGCGCGACCGTCCGGAGGACGGGGACGATCTTCTCGGTCGCCTCGTCGGTCACCCGGCCCGCGGGGCCCGAGATCGAGATCGCGGCGGCCGTGGGCGAATCGGGCACCGGCACGGCCAGGCAGCGCACACCGATCTCCTGCTCGTTGTCGTCCACCGCGTAGCCGGTGCTGCGGACCCGCTCGAGCGCGGCCAGGAAGGCGTCAGGCGTGGTGATGGTCTTCTCGGTGGCGGCCGGCATCCCGGTTCTGGCCAGCAGGGCCCGCACCTCCTCCGGCGCGGTGTGGGCGAGCAGGGCCTTGCCCACACCGGTCGAGTGCGGCAGCACCCGCCGGCCGACCTCGGTGAACATCCGCATGGAGTGCTTCGACGGGACCTGCGCGACGTACACGATCTCGTCCCCGTCGAGCAGCGCCATATTGGCGGTCTCGCCCGTCTCCTCGACCAGGCGTGCGAGGTACGGCCGGGCCCAGGTGCCGAGCAGCCGAGCGGCCGACTCGCCGAGCCGGATCAGCCGGGGGCCCAGGGCATAACGCCGGTTCGGCTGCTGACGCACATAGCCGCAGGCCACAAGGGTGCGCATCAGCCGGTGGATCGTGGGCAGTGGGAGTCCGCTGCTGGCGGAGAGTTCGCTCAGTCCGACCTCGCCCCCGGCGTCCGCCATCCGCTCCAGGAGGTCGAAGGCGCGCTCGAGTGACTGGACGCCGCCACCACTGCTCGTGGCGGGCTTGGCCGCGTCGGCGGCGGCCGATGTGCTGCTGGCACTGGACGTCGGCACGGCAACGGTCCTTTCAGGCGGCGGGCGAGTTGTCAGCCTATCGGGCGGCTTTGATTTTGCCCTGTGAAATCATATTTCCGCTTGCCGGAAGTATCAAGGTGCCAGGGCGGGCTGGGGGTGAGGTCTTGACGGGGCCGGGCCCTGGGTGAAGACTTCTTCAACAGATCGTTGAAATCCTGTTCTGCGAAGGAGGCGCGGGTGGCCGACGTGCACCTGGTACTGCGCTCGACACGGGTCATCACCCCCGAGGGGACCCGGGCCGCATCCATCGCCGTGCGCGGCGAGGAGATCGCCGCCGTGCTGCCGTACGACGCCGAGGTCCCGGCCGGGGCACGCCTGGAGGACTTCGGGGACGATGTCGTGCTCCCCGGCCTCGTCGACACGCACGTCCATGTGAACGACCCGGGCCGCACCGAGTGGGAGGGCTTCTGGACCGCAACCCGTGCCGCCGCCGCGGGCGGTATCACCACGCTGGTGGACATGCCGCTCAACTCCCTCCCGCCCACCACCACCGTCGATCACCTGCGGACCAAGCAGCGTACGGCAGAGCCCAAGGTCCACGTCGACACCGGCTTCTGGGGCGGTGCCGTCCCGGACAATGCCACCGATCTGCGCCCCCTGCACGACGCCGGGGTGTTCGGCTTCAAGTGCTTCCTGTCCCCTTCGGGCGTCGAGGAGTTCCCGGAGCTCGACCAGGATCAGCTCGCCCGGTCGCTGGGGGTGATCGCGGGCTTCGACGGCCTGATGATCGTGCACGCCGAGGACCCGCACCACCTCGCCGCGGCGCCCCCGTGCAGCGGCCCCGCGTATGCCGACTTCCTCGCCTCCCGCCCGCGCGACGCCGAGAACACCGCGATCGGGCTGCTGATCGAGCAGGCACGGCGGCTGAACGCACGCGTCCACGTGCTGCACCTGTCCTCAGCCGACGCGCTGCCGCTGATCGCGAAGGCCAAAGCCGAGGGCGTACGGATCACCGTCGAGTCCTGCCCGCACTTCCTCAGCCTCACCGCCGAGGAAGTCCCCGACGGAGCGACCGAGTTCAAGTGCTGCCCGCCCATCCGCGAGGCCGCGAACCAGGGCGTGCTCTGGCAGGGTCTGGCGGACGGCACGATCGACTGCATCGTCTCCGACCACTCGCCCTGCACCACCGACCTGAAGACACCCGACTTCGGCTCCGCATGGGGCGGCATCTCCTCACTCCAGCTCGGCCTCCCCGCCATCTGGACCGAGGCCCGCAGGCGTGGCCACACCCTGGAGGACGTGGCGCGCTGGATGTCCGCGGCCCCGGCGCGCCTCGCCGGACTGGACCGCAAGGGCGCCATCGCGCCCGGCCGCGACGCAGACTTCGCCGTGATCGCGCCCGATGACACCTTCACCGTCGACCCCGTGGAACTCCACCACCGCAACCAGGTCACCGCCTACGCGGGCAGGACCCTGCACGGTGTCGTGAAGTCGACATGGCTGCGCGGCACGCGGATCGTGGAGAACGGAACCCTCGCCGAGCCGTCCGGCCGGCTGATCGAAAGGAGCGCCTGAGACAGTGGCGATACCGTCCTACACCGGCGACGCGAACCCCTACGGCGGCGGAGACCCGTACGCCGACTACCGTACGCCCGGTTCCACGGGCTTCCCGTTCAGCCAGTACGCCGACCTCGCCGACCGCAGCCTCGGCGCGGGCGTCATCGCCGCCAACGACGAGTTCTTCGCCGAGCGTGAGAACCTGCTGAAGCCCGGAGCCGCCGAATTCGACCCCGAGCACTTCGGCCACAAGGGCAAGATCATGGACGGCTGGGAGACCCGCCGCCGCCGCGGTGCGGGTGCCGATGAGCCTCACCCCACCGACGCCGACCACGACTGGGCCCTGATCCGGCTCGGCGCACCCGGTGTCGTACACGGAATCGTCGTCGACACCGCCCACTTCCGGGGCAACTACCCGCAGTCCGTGTCGGTCGAAGCGGCCTGCGTACCCGGCTCGCCGTCCGCCGGGACCCTGCTCGGCGACGACGTCACCTGGACCACCCTCGTCCCGCGCACTCCCGTCGGCGGCCACGCGGCCAACGGCTTCGCAACCGACGCCGGGCAGCGCTTCACCCACCTGCGCCTCAACCAGCATCCGGACGGCGGCGTCGCGCGGCTGCGGGTGTACGGAGAGGTCGCCCCGGATCCCGCGTGGCTGAGCGTGCTCGGCACCTTCGACGTCGTGGCGCTGGAGAACGGCGGACAGGTCGAGGACGCGTCCGACCGCTTCTACTCCCCGGCCACCAACACCATCCAGCCGGGCAGGTCCAGGAAGATGGACGACGGCTGGGAGACGCGTCGGCGCCGCGACAAGGGCAACGACTGGATCCGCTACCGGCTGGTCGAGCAGTCCGAGATCCGCGCGGTCGAGATCGACACCGCGTACCTCAAGGGCAACAGCGCGGGCTGGGCGGAGCTCTCCGTACGCGACGGCGAATCGGGCGAGTGGACCCGCCTGCTCCCGCGCACCCGCCTCCAGCCCGACACCAACCACCGCTTCGTGCTGGACACCCCGGCCGTCGGCACGCACGTCCGCATCGACATCTTCCCGGACGGAGGCATCTCGCGGCTGCGGCTCTTCGGCTCCCTCACGGACCAGGGTGCGGCAGGTCTGGCCGCCCGCCACGAGGAGCTCGGCGGCGCCGGCTGACCGGGAGAGCGGACCGGGCGTAAGCGGGGCGCCTCAGGAGCGGTGCTCGCGGTGGCGGCCCGCGATGCCGAGCACGGCGATGCCCAGGGCCGCCACCACGATGTGCGCGTACAGCTCCCTGCCTTCCAGGAAGCCGATGGGCTCGATGATCCAGCGGGTGAAGCCCATGATCGAGAACCAGCCGCCGGTCAGTTCGCGCAGCACCCCGCAGGCCCCGGCGACGAGCAGGACCATCCCGATGAACTCCAGCGGCTTCTTCATGGTCCGATCGTCGCCCGGGCCGGCCATCCGGTGCCTCGGGCGTCGGCATGCCGCGAGGCGACCAAAGTCTGAGATCGCGCAACTTTGGTAGCGCGGGCCGGTCCGGAGGCGATTCCGGGCCCGACCGTGCGTAGATTCGCGGTGTGATGCGTACGGAATACCCCTGGCTGCTGCCGTCGGCCTTGGCCGATCCGCTGGACCAGGAGCTTCCGGGCGACCGGGGCCGGGAGAGGCCCCGGCGTACCGTCCGTGACTGGGTCGTCGATATCTGTGCGTTCCTGTTCGCCGCCCTGATCGGGCTGCTCGCGCTGGAGGCGAGCGCGAAGGCCGCCAACGGCGGGGGTGTGCTGCTCGCCGACCAGCTTGTCGGCGCGCTCGCGTGCTGCGCGGTATGGCTGCGGCGGCGCTGGCCGGTCGTGCTCGCGGTGGCGCTGACCCTGGTCACGATCCCCGTACCCGTCGCGGGCGGGGCGCTGCTGGTCAGCCTGTTCAGCCTGGCCGTGCACCGGCCGTTCCGCCCGGTTGCCCTCGTCGGCGGGCTGGCGCTGGCTTCCGCCGTCGTACAGCCGCTCGTCCGGCCCGAACCGGACACCTCCACGCTGGTGGCGATGGCCGCCGGGGCCGTGTTCGTGCTGCTGGTCATCGGCTGGGGCATGCTCGTACGCGCGCGCCGCCAGCTCCTCGTCGCGCTGCGCGAACGTGCCCACCGGGCCGAGACCGAAGCGGAGCTTCGTGCCCAGCAGGCGCAGCGGCTCGCGCGCGAGGCCATCGCCCGTGAGATGCACGACGTGCTCGCGCACCGGCTGACCCTGCTGTCCGTCCACGCGGGCGCGCTGGAGTTCAGGCCGGACGCGCCGAAGGCCGAGATCGCCCGCGCCGCCGGGGTCATCCGCGACAGCTCACACGAGGCGCTCCAGGACCTGCGGGAGATCATCGGTGTGCTGCGCGCGCCGGGCGCGGGGGACGGCGAGGACGGGCACCGCCCGCAACCCACGCTGGCCAGCCTGGAGACCCTGGTGGCCGAGTCCCGCGAGGCCGGGATGCGGGTCACGCTCGACAACCGTGTCGCCGACCCCGCCGCGGCGCCCGCCGCCACCGGCCGGACCGTCTACCGCATCGCCCAGGAAGGCCTGACCAACGCGCGCAAGCACGCCCCCGGCGCCGAGGTCGTGCTCACCGTGGGCGGCGGACCGGGCCGGGGGCTCACCGTGGAGGTGCGCAATCCGGCGCCGGCCGAAGGGCCGGCCAGTGACGTGCCGGGCTCCGGACAGGGCCTGATCGGACTCACCGAACGCGCCACGCTCGCGGGCGGCAGGCTGGAGCACGGACGAACGGACGACGGAGGGTTCCTGGTCCGTTCCTGGCTACCGTGGCCCTCATGACCTCGGAAGCCGCTACTCGCCCCATTCGTTTGCTCATCGTCGACGACGACCCGCTGGTCCGTGCCGGACTCGCCCTGATGCTCGGGGGAGCCGACGACATCGACATCGTGGGCGAGGCCGCCGACGGCTCCGAAGCCCTCGCACTGGCCGGGCGGCTGCGGCCCGATGTCGTCCTGATGGACATCCGGATGCCCGTGCTGGACGGCCTCTCGGCCACCGAGCAGCTACGTGCCGCCGCAGAAGCCCCCGAAGTCATCGTCCTGACCACCTTCCACGCCGACGAACAGGTGGTGCGGGCGCTGCGGGCAGGAGCCGCCGGGTTCGTCCTCAAGGACACCCCGCCCGCCGCGATCATCGCCGCAGTACGCCGCGTGGCGGCCGGCGACCCGGTGCTGTCGCCCGCCGTCACCCGCCAGTTGATGACCCAGGTCGCGGGCGTTGCCCCCGACGGCCGCACCGGCCGGGCCCGCGCCCGTATCGGCCTGCTCGCCGAACGGGAACGCGAGGTCGCCGTGGCCGTCGGCCGTGGGCAGTCCAACGCGGAGATCGCGGCCGGGCTCTATATGAGCGTGCCGACCGTGAAGACCCATGTGTCGCGGATCCTTGCCAAGCTCAATCTCAACAACCGTGTGCAGATAGCCCTGTTGGTCCATGACGCCGGGCTTTTGGACGGGGAGGAAGCGCAGGAGGGGGGAGCGTAGGCTGGGATCATGGCCGTCATGGATCTAGGGGAGTACGGGGCGGACTTCACCGCCGATCCGTATCCGTACTACGCGAAGCTGCGCGAGGCAGGACCCGTCCACGAGGTGGTCTCGCCGAACGGCGACCGCGTCTGGCTGGTCGTCGGACACGAGGAGGCTCGGGCCGCCCTCGCCGACCCCCGGCTGTCGAAATCCCCCGGGACGGTCGGCCTGACGATGCTGGACGAGGAACTCATCGGACCGAATCTGCTGGTGCTCGACCCGCCGGACCACACCCGGCTGCGCAGGCTCGTCGCCCGTGAGTTCACCATGCGCCGTGTCGAGGAGCTGCGCCCGCGCGTCCAGCGGATCACCGACGGACTGATCGACACGATGCTCCCGGCCGGGCAGGGGGATCTCGTCGAGGCGCTCGCCTTCCCCCTGCCCATCACCGTCATCTGCGAACTCCTCGGCGTCCCCGTCGCCGACCGCGACCGCTTCCGCGCCTGGTCCACCGAGGTCGTCGCTCCGACCGGCGAAGAAGCCGCGAAGACCGCCATCGAGGAACTCGCCGCGTATCTCCGCGAACTCATCGAGGACAAGCGCAGCGCCGGGCCCGCGGACGACCTGCTGTCGGCTCTGCTGCGCACCCGTGCGGAGGACGGGGACCGGTTGTCCGCCGCCGAACTGCGGGCCATGGCCTATCTGCTGCTCATCGCGGGCCATGAGACCACCGTCAACCTGATCACCAACGGTGTGCGTGCCCTGCTCCGGCATCCGGACCAACTAGGCGCGTTGCGCGCCGACTTCGGGCTGATGGACGGCGCGATCGATGAGATGCTCCGCTACGAGGGTCCGGTGGAGAACGCGACACTGCGCTTCACCACGGAGCCGGTCGGCTACGGCGGCACGGTCATCCCCGCGGGTGAGGTCGTCCGGGTGGGGCTGGCGGCGGCGGACCACGACCCGGACCGCTTCCCGGACCCTGACACCTTCGACATCCGCCGCACGGAGAATTCGGGGAAGAGCCCGGGCCATCTCGCCTTCGGCCACGGTATCCACTACTGCCTGGGTGCCCCACTGGCCCGGCTGGAGGCCGGGATCGCGATCCGCACCCTGCTGGAACGCTGCCCAGCCCTCGCGCTGGATCCCGGTGCCGGGCCGCTCGAGTGGCTGCCCGGCATCCTGATGCGGGGAGTACGCCGGCTGCCCGTCGTGTGGTGACGGGCAGTCGCGGCCGAGGCCCGGACAGGACTCGACGCCGCGGGCCGATCCCCAAGGACCGCCCGGACAGGACCTGGTAGGGGTTGGGGGCGTCACAGCCCCGGGATCTCCTCCATCCGCACGGGTCTGCGCTCCCGCCGCGACAGCTCGCACGCCTCGGCGATACGCAGTGCCTCGAGCGCCTCCCGGCCGTCGCACGGATTGTCCGCCCCGCCGAGGGCCACCTGGATGAAGGCCCCCAACTCGGCCTCGTAGGCGGGGGCGAAGCGCTCCAGGAACCCCGGCCAGGGCCTGTCGGCGGCAGGCGGGCCCTTGGGTTCCGTGGAGGAGATGGGCGTGCGGTCGTCCAGGCCCACCACGACCGTGTCGGACTCGCCGGACAGCTCCATGCGCACGTCGTAGCCCGCGCCGTTGAAGCGTGTGGCGGTGGCGGACACGAGGGTGCCGTCGTCCAGGGTCAGCACCGCGGCGGCCGTGCCGACATCACCGGCCGAGCGGAACACGGCATCCCCGGCATCCGAGCCCGTGGCGTACACATCCACGACCTCGTGACCGGTGATCCAGCGCAGCATGTCGAAATCGTGGACCAGGCAGTCGCGGTAGAGCCCACCGGACAGCGGCAGATACTCCGCGGGCGGCGGCGCGGGGTCCGCGGTGATGGCGCGGATCGTGTGCAGCCGGCCGAGCTGTCCCGAGCGCACCAGCTCGCGGGCCCTGCCGAAGCCCGCGTCGAAGCGGCGCATGAACCCGAGCTGGAGCACGGTGCCCGCGGCGGCCACCTCGCGCAGCGCCCCCAGGGTCCCCGGCAGGTCCACGGCGATCGGCTTCTCACAGAAGGCGGGCAGCCCGGCGCGGGCGGCCCGGCCGATCAGATCGGCGTGGGAGGCGGTGGTGGAGGCGATCACCACGGCGTCGACGCCCCATTTGAAGATCTCGTCGACGGAGGGTGCCGCGGTCGCGTCGATACGGGTGGCGACCTCGCGCGCCCGCTGGGCGTCGGTGTCCGCGACCACCAGGGCGCCGACCTCGCGATGACGGCTGAGGACACCCGCATGGAACGTGCCGATACGTCCGGTTCCGATGAGTCCGATGCGCATGGCCCCAAGGTGGGGGCCGCCCCGGGGCCATGTCAAGCATTTGTCCTGACAATCGAACGACACAACTTCCGGTCAACAGGACCTACGACTACGCTCGCAGCGTGCCCAAGCAGCCGAGAGAGCCAAGAGAGCCCAAAGACGCGCCGGACGCCACCGTGGCCCTCCAGCTCGGGGTGGACCGCACCAGCCCCGTCCCGCTCTACTTCCAGCTGTCCCAGCAGCTCGAAGCGGCCATCGAAGGCGGCACGCTCTCCCCGGGAAGCCTGCTCGGCAACGAGATCGAGCTCGCGGGCAGGCTCGGTCTGTCCAGGCCCACCGTCCGCCAGGCCATCCAGTCGCTGGTCGACAAGGGCCTCCTGGTACGCCGCCGCGGTGTCGGCACCCAGGTGGTGCACAGCCAGGTCAGGCGACCCCTGGAGCTGAGCAGCCTCTATGACGACCTCGAGGCGGCAGGTCGGCGCCCGGCCACGGCCGTGCTGCGCAACACCCTCGTACCGGCCCCCGCGGAGGTCGCCGCCGCCCTCTGCATACCCGAGGGGAGCGAGGTCCATCTGGTGGAGCGGCTGCGGTACGCGCACGGGGAGCCGATGGCGTATCTGTGCAACCACCTGCCGGCCGGGCTGCTGCCGCTCGACACCGACCAGCTCGAGGCCACCGGGCTCTACCGGATGATGCGGGCGGCCGGGATCACCCTGCACAGCGCCCGCCAGTCGGTCGGGGCGCGGGCCGCCACCCCCGACGAGGCCGGGCGGCTCGCCGAGGAGCCCGGCGCGCCGCTGCTGACCATGCAGCGCACCACGTACGACGACACAGGGCGTGCGGTGGAATTCGGCTCGCATGTGTACAGGGCTTCGCGCTACTCCTTCGATTTCCAGCTCCTTGCACGCCCGTAGTCCCGGTCCGGAGGCTCAGGGATACTGACCCCTGGAGTTCGGCAAGCGGGGGCGACGAGCGGAACAGCGGGAACAAGAGAGGCGCGGTGTCGTGACAAGGGTTCGGACAGGGGTGCGCGTGCTCGGCGCGGTGCTGGCGGCGGCGCTCGGCGTCTCGCTCGCGGGATGCAGCGCGACCGGCGGCAAGCGGGCCGAGGATGCCCGCAAGCAGGCGGCGGCCGAGGGGCGCGCCGCCGTCACCACGCCGCGCTGGACCTTCGCCATGGTCACCCACTCCGGAGCGGGCGACACCTTCTGGGACATCGTCCAGAGCGGCGCCAAGCAGGCTGCCGTGAAGGACAACATCAACTTCCTCTACGCCAACAGCGACGAGGCACAGCAGCAGGCGCAGCTCGTCGACTCCTACATCGACAAGAAGGTCGACGGGCTCATCGTCACGCTCGCCAAGCCCGAGGCGATGAAGGCCGTCGTCGCCAAGGCGGTCAAGGCCGGGATCCCGGTGATCACCGTGAACTCCGGTGCCGAGCAGTCCAAGGCCTACGGCGCACTCACGCACATCGGCCAGGACGAGACCATCGCCGGTGAGGCCGTCGGCGACGAGCTGGACGAGCGCGGCCGCAGGAAGGCCCTGTGCGTGGTGCACGAGCAGGGCAACGTCGGCCATGAGCAGCGATGCGCCGGGGCGAAGAAGACCTTCGGCGGGACGATGGAGAACCTGTATGTCGACGGCACCAACATGCCCGACGTCCAGGCCTCCATCGAGGCCAAGCTCCAGACCGACACGTCCATCGACGCGGTCGTCACCCTGGGCGCTCCCTTCGCCGACGCCGCCGTCCAGGCCGGGCAGTCAGCGGGGAGCAAGGCCGAGGTCGACACCTTCGACCTGAACGCCAAGGTCGCCACGGCGCTCAAGGACGGGAAGCTCGGCTTCGCCGTCGATCAGCAGCCGTATCTCCAGGGCTACGAGGCCGTCGACCTGCTGTGGCTCTACCGCTACAACGCCGATGTGCTCGGCGGCGGACGGCCCGTCCTCACCGGACCGCAGATCATCACCGGTGCGGATGCCGCCAAGCTGAAGGACTTCGCGGAGCGGGGGACCCGATGAGCGCGACCGCGCCACCCGATCACGAGCGACCACGGGAGCCCGGTCCCGCCGCTACCGCCGACGAGCGGCTGCTGCACACCTCGCCGCTGAAGAAGCTGCTCGGCAGGCCCGAACTCGGCGCCGTCGTGGGCGCAGCCGCGGTGTTCCTCTTCTTCTCCCTCGTCGCCGACGGCTTCCTGCGGGCCTCCAGCCTCGGCACGGTGCTCTACGCGTCCTCGATCATCGGCATCATGGCCGTACCCGTCGCGCTGCTGATGATCGGCGGCGAGTTCGACCTCTCGGCCGGTGTGCTGGTGACCAGCTCCGCGCTGGTCTCCTCGATGTTCGCCTACCAGATGACGGCGAACGTCTGGGTCGGTGTGCTGGTCTCACTGCTCGTCACCCTGGCCATCGGGGTCTTCAACGGGCTCATGCTGACCCGCACCAAGCTGCCGAGCTTCATCATCACGCTCGGTACCTTCCTGATGCTCACCGGCCTGAACCTCGGCTTCACCAAGCTGATCAGCGGCACGGTCTCCACGAAGACGATCGCGGACATGGAGGGCTTCGCGTCCGCCAAGGCGCTGTTCGCCTCGCAGCTCACCATCGGCGGTGTCGACCTCAAGGTCACCATCCTGTGGTGGCTCGCCCTGGTCGCCGTGGCCACCTGGATCCTGCTGCGCACCCGCTTCGGCAACTGGATCTTCGCTGCCGGCGGGGGCTCCCTCGCGGCCCGCGCGGTCGGCGTACCGGTCAGCAGGACCAAGGTCGGTCTGTACATGGGCGTGGCGTTCTGCGCCTGGATCTCCGGCCAGCACCTCCTGTTCTCGTTCGATGTCGTGCAGTCCGGCGAAGGCGTGGGCAACGAGCTGATCTACATCATCGCGGCCGTGATCGGCGGCTGTCTGATCACCGGCGGCTACGGCTCGGCGATCGGCTCAGCGGTCGGTGCGTTCATCTTCGGCATGACCAGCAAGGGCATCGTGTACGCGGAGTGGAACCCGGACTGGTTCACCTTCTTCCTCGGAGCGATGCTTCTCCTGGCGACCCTGCTGAACTCCTGGGTCCGCAAGCGAGCGGAGGCGACCGCATGACCGCCGGGACCGCCCTCGTGGAACTCCACGACGTCAGCAAGTACTACGGGAACATCCGCGCGCTCGAAGCCGTCTCGCTGGAGGTCCACGCGGGCGAGATCAGCTGTGTACTCGGCGACAACGGCGCCGGGAAGTCCACGTTGATCAAGATCATCGCCGGTCTGCACCGGCACGACTCCGGAACCTTCGCGATCGAGGGCGAGGAAACCACCCTCAGCTCCCCGCGCGAGGCGCTCGACCGGGGGATCGCCACCGTCTACCAGGACCTCGCCGTCGTCCCGCTGATGCCGGTCTGGCGCAACTTCTTCCTCGGCTCCGAGCCGACCAGGGGCAGCGGCCCGTTCAAGCGCCTCGACGTGCGGCGGATGCGCGAGACCACCCGCTCCGAGCTGCTGCGTATGGGCATCGACCTGCGCGACGTGGACCAGCCCATCGGCACCCTCTCCGGTGGTGAGCGGCAGTGCGTCGCGATCGCCAGGGCCGTCTACTTCGGGGCCAAGGTGCTGGTCCTGGACGAGCCCACGGCGGCACTCGGCGTCAAGCAGTCCGGCGTCGTGCTCAAGTACGTGGCCGCCGCTCGCGACGCTGGCCTCGGCGTCGTACTGATCACGCACAACCCGCACCACGCCTATCTCGTCGGCGACCGGTTCGTGCTGCTGAAGCGCGGCACGATGGTGGGCAGTCACGGCAAGCAGGAGATCACCCTGGACGAGCTCACCCGCCAGATGGCAGGCGGCAGCGAGCTCGACGACCTCCGCCACGAACTGGAGCGCGCGCCTGCGCCCAGGCATCTGGGCGGGCACGACGGCTCCGGTAAGTCCTGACGGAACCCGGGCTCTCGTAGGACGGAACACCCTCGCGGACGCGTGGTCCGAGGCGGTGCGCATCCGGTCCGAAGTCGGTCCGGAGCCTGAGGGGCGGACCGAAGCCGGTCCGAAGCCCGGGCGAGGCGCGGTGGGTCATGTCCTCGGGGCTTCCCACCCGTCACGGCTCGGCTCCGGCGTACCCAGCCGCCGGGCCAGCCAGGGCTCGCGCGCGAGGACCGCCCCCGCCGTGATGCCGAGGGCGATGGCGACACAGAGCACGATCAGCCAGGACAGCAGCGTGAACACCGCCCCCAGGGCCCCGTACTCCTCCAGGCTGCGGTTCAGCGCCCGCGGCATGTAGTAGCGGCTGGCGATCGACAGCACCGTGGTGACGGCACCGGTCAGTACCGCGCCCGGCAGCAGCGGGAGCCAGCTGACGAGGCCGCCGAGCAGCAGGTGCTGGGACCACCACCACAGCAGGATCTGGGTGAGCAGGGTGACGGGGAGGGCCAGCCAGAGCCCGGTGCCGAAGCCCTCGCGTACCGGAGCCTGCACGATCAGGACGGCCAGCCATACTCCGATCCAGGCCACCCAGCGCCATGGGGCGATCTTGACGCCCGTGCGCGGGATCAGCCAGGCCCGCTTGCACAGGCGCTGCATCGCGCGGCTGCACGCGGTGGCGGAGAGCAGCACGATCATCGCGCCGATGACACCGGTCGCCTGGCGCAGGCCGTCGTCGTTCGCGGATCGGTACACATGCTCGAGCTGCTTCTGTGCCGGGCCGGTGAGCCCGAAGATCGCCTGTACCGAGCTGATGAGCTGGTTTCGTACGCCTGAGGGCGCGAACGACCCCACCACGAAGAGCAGGGGGATCGCGGTCAGGAAGCACTGCGCCGCGAGCCGGGTGGCGGAGTCGAAGATGTTCACCGCGACCATGCGGGCCGTCAGCCGCGTCATGACGGGGAAGCGTGCCTCGGTCCGTGAGACCAGGGCGCGCAGGGATTCCCCGTACGCATGGAACCGGGCCGTCCACCACGCCGGGTGGGGGAAGCCCGCCCCGCGCCGCGGGGCGCTGCTTCCCGGGGGCATGGCTGCTCCTTCCCTGGGACCAGAGTGGGGGACCGGGCCGGGGACGGCATCTCGGACCGTGCGGCTCTGTTTTGCGGGGGCCCGCGACCGGGGGTGACGATGAACGGGCGGGCCGATCGGACACAGAGAGGAGCGCCATGGTCCTCGACCTGCTCCTCATCGGCATCGGTATCACCCTCGACCCGCTGCCGATCATGGCCTTCGTCCTGGTGCTGTCGGCGCACAAGGGGATCTGGAAGGGCCTGGTCTTCCTGCTCGCCTGGATGGCCAGTCTGGTCGCGGTGATCGCCGCGGTGCTGCTGGTCACCGGGGGGCAGCCGCCACCGCCGAGGTCCCCGCCCTCGACCACGGGGCTCGCGATCAAGCTCGCCATCGGCGTCGGACTCGTCCTCTACGGCGTCCACCGGCGGCGCAGCCACGGCGCCGAGCGGCCCCGGAAGAAGCAGTCGTCGTCCATGACGTCCAGGCTGGACCACGCCTCGCCGTGGTCCGTGGCCGGTCTCGCCTTCTTCCTGCAGCCCTGGGGCATGGTCGCGGCGGCGGCGACCGTGGTCATCGAGGCCGACCTGTCGCATGTCGGCACGTATCTGATCCTGTTCGGCTTCTGCCTGCTCGCCAGCGCGAGCCTGCTGGCCGCCGAGCTGTACATGATCTTCGCGCCGGAGGCCGCCGAGGTCCGGCTGAAGCGGCTGCGGGCCTGGCTCCAGCGGCACCAGGAACCGGCCATCGTCTTCGGCTGCCTGCTGCTGGGGCTGTGGCTGACCGGCAACAGCATCTACCAGTTGACGAGCTGATCACCGCCCGGACAGGGTCCACGCCACCGCCTTGACCAGCGCCGCTGGCCGAAATGCGAAGCGTGCGGCCGAGTGCTGCAATGGCAAGCAGGGTGCCCCCCAGGACCGCCGGCGCGTTGGCAAGGAGTGGTCATGATCGATGACGTGGAAGAAATGGGACCCGTCGACTATCTGGTCGTGGAATTCCCCGGCAACCGTATGACGGGCGAGGGCCTTCCCCTGCTCATCGATCTGGCCGATCGCCAGATCATCCGTATTCTCGATCTGTTGTTCGTCAGCAAGGGTGCCGACGGATCCCTCACCGTCCTGGAGCTGTCCGACATCGACGGCGATGTGGATCTGACGGTGTTCGAGGGCGTCTCGTCGGGTCTGCTCGGCGAGGACGATCTGGGCGAGGCGGGAGCGGCCATCGAGCCGGGCAACTCCGCCGCCATCCTCGTGTACGAGAACACCTGGGCGGCACCACTCGCCCGGGCGATGCGGCGCAGTGGCGCCCAGCTGGTGGCGGGAGGACGTATTCCGGTACAGGCCCTGCTCGCCTCGCTCGACGCGATCGAAGGCGACATGTCCGGGCAGGAATCCTCAGCGGCCTGATCACCGCACCTTCGCATCAACCGGGAGAAGAACATGCCAGGTCTCATCCGCGGTGTCGCCCGTACCGCCGTGATCGCGGGTACCGCCACGGCCGTGTCCAACCGTGTCTCGCGTCGCCAGCAGGGCCGCTGGGCACAGCAGGGTGAACAGCAGCAGCAACAACAGCAGGAGCCGCAAGCCGGACCTCCGCCGACCGCGCTCACGCCCGACGACGAGATGAGCAGCAAGATCGACAAGCTCAAGGAGCTCGGCGAGCTGAAGGCCCAGGGCCTGCTCACCGAGGAGGAGTTCGCGGCCGAGAAGCAGAAGGTCCTCGCCTGACATCTGAACTCGAGCAGTTCGCACCACTCCAACAGCTCAGGGGGCCGGGAAGGGACGACCCCCATGACACAGCCGCGGGCCAGGGCTGCCGCCTCCGCCGGCGGCACCCAGCCGGAGGAGGCGGACCGGCTTCGGGAGCTGCTGCGCACCCCGAGCTACCGCAAGACGCTGGTGTTCTCCGCGCTGCTCGGCATCCCGGTGTCGCTCGTCGCGTTCTGGTTCCTCGTGGCGCTTCACGAGCTGGAACACCTCGTGTGGGACACCCTGCCGGAGTCACTCGGCTGGGCCATGCCGCCCTGGTGGTGGCCACTGGTGCTGCTTCCGATCGCCGGTCTCGTCGTGTCCTGGGTCGTCCTCCGGCTGCCGGGCTCGGGCGGACATATCCCCGCGTACGGTCTCCAGCCGGGCGGCTCGACCTCCAAGGCGCTGCCGGGTGTGGTCATCGCGGCGGTGGCGAGCCTGCCGCTGGGCGCGACCCTCGGTCCCGAGGCGCCGCTGATCGCCCTGGGTGGCGGTCTCGCCCTGCTGTTCAGGGAACTCACCCGCGCACCCGCCACACCGCAGAGCACCGCCCTGCTCGGGGCGGCCGGCGCCGCCGCCGCCATCGCGGCGATCTTCGGCAACCCGGTCATCGGGGCCGTGCTGCTGATGGAGGTCATCGGGGTCGGTGGCCCGCAGCTCTTCGCGATCATGCTTCCCGCGCTGCTCTCCAGCGGGGTGGGCGCCCTGGTGTTCACGGGTTTCGGGCGCTGGACCGGTCTCGACACGGCGAGTCTGCGGCTGAAGGTGTCCGGCCCGTTCCCGCACCTGGACGCCGGGGACGTGCTCTGGGCGCTGCTCGTCGCAGCCGTGATCGGCGCGCTGGTGCACTACGTGTTCACGGCGGGACGGTATCTCGCCGCCCTGGTCGCCGCGCGTACCGTCCGTACGACCGTGCTGTGCGCACTGGGCGCCGGAGTCTGCGCCGCCCTCTACACGCTGCTCACCGACCGCTCGCCCGCCGACGTCGCCTCGTCGGGCCAGGCGGCGATGGTCCAGCTGTCGGCGCAGCCACAGTCCTACGGGATCGCGGCGCTGGTGGCCGTCCTGGTGTTCAAGGGCGCCGCCTACGCCCTCTGCCTCGGCAGTCTGCGGGGCGGACCCGTGTTCCCGGCGCTGTTCCTCGGAGCGGCGGCGGGTGTGCTCGCGGCACCCTTGCCCGGCCTCGGCTTCATCCCAGGCATGGCCGCCGGCATGGCCGCGGCCTCGGCTGCGGCTCTCAGGCTGCCCGTCAGCAGCGTGGTGCTCGTGGTGATGCTCCTCGGCAGTGTCTCGATGATCCCTGTGGTGATCCTGGCCGCCGTGGTCGCCTTCGTCGTCACCGAACTCCTGCCCGCCGGACCGGGAGTGGCCCCCGGTGGCGCGCCACCGGAGCCGGAACCGGCACGAGCGCGGGGAGCGGTGTGAGCACACCCCCGCGCACCCACATGAGCCAGGACGCGTTCCGGTCCCTGTACGAGCGGCTGCGCGAGCAGACCGGGCAGGGCCCCGCCGACCGGCGGGGCGCGCTGAACCACCTCACCCCGGACCGGGTCGTGACCGCGGCGGCCGAGATCCGCTCGGGGCGCTCGGTCTCACTGGCCGCACCGGTCGAGACCAGGACCGGGCCGGACAGCCCGGAACCAGCCGTCCACCGCATGACGGGCCCCGAACCGGGCGACCTCGGGGCCCCGGGCCTGGACTTCGCCCGCGACCGCTTCGCCATGAACGTGCACGGCGACTGCGACAGCCATCTCGACGCGCTCTGCCATGTCATCTACGACGGTGCGCTCTACAACGGCGTGCCCGCGTCCACCGTGACCCCGGACGGCGCCACCGCGCTCACCGTCGACCTCGTCGCGGACGGGATCGTGGGGCGCGGGGTGCTGCTGGACATCCCCCGGCTCAGAGGGGTGCCCTGGCTGGAGCCGGGCGAACAGGTGACGGCGGACGAGCTCGTCGCCGCCGAGGCGGCACAGGGCGTACGGACCGGGCCGGGGGACCTGCTGCTCGTCCGGGTCGGCCACCGGCGCAGGCGCCGCGAGACCGGGGCCTGGGACGCGGCGTCGGCCCGGGCCGGTCTCCATCCGCGGGCCATGGAGTTCGTGGCCGAGCGGCGGGTCGCGGTGCTGGGCAGCGACGGCAACAACGACACCGCCCCGAGCACGGTGGAAGGAGTCGACTTCCCCGTCCATGTGCTGGCCATCCACGCCATGGGAGTGCACCTGATGGACTACCTGCAATTCGAGGAGCTCGCCCCGCTCTGCGCACGGGAAGGCCGCTGGAGCTTCCTGTGCGTGGTCGCCCCGCTGCGGTTGCCGGCGGCCACCGGTTCCCCGGTGAACCCGATCGCGATTCTGTGAGGACGGTGGCAGTCATGAACGATTTCCCACACGCTGACCACTACGACGTCGTCATCATCGGCACCGGCGCAGGCGGAGGCACCCTCGCCCATCGCCTCGCACCCTCCGGAAAGCGGGTGCTGCTGCTGGAGCGCGGTGACTACCTCCCGCGGGAGCGCGACAACTGGGACTCCACGGCCGTCTTCGTCAAGGGCAAGTACCGCGCGCCCGAGTTCTGGTACGACAAACACGGCCGCTCCTTCCCGCCCGAGGTCAACTACTACGTCGGGGGCAACACCAAGTTCTACGGCGCCGCGCTGTTCCGGCTGCGCCCCGAGGACTTCGGCGAACTGCGCCACCACGGCGGCATCTCCCCGGCCTGGCCGATCCGTTACGAGGACCTGGAGCCGTACTACACCCAGGCCGAGCACCTCTACCTGGTCCACGGCAGACACGGAGAGGACCCGACCGAGGGGCCGGTGAGCGGGCAGTACGCCCATCCGCCCGTGGAACACGAGCCGCGTATCCAGCAGTTGAGCGACGACCTGGAGAGCCGCGGACTGCACCCCTTCCATCTGCCCATCGGGGTCAATCTGCGGCAGGACGAGCACGGTGGTGCCACCCACTCCAGTGTGTGCATCCGCTGCAACAGGGTCGACGGCTTCCCCTGCCTGGTGCGCGGCAAGTCCGACGCCCAGGTGATCTGCGTGGAGCCCGCCCTGGAACACCCCGGCGTCGAACTGGTCACCAACGCCCATGTGATGCGCCTGGAGACCGACCCGACCGGGCGCAGCGTGTCCACGGTGGTCGCCACCCTCGGCGACGGCTCGACCGCCCGGTTGTCCGCCGACGTGGTCGTGGTCTCCTGCGGCGCCGTCAACTCCGCCGTACTGCTGCTCGCCTCCGCCAACGACCAGCACCCGGGCGGCCTCGCCAACAGCTCGGGCACCGTGGGCCGCCACTACATGCGGCACAACAACCTGGCGCTCATGGCGGTGTCCAAGGAACCCAACGACACCCAGTTCCAGAAGACCCTGGCGCTGCACGACTGGTACCTGGGGGCGGACGACTGGGACTACCCCCTCGGCGGCATGCAGATGCTCGGCAAGTCGGACGCCGAACAGATCCACGGCGAGGCACCGCGCTGGGCCGGGGCGGTGTCACCGAACATGCCCTTCGAGGTGCTGGCCCATCACGCCGTCGACTTCTGGCTGTGCGGCGAGGACCTCCCCGACCCGGACAACCGTGTCACCCTGGACCGGGACGGCGGCGTCCACCTCGCGCTGGACGAGGAGAACAACATCGAGGGACTGAACCGGCTGAGGCACAAACTCCAGAGCATGCTGGGCCATCTCGGTATGCACGAGCACCATCTGCTGCCGCACAGCATCTATCTGCACAAGGGCATGCCCATCGGCGCGACCGCCCATCAGGCGGGCACGGTGCGGTTCGGCGACGACCCGGGCGGCTCCGCCCTGGACATCAACTGCAAGGCGCACGACCTGGACAACCTCTACGTCGTGGACACGAGCTTCTTCCCGAGCATCGGCGCCGTCAATCCGTCCCTGACGGCGATCGCCAACGCCCTCCGGGTCGGTGACCACATCACGGAGCGCCTGCGCGGTTGAGCCGCCCGGGGGAAGATCGGCCATCCAACGGCGCAACGGGCAGTGTGCCCGGCCCCCGGGCGGGTGCCGCGGTGGTTCCGTGGCGTGACGCGTGCCCGCGCCGCGCAGCGGACCGCGGAACCGGAGTGACGTACCAGGGAGGCAGCGTGGATTCCCATGCCAGTGCGGCACCGCAGGCGGTCTCGCCTCTGCTGAAGGGGCAGAAGGCGCTGGTCACCGGGGCCAACTCGGGCATCGGCAAGGCCACCGCACTCGCGCTCGGGCGCGCGGGCGCAGATGTGGTGGTGAACTACGTGGCGGGCCGTGAAGCGGCCGATGAGGTGGTCGCGCAGATCACCGCGCAGGGCTCGCGCGCCGCCGCCTACGAGGCGGATGTCTCCCAGGAGGACCAGGTCGTCGCCATGATGGCCCGGATGGTCGACGAGTTCGGCACCATCGACATCCTGGTCGCCAACGCGGGCCTCCAGCGTGACGCCGCGTTCACCGAAATGACGCTCGCGCAGTGGCAGAAGGTCATCGACGTCAACCTCACCGGCCAGTTCCTGTGCGCCAGGGAGGCCACCAAGGAGTTCCTGCGGCGCGGGGTGGTGGCCGAGGTGTCACGTTCCGCCGGGAAGATCATCTGCATGAGTTCCGTGCACCAGCTCATCCCCTGGGCGGGCCACGTCAACTACGCCTCGTCCAAGGGCGGCGTGCAGATGATGATGGAGACCCTGGCCCAGGAACTGGCGCCGAAGAAGATCAGGGTCAACGCCGTTGCTCCAGGCGCCATCAAGACCCCGATCAACACCGACGCCTGGGACACTCCAGCGGCCGAACAGGACCTGCTCAAGCTCATCCCGTACGGGCGGGTCGGCGAGCCCGACGACATCGCCCACGCGGCCGTCGCCCTCGCATCCGACCTCCTGGACTACGTGGTGGGCGCCACGCTGTACGTGGACGGGGGGATGACCCTCTTCCCCGGATTCGCCACGGGCGGATGACACGCGCCCCCTCGCCCAGGCCGTGTTCGTGAACGAGCGGCGTCCGCCCGCAGGGCGGGCTCGCGGCGTCTGACCACCGAAGGCACACATGCACCACGCGGTCCACCTGCTGGCGGACGCCCGGCTGCTGGCCGACGCACCCGCCCAGCTGCTCCCGGCCAGGGAGCTCATGGCATTCACGCTGGCATCCCACATCATTCTGGTGCCGATGGGGGTCGCCTTTCCGCTGATCACCCTGATCATGCACTACCGGGGGCTGCGCACCGGCGACGCCGTCGCACTGCTGCTCGCCCGGCGCTGGTCGGCCGTCATGGCCATCCAGTTCGCCGTCGGCGTGGTCACCGGGACCGTGCTGTCCTTCGAGTTCGGGCTGCTCTGGCCGGGTCTGATGGGCCGCTGGGGCGACGTCTTCGGCATCGGATTCGGTGTGGAGGCCTGGGCGTTCTTCCTGGAAGCCGTGCTCATCGCCATCTACCTCTACGGCTGGCGCCGGCTTCCGGCCCGCACGCACTTCCTCCTCGGTGTGCCGCTGCCCGTGACCGCCCTGCTCGGGGCGTTCGGCATCATCGCCGCCAACTCATGGATGAACACACCGCAGGGCTTCACACTCGACGCCGAGGGCAACCCGGTCGACGTCAGCGTCTGGAAAGCCCTCTTCACTCCCATGTTCGGGCCCCAGTACTGGCACTTCGTGGTGGCGATGCTCGTCACCGCGGGCTATGTCGTCGCGGGCGTGTACGCCGTCGGCTGGCTCCGTGGACGCAGGGACCGCTACCACCGTCTCGGCTTCACCGTCCCCTTCACGGTCGCCGCGGTGTTCACGCCCGTGCAGTTCGTACTCGGCGACGCCATCGCCCGCGCGGTGTTCCAGAAACAGCCGGTGAAGTTCGCCGCTATGGAGATCGTCTGGGAGACGGACACCCATGTGCCGGAGTACATGTTCGGCCGGCTGCATCCCGACGGCACCGTCTCCGGGGGCATCAAGATCCCCCAGCTCGACTCCATCCTCGCCGGGTTCAGCCCCGCCACCAAGGTCACCGGTCTTTCCTCGGTCCCCGCGTCCGACCGGCCCAACGCCACCCAGGCCACCATCGTCCACTGGGCTTTCGACCTCATGGTCGTCATCGGCTCGCTGCTCCTACTGCTGGCTCTCTGGTACGCCTGGATCTGGTTCCGCAAGCGCCGGCTTCCCACCTCGCGATGGTTCTTCCGCAGCGCGGCGTGCGCCGGGGTCTCCTCCGTGGTCGCGGTCGAATGCGGCTGGATCACCACCGAGGTGGGACGGCAGCCCTGGATCGTCTACCAGAACATGAGGGTCGCCGAAGCGGTGACCGCGACCAGATCCACCAGTCTCTGGATCATGTTCGGGCTGGTGATCGTCGTATACGTGTTCATCTTCGGCTCGTTCCTGGCCCTGCTGCTCGTGATGCGCACCCGCTGGCGCCAGGCGGACGCCGCGGCGGCGGGTCCGACGCTTCCGGGCGGGGAAGGACCTGAAGCCCTCACCCCCTACGGTCCCCGGCCGGTACCGTCCGGCCGCGACACCCCGGCAGGACACGGCGCCGGGCCCGGGGACGAACGAGGCGGCACCCCATGACGATCGCCGACATCATCGCCGTCGTCCTGCTGCTCGCGGTCGCCGCCTACGCCTGCGCGGGGGGCACCGACTACGGCGCCGGATTCTGGGACCTGGCCGCCGGAGGCGCGGAGCGCGGCAAGCGGCCACGCTGGCTCATCGACCACGCCATGGCGCCCGTCTGGGAGGTCAACAACGTCTGGCTGATCTTCGTCATGGTCATCATGTGGACCGGATTCCCGGTGCTGTTCCAGACCGTGTTCTCGGCGATGTGGCTGCCCCTGGCACTGGCCACCGTCGGCCTGGTGCTGCGCGGCGCCGGGTTCGCCCTGCGCAAGCCCATGCGGCGGCTGTCCCGGCGTCGTCTGTACGGGGCCGTCTTCGCGATCTCCTCGCTGCTCACCCCCTTCTTCCTCGGCGCGGCCGTAGGGGGGATCGCCTCGGGGCGAGTGGCACCGGGCACCGAGGCATCGGCGGACGCCTGGTCCAACCCCACCTCGGTGTTCTTCGGGCTGCTCACCATCGCGGCCACCGCCTTCCTGGGCGCGGTGTTCCTGCTCTCGGACGCCGAGCGCTTCGAGGCCCCTGATCTCATGGGCTACTTCAGGCTCAGGGCGCTCGGCAGCCTGGTCGTCGTGGTGGTGCTCGGCGTGGCAGCGTTCGCCGTCACCCACAACGACGCACCGCACGTCTGGCACGGTCTCACCCATGGTGCGGGTCTGGTCTTCGTGGTGCTGGCCGCGGTGTGCGCGGTGGCCACCGCCGCACAACTGGGGCGGTCGTCCGCCCGCTGGACCCGTCCGGCAGCCGTCGGTGTGGTCGCGGCCGGCGTCATCGCCTGGGGACTCGCCCAGCGCCCGTATCTGATCCCGACCTCGCTGACCGTACGGGACGCGGCCGGTGACCCCAACACCCTGGTGTGGCTGGCCTTCGTGACCCTCGTCGCCCTGCTGCTCGTCGTCCCTG
Organism: Streptomyces sp. NPDC019396; assembly: GCF_040632375.1. Taxonomy (NCBI): domain Bacteria; kingdom Bacillati; phylum Actinomycetota; class Actinomycetes; order Kitasatosporales; family Streptomycetaceae; genus Streptomyces; species Streptomyces sp. NPDC019396. The sequence goes on along the minus strand of NZ_JBEYBS010000011.1, from coordinate 139,280 downwards.
CCGTCATCCTGCTGTACTGGCTGGACACCCATGGCGAGCTGGAGTCGCTCAACGACGCGGACCTGCGGCAGAGCGCTGCCGGGGATTCCGCCGACGGCGGCTGAGGGACCCGGGTGCTGAGCGCCGACGAGTTCCTCCTCGGTATCGCGCTGACCGTGGTGCTCGCCGTGGGCTGTCAGATCCTGGCGAGCCGGCTGCACATCCCGGCGCTCATCCTGCTGCTGCCCGCGGGATTCACGGCGGGCGCACTCACCGATGTCGTCCAGCCGGACAAGCTGGCCCCGCAGAACTTCCCGTCCATCGTCTCGCTGTCCGTCGCGGTGATCCTCTACGACGCGGGACTCGGCCTCGAACTGCGGCATCTGAAGGGTCGCACCCGTTCGGTGGTGGCCCGGCTGCTGCTGCTCGGGGTGCTGATCACCTGGGCGGCGGTGCTGGCGGTGGGCCCGGCGCTGTTCAGCGTCCCGGTGGCCGTCGCGCTGATGCTGGGCGTCATCCTCGTGGTCTCGGGACCGACCGTGGTGGGGCCCCTGCTCGAATACGTCCGGCCGTCGGAGCAGGTGCGGCGCATCCTCGTCTGGGAAGGCACGCTCGTCGACCCGGTCGGCGGCATCCTCGGGGCGCTGGTGTTCCACTCGATCCTGGTCGGCGGCTTCCAGGTCGGAAAGGGCTTCCACATCGGCGAGTTCCTCCTCAGCGCCGTGGTCGGAGTGGCCGGCGGGCTGGTCGGAGCCGCGCTGCTCTGGCTCGCCCTGGGCACCCTGCGGCTCGGGGAGACCCTCGGCACACTGGTCCAACTGGCCGTCGTGGTGGCGGTGTCGGCGGGCTGCGACGTGCTGCGTGACGACACGGGCCTGATCGCCGCCATCGTGGCCGGTCTCGCGGTCGCCAACCTCCGCGGACTCGACATGCCCGCCCGGCGCCCCTTCTTCGAGACCCTGGTCCAGCTGATCATCGGGCTGCTGTTCGTCTCCATCTCGGCATCCGTCGCGCCCTCCGCCGTACGCCCCGTGCTGCTGCCCGCCGTCGGCCTGATCGCGCTTCTGGTGCTGGTGGTCCGTCCCCTCGTCGCGTACCTGTCCACTGCACGGACCGGGCTGGACGGCGGGGAGCGGGCGTTCATCGGCTGGATGGCGCCACGCGGAATCGTGGCAGCCTCCACGGCCTCGGCCTTCGGGGGCAGCCTGGACGAGGCGGGCCTGCCCGGCTCGCAGGTGATCCTTCCCGTCACCTTCCTCGTGATCGTCGGCACGGTCCTGGTGTACGCGCTGACCGCGGTGCCCGTGGCCGGCCGGCTCGGGGTCTCCCGGTCCGCCCGGACCCGGCCGCTGCTGGTGGGAGGCGAACCCTGGGCGGTCGCCCTGGGCCGGTGCCTGCGCTCGGCCGGGCTCGACGTACTGATGTGGGCGGGACCCGAGGACCAGCGGGAGCGGATCCGCGGCGCCGGACTCGCCTTGGCCCCGGGGGAGCTGCTGGCCACCGCCACGGCTCCCGGAGCCCAGCTGGAGGGCGTCAGCGCGGTGTTCCTGCTCACCGACGACGACGACTTCAACGCCCTGGCCGCCGTCCTGGTGCAGGACAGCGTGGAGGAGCCGGTACACCGCATCGGCCCACCGGCCGACAGCACGGGCGCCGTCGCCCCGTACACCGACCGCGACATCCTCTTCGGCCCCCATCTGCTGCGCCGGACCATCGCCGAACGCTACGGGCACGGCGCGCGCTTCGTCCTGGGCGGCCCCGGCGGCGAGGTCCCGGCACAGCACGACCTGCTGTTCGTGCTCCGTGCGGACGGCCGCCTGACCCCGGCCACCGGGACGCACGCGGTGCGACCGGGGCCGGGGGACAGGGCTGTGCTGCTCAGTCCCTCACCCGGTCCCTAAGCGCTGTCCCGTAATCCCCGGCGGGCGCACGACGACAGCTACGGCGCCTCGCTGCGTTGTCGAATCGCCCGAATGCGCCCAGTATGAGGACGACCCTCCGCCTTGCGATGCACCGCATCTGACGCCGTGCGCTGATCCACCGGGGATTACGGGACAGCCCTTAGAGGAACGCCCCCGCCCCCTCACCGGAGTCGCGTTCGCCGTCGGTCTCGCTGCGGTTCAGCTCCCTGTCCAGGGTGAGCGCCGTGTCGATGAACGCCAGGTGCGTGAACGCCTGCGGGAAGTTGCCGAGTTGCCGGCCGGTCAGGTCGATCTCCTCGGAGTAGAGGCCCAGATGGTTGGCGTACGTCAGCATCTTCTCCAGCACCAGCCGCGACTGGTTCAGCCGTCCGGCCCGCGCCAGGGCGTCCACGTAGGTGAACGTGCAGAGCGAGAAGGTGCCTTCGGAGCCGCGCAGGCCGTCGGGTGACGCCTCGGGGTTGTAGCGGTAGACCAGGCTGTCGTTGACGAGCTCGCGGTCCATTGCGTCGAGCGTGGAGGTCCACATCGGATCGGCTGGGGTGATGAACCCCACCGTGGACATCCGCAGCAGCGACGAGTCGAGCACATCGCTGCCGTAGTGCTGCACGAACGCCCGGCGCTCGGGGTCCCAGCCGCGGGCCATGACCTGCTCGTAGACCTTGTCGCGCTCCGTGCTCCAGCGTGCCAGCGAGGCCGGGCGACCGCTCGCGACGGCCAGTCGCAGGGCCCGGTCGAAGGCGACCCAGGACATCACCCGGCCGTAGGTGAAGTCCTTGCGTCCGCCCCGGGTCTCCCACAGCCCCTCCTCGGGCTGGTCCCAGTGGTCGCTGAGCCAGTCGAGGAGGGTACGCAGGGAGGACCAGCCGCGGTGGTCGAGCTGGATGCCCCGCTCATGGGCGAAGAAGATGCTGTCGAGCGCCTCGCCGTAGATGTCGAGCTGGAGCTGGGTGGCGGCGCCGTTGCCGACGCGCACGGGGCTGGAGCCCGCGTAGCCCTCCCAGTGGTCGAGCGTCTCCTCGACGAGGTCGGACGATCCGTCGACCCGGTACATGATGTTCAGCGGGCACAAGTCGCCCGCCCGGTCAGCCTGTTCGTGGACGCGGTCACGCAGCCAGCCGGTGAACGCCGCCGCCTCCTCGGTGAATCCGAGGCCCAGCAGGGCGTACACGGAGAACGAGGCGTCGCGGATCCAGGTGAAGCGGTAGTCCCAGTTGCGCTCGCCGCCCAGTTGCTCGGGCAGTCCCGCGGTCGGCGCCGCCACCAGTGCGCCGCTGGGCGCGTAGGTCATCAGTTTCAGGGTCACCGCCGAGCGTTCCACCGCCTCACGCCAGCGGCCCGAGTAACGGGACTGGTGGAGCCAGGAGCGCCAGAACTGGACGGTCTCCTCGAACAGCTCGACGAACTCGCTGTGGGTGATGTGCCGTGGCGGTCCGTCGGCGAAGGTCTCGATGACGACACCCCGCTCCTGGCCCGCCTGGAGAGTCAGCTTGAAGTGCAGGTCCTGGTCGTCGCCGAAGAACACGGGCACGAGGCGCACGTCCTCGGGCTCACGGACCGCGTGGACCGTCAGCTCCATCCCCTCAGCCTCGAACACGGCGCCCTTCTCGGTGAAGTGGAGCTTGTGCGGCTTGCGGCCGTAGTCGAACCGGGGCGCGATGTCCACGTCGAAGGTGAGGCTGCCGCGCACACAGCGCAGCAGGCGTACGAGGCGGTGCCGGTCGGTGGCGGAAGTGCCGGTCACCGGCATGAAGTCGATGACCTCGCCCGCGCCGCTCTCGGTCATGAAGCGGGTGACGAGGATGGCGGTGTCCGGCAGGTAGAGCTGCTTGGTGGAGTACGTCTTGTCGGTGGGGGTGACCTTGAAGTGTCCGCCCTTCTCGCTGTCCAGCAGTGCGCCGAAGATGCTGGGCGAGTCGAACCGCGGAGTGCAGTACCAGTCGATGGTTCCGTTGGTGGTGACCAGCGCAGCTGTCTGGAGGTCACCGATCAGACCGTGGTCCTCGATCAGGGGGTAGTCGCCCATCCTGAGCCCCTTTCGCCCCGGCCGGGAGGCGGACGCCGTCCCACACCACCCCATCAGCTTAGACAATCGGGGCACTTCAGGCTTTTCGGGCGATTAGTGCTTCCTGGGCTGCGGCACTACCGTGGAGGAACGCCAAGGAGCGCGAGGAGCATGTGCACCAGGTGATCCCGGGGGTGCGACGCCCATGATGTCCTGGGCCACGGCCTTCCAGCTGAGGCAGTACGTCAAAGCAAGCCTGTGGATCGTGCCACTCCTCGGGTTCGTGTTCGGCGCCCTGCTCGCCGACGCCGCGGTCTGGCTCGACAGCAACGTCGACGCGCCCCCCGGCTGGGAGTATTCGGCGAGCACCGCGAGCAGTGTGCTCAGCTCCATCGTCGGTGCGATGATCGCCCTGCTCGGTTTCGTCGTCACCATCGGCGTCCTCGTGGTCCAGCAGGCGACGAGCACCCTGTCCCCGCGCTATATGCGTCTGTGGTACCGCGATCGGCTGCAGAAGGCCGTGCTGGCCACCTTCACCGGGACCTTCGCCTTCGCCTTCTCCCTGCTGCGCAACGTCGAGGCGGACTTCGTGCCCGACATCGGCGTGACACTGGCGGGTGCCGCGGTCGCCGTGAGCCTGATGCTGCTGCTGATCTACCTCAACCGCTTCATCCACAACCTCAGGCCGGTGGCCATCGCCTCACTGGTGGTGCGGTCCGGCCAGTCCGTGCTCAGGCGGGGGACCGCCCTGGCGGAGAGCGGGACGCTGCGGCCCGCGGTGCCGGGCGGGGAACCGTTCCCGCCGCCGCTGCCCGGACCCGTGACGCTGGTCCGTACCGAACGGGGCGGCACGATCCAGGGTCTCCAGGTGGCACGGCTGAGAGCCGCGGCGGAGCGGTACGACTGCGTACTCGTGCTGCCGCACAGGATCGGTGACTTCGTGCCGCCGGGCGCCACGCTGATCGAGATCCACGGGACGGCACCCCCCGATCCGCCAACCCTGAGCGGGTACATCGCCCTCGGTGTCGAACGGACGATCGAACAGGATCCGGCCTTCGCGCTGCGGATCCTCGTCGACATCGCCATCAGGGCGCTGTCACCGGCCGTGAACGACCCCACGACCGCCGTTCAGGTACTGAACCACATCGAAGCCTTCCTGCACACCGTCGGCAGGATGGAACCGGCCCGTGGCTACACCCTCCATGACGGCCGGGGCCGGCCCCGGCTCGTGGTGCCGGGGCGTTCCTGGGAGGACTTCCTCCAGCTCGCGGTGACCGAGATCCGCGAGTACGGCTCCACGTCCGTCCAGGTCTGCCGGCGGCTGCGGGCCGTGCTGGACGCCCTGCTCGCCGCCCTCCCCGATGAGCGTGCCGTGACGGTGCGCACAGAGCTGGGGCTCCTGGACGACTCGGTGCGGCACGCCTTCACCGACCCGGCGCGGCGTGCCATGGCGCTCACACCGGACCGCCAGGGCATCGGCGGCGGCTCTCCCGTGAGCCCTGACGCACCGGGCCGCACCGGGCCCGGTGGAGCCCCGGATGGCACAATCGGGCACGGCGGGCACCGCCCGCCTCAGCAGACCGGACCGTAACGACCACTCACAGGGACGCCGTGAGCACGTACCGTGACTTCGCCCACAGAGGCGCCGCCCGGGCCACCGCCCTGCGGACCACCGGCCCACGGGAGCGGCGCTCACACCTCACCGCGCCGCGCGTCCCGACGGTGGGGATCGACATCGGCGGCACGAAGGTGATGGCCGGTGTCGTCGACGCCGACGGCGTCATCCTGGAGAAGGTCCGCACCGAGACCCCCGACAAGTCCAAGAGTCCCAAGGTCGTCGAGGACGTCATCGTCGAACTCGTACTCGACCTTTCCGACCGGCACGATGTGCACGCCGTCGGCATCGGGGCGGCCGGGTGGGTGGACGCCGACCGCTCCACGGTGCTCTTCGCGCCCCATCTCGCCTGGCGCAACGAACCCCTGCGCGACTCGCTGGAGAAGCGCCTCGTCGTGCCGGTCATGGTTGACAACGACGCCAACACCGCCGCCTGGGCCGAATGGCGCTTCGGCGCCGGCCGTGGTGAGGACCACCTGGTCATGATCACCCTCGGCACCGGTATCGGCGGGGCGATCCTGGAGGGCGGGCAGGTCAAACGCGGCAAGTACGGGGTCGCCGGGGAATTCGGCCATATGCAGGTCGTGCCCGGCGGGCACCGCTGCCCCTGCGGCAACCGCGGCTGCTGGGAGCAGTACAGCTCAGGCAACGCACTGGTCCGCGAGGCCCGCGAACTGGCCGCGGCAGACTCCCCGGTCGCCCACAACATCATCGAGCGGGTCAAGGGCGGCATCCCCGACATCACCGGCCCCCTGATCACCGAACTGGCGCGTGAGGGCGACGCGATGTGCGTCGAGCTGCTCGAGGACATCGGTCAGTGGCTCGGGGTCGGCATCGCCAACCTCGCGGCGGCACTCGACCCCTCCTGCTTCGTCATCGGCGGCGGAGTCAGCGCGGCCGACGATCTGCTGATCGGCCCGGCGCGGGACGCCTTCCGGCGGCATCTCACCGGCCGCGGCTACCGGCCCGAGGCGCGGATCGCCAAAGCCCAGCTCGGCCCCGAAGCCGGTATGGTCGGCGCCGCCGACCTGGCCCGGCTGGTCGCCCGCCGCTTCAGGCGCGCCAACCGGCGCCGTGTCGAGCGCCATGAGAGGTACGAGCGCTACGCCCAGGCGCTGCGCAACGCCGGCGCGAACAACATCGGCACCAGCACTGGCAACGGCGGCACCGGCAACGGCGGTGCCGTCGAGGGCCGGCCGGACAGCGCCGGCAGCCTCGATCATGCCGGGCCCGGCAGCAGCACCTCCCGCACCACGCCCCAGGAACCCACTTCATGACCCTGCCCCGACAGACCCCCCGGAAGTCAGCGCACCACCCGGATGACGCGGAGGGCAGACGGCACATGATCCTCCGCCGCTGTCTGACGCTGCTGGTGATCGTGTTGCTCATCGGCGTCCCGGCCGGATACCTGCTGATCTCCGCCGAGCAGAGCCGGAACAGCGGCCTGGACAAGGAGCGCGAGTCATCGGCGACCGGGCTGCGGGAGAACTGGCCGTCCAAGATGAAGCGCCGTGTTTTCGAGGTGCCCATCCCCGCGAAGGCCACCGAAGTCGCCTACTACGAGACCTCCAACTGGAAGTCCAGCAGGTTCTACGTCACCTTCCGGACCACCGCCGCGGGCCTCGACCTGTTCCTCAATCGGGTCGGTACCACCCGCTCCGAGCTGAAGACCGGTGAGGTCACCATCGGCGAGCGCGACGCCTCCACGGTCGGCTGGACCTTCGGCCCCGACACCCTGTGGTCGGGCACCACACACCCGCAGACGGATCCCCGGCCCACCCAGGACATCACCGTCAATCTGACCGACCCGTCCTCGCCCGAGGTCTTCGTCGTCTCGACCACGACTCCCTGATCCTGAACCAGCGCCCGGCCGGCTGCGAATCGGCCTTGGCTTGCGGGTGGTTCGAGCTCTACGGTCACGGCATGCGAAGACGCCGCGATCAACCCGAGGAGCCACCGGTAGCACCGTACGACTCGAATGCGATCGGGATCACCGTTCGAGAAATGACGGCCCTTGTGGAAATCTTCGAATACACCCATGCGCAGATTGCCGAGCTCAGCGGCGCCGACAATGACATGGTCGCAAGGGCCAGCGGATCCATTCTGATATCGACCTTGTACGCACGAGCTGGATTCGCTGCCGTAAGAGGTCGCCGCCACATTCCTTTACTCGTCAGCGAGCTCGGTTTGCTCGAGGCGGCCGTAATCAACCTGGAATCATACGAGGGGAATGAGGCGGCGCTGTGCACGGGCTACGGATTGCTCGACGACTTGGTGAGCCGAAAATCCAGCACCGGTCTTCTCTGCTGCGTACACGGAATTCTGGCCTTCACCGATGAGGCCGATGAGGCAGAAGACCCGGCGCAGGGCATAGTCGTGTAACGCCCGCGACCCGTGTGTGAGAGGGTCGGGCGGGTGAGCGAGACAGTACCGAACACCTTGCAGTACCGGATCGACGGTCCCGACGACGCCCCCGTACTCGTCCTCGGACCCTCGCTGGGTACCACATGGCACATGTGGGACCGTCAGATACCGGGACTGTCCCAGCGATGGCGGATCCTGCGTTTCGATCTCCCCGGTCATGGCGGCTCTCCCGCACATCCCGCGGACTCGGTGACCGAGCTCGCGGACCGCCTCGTCGCCACCCTCGACGGGCTCGGTGTGCAGCGCTTCGGGTACGCGGGGTGCTCCATCGGCGGGGCCATCGGGATCGATCTCGCGCTGCGGCTGCCGCAGCGGGTGGCCACGCTTGCGGTGATCGCGACCTCGCCCAGGTTCGGGACCGCCGACGAGTTCCGCAGGCGCGGGGTGATCGTCCGCACCAACGGGCTGGAGCCGATGGCCCGCAGCGCGCCGGACGGCTGGTTCACCTCCGCGTTCGCCGCCGCGCAGCCCGCGATCGTCGAGTGGGCCGTGCAGATGGTGCGCACCACCGACCCGGGATGCTACGTCGCGGCCTGCGAGGCGCTCGCGGCTTTCGACGTACGCCAGGACCTGGGGCGCATCGGGGTCCCCGCGCTCGTGCTGGTCGGCTCCGACGACCAGCTCACCGGACCCGCCGAGGCCCGGACGCTCGTGGCCGGCATCCCGGACGCGCGGCTCGCCCTGGTCCCCGGTGCCTCCCATCTCGCCCCTGTGGAGCAGCCGGCCGCCGTCACCGACCTGCTGACCCGCCACTTCTCCCTCGCCTGGCAGGACACCCTGACCGCGATCCCCGCGCCGTCCGCGTCGCCGGGGCTCTCCGCGCCGGTCACCCCGGCCGGGGAAATCGCCGCCGCCCCGCTTGAGCGGCCGGGCACCGGACGTACCGCCCGCCCCGACCTGTACGAGGCGGGGCTGAAGGTGCGCAGGGAGGTGCTGGGCGACGCCCACGTGGACCGCGTGCTGGCGACGGCCGACGACTTCACCGCCGACTTCCAGGAGCTGATCACCCGCTACGCCTGGGGCGAGGTGTGGACCCGCGGCGGCCTTGACCGCCGTACCCGCAGCGCGGTCACGCTCACGGCCCTGGTCGCGGGCGGCCATCTCGAGGACCTGGCCGTGCACATCCGCGCGGCGCTCCGCAACGGGCTCACCCCCGTGGAGATCCGTGAGGTGCTCGTCCAAGCGGCGGTCTACTGCGGCGTGCCCGCGGCGAACGCGGCATTCCGCGTGGCCCAAGGGGTGATCCGCGAGGAGACCACCCCGCACGCATAGGATGCGCCGCACCGCCGCGAAAGAGAGGTCACCCAGGTGAAGCTCACGAAGAAGTCGCACGCCTGCATCCGGCTGGAGAAGGACGGGCGGACCCTCGTCATCGACCCCGGGGCCTTCAGCGAGGCGGACGCGGCCGTGGGCGCCGAAGCGGTGCTCATCACCCATGAGCATCCCGACCACTTCGACGAGACCCGGCTGCGCGTCGCCCTGGACGCCAACCCCGCCGCGGAGATCTGGACCCTGCGCAGTGTCGCCGACCAGCTGTCCACCGCTTTCCCCGGGCGGGTGCACACCGTGGGCAACGGCGACGCGTTCTCCGCCGCCGGCTTCGACGTCCAGGTGTACGGCGAACTGCACGCGGTCATCCACCCCGACCTTCCGCGCGTCACCAATGTCGGGTTCCTGGTGGACGGTTCGGTCTTCCACCCGGGGGACGCCCTGACCGTGCCCGAACGGTCCGTGGACACCCTGATGCTCCCCGTGATGGCACCCTGGAGCAAGGTCTCCGAGGTCATCGACTATGTGCGTGAGATCGGTCCGCGCCGGGCGATCGACGTCCACGACGCGCTGCTGACCGAGCTGGCGCGACCGATCTACGACACCCACATCGGCAATCTGGGCGGGGCGGAGCACAGCAGGCTCGCCTCGGGGGACTCGGCGGAGATCTAGGCCGGAGGCCTTGTCCGGGCGCTCTTCTGTGCGCCCCCGTATGTCACACCCCGCGGTTACGCTTGCGGCATGCGCATCGCCACGTTCAACGTCAATTCGATCACGGCCCGGTTGCCACGGCTGCTCGCCTGGCTGGAGAGCAGCGGCACCGACGTGCTGTGCATCCAGGAGACCAAGTGCACCTCCGAGCAGTTCCCCGCCGACGCGCTGAAGGAACTCGGCTACGAGTCCGCGGTGAACGCCGACGGCCGGTGGAACGGAGTGGCGCTGCTCTCCCGGGTCGGGCTCGACGACGTCGTCATGGGGCTGCCGGGCGGCCCCGCCTACGGCGGGGCGCAGGAGCCGCGCGCGGTGAGTGCCACCTGCGGGCCGGTGCGGGTGTGGTCGGTGTACGTGCCCAACGGCCGGGAGGTCTCCCATGAGCACTACGTGTACAAGCTGGCCTGGCTGGAGGCCCTGAAGCAGGCCGTCACCGAGGACGTCGCGGGCAGCCGCCCGTTCGCGGTGCTGGGCGACTACAACATCGCGCCGACCGACGACGATGTGTGGGACCGCTCCTTCTTCGAGGGTATGACCCATGTGACCGAGCCGGAGCGGGCCGCGCTCGCGGGACTGCGGGAGATCGGTCTGTCCGATGTGGTGCCGCGCCCGCTCAAGTACGACCATCCGTACACATACTGGGACTACCGCCAGCTGTGCTTCCCCAAGAACAGGGGGATGCGCATCGACTTGGTGTACGGCAACGAGCCGTTCGCCAAGGCCGTCAAGGACAGCTATGTCGACCGCGAGGAGCGCAAGGGCAAGGGGGCGTCGGACCACGCCCCGGTGGTGGTCGATCTCGCCCTCGACGCCGCCTCCGGTCTCTGAGGCTCAGCGCCCCGGCCCCGGGGCGCGCCCCGCGCGCCCTGTGGTGCGCCGTCCACGGGAATGCGAGGCTGATCCGTATGAACATCCCTTTCTTGGACAACTGGCGTAAAAAGCATGGTGCCGAGCGGGGCGGACAGACGCTGGCCTCCGCCGTCGGGGGTGACCCCGACGGCGTGGCCGAGCTGCTCGCCGAGTGCGAGCTGCTGCGTGCCCGGGCGGGACAGCAGGGGCTCGAACTGGACGACACGCCCCGCTCGTTGGAGGCGCTCGACCAGCTTCCGCCGCGCTGGCGCGACGATCCCGAGGAACTGCCCTGGGTGGGCAATGACGCTGGTCTGTATCTGGGTACGGTGATCGTCCGCACCGTGCGGGGGGCCGCCTGGCATGTCTGGCCCGGTGGCCAGCCGGTGGTCCGGCTGGCGTCCGGACGTGAGATCAACGTGGTGGAGGCGGGTCTTGACTGGGCGGCTCAGGGCTCGCCCGAGCTGTCCCAGGTGTACGCGGAAGCGGCAGAAGCCTGACATTCCTACCGCTTATGCCGTATTTATCCGTGTTGGGTGCGTGTTGGGTGTGAAGCCCCCTGTCGCGCCGGATAGTTTGCGCTGACCGCGCCCGGACCGGTGGCCAGCCGGAGATCACTTCTCACGCAGGGGGACCGACACATATGACGGGTCGTGCGCCGGTGAGGAGAAGGTCAGCTTCGCCCCGGACGGGTTGTGCTCGATGTAGAGGGGGTCAACGGTGTCGACGACCAAGGCGAGACGGTGGCCCGCCGGCACATCGTAGGCCGTGGAGTACAGCTCCATATCCACGCCGAACGGGCGACCGGGAGTCTGGCCGTGAAAGGTGTAGGGGGCGTTGCTGATCAACTTGCCGAGGCCGAGCGGGCCCACGTCGTAGAGGTATGCGATGAGGGTGCCGCTCTCCTTGGTGCTGGTGACTGTGGTGTGCAGCTTCGCCGTGCCTCTGACGTGCTGCTCGGAGGCATACCGCTCGGACTGCCAGACCGCGGCGAACCAGCGCGGCAGCAGCGGGATCGATGCCATCGGCGGGACCTTCAGGAACTGGTCCAGTGCGCTGGAGAGCACGGTGACCCCGCCGTTGGCGCCCGAGTCGATGTTGGCATGGATCTTCTCGGTGCCCTCGAGCTCGAACTTCCGGGTGTCCGCGCCCACCGACTTCCAGTCCGGATACGACTCGTAGCCGCCGTCCGAGCGGGATTTGATCCGCACCGGCGCCTCGCGGTCGACGCCGTTGTCGTCGGCCTTGAGGTAGTGGTCCATCCATCGGCGGGCGCTGGTCCAGGTGTCGTTGGGCAGCCCAAGCAGGCCGGTGAGCTCGGCGGTGGCGTGGTCGCCGGGGCGGAACTCCAGCCGCTTCGGCACGGTCAGCCGCTCATAGAACTCGGCGTACTGGTTGGGCGGGAAAATGGTGTCGCCCCAGGCGTTGCCCAGCATGATCGCCGCGCCGTTCCGGTTGATCTGGTCCACATAGGTGGCGGGGGAGCGCTTCTTCCCCCAGGCGATCATCTCGTCTTCCTTCGCCAGGTCGATGCCACCGAGGAAGTCCTTCATGAACTGCTGGAGTTCGGGACTGGGGCGACCGGTCACATAGCCGGTGCCGCCGAGCAGTGCGGCGGCCTGGAGGTGCTCGGTGCGCCCGCCGTAGATGGAGGCGGGGATGTCGGCCCAGCCGCTGAGGGCGGCGACTGCCTTGACCCGCTTGTCGTGTGCCGCGGCCAGCAGGCTGATGCCGGCTCCGTACGACATCCCCGCCATCCCGACTCTGGAGGGATCGGCGGGGGTGTTCGCGAGCGCCCAGTCGATCACCTTGGAGGCGTCCGCGACATCCGGCGTGCCCGCCACCTCGATGTTCCCCTCGGACTGCCAGAAACCGCGCACGTTGTAACTGACCACCACGTAGCCGGAGTCCGCGAGCTTGGCGGCCTGGGCGAGGTACTGGACCTGCGGCGTGGCCCAGCTGGTGGGCAGCACGATCACGGGATAGGTGCGGGATCCGTCGGCGTTCGCCGGGGTCACGACATTGGCCTTGAGGACGGTACCGCCGTCGCCGTGGATGTCGACGAACCGTACGCCTGGGTGGGCGCCGATGGTGGCGGCGGCTGCCGGTGCGGCGGGGCTCAGTGCGAACACCGTACCGGCGAGGAGAGCGGCCGAGGCGGCGCCGGTCGTGGCCGTCCGCAGGGCCTTGTGGGGGTGTCCCATCGGTCACTCCTGACTCGTGCAAGTACGAAAGTGACCCGACGGTAACCGGTGCTCCTTACCCGAGGTAACTGGTCGGTAAGTTACGTGCGGGTAACGATTGCTTGACGATGTGTCGGGTACGCAAGGACCGACCGTCGCGCGGACCCGGGGGCTGAGGGTTCGTCAGGCGGCCTTTCCTGCTGTTCCGTACGGGGGAAGTCCGCCCGTGCGCCGGTTCTGCACCCTGGTGATCGCGGGATCCGCGGTCCACCGTGGTGGCGTACACCCGCAATGCCCCACTCGGCTGCCCCGCGATCGGAGATGTCGTCACCGTGACCGAAAATCACCGCTTTGTGCCGCCGTACACGCTCATCGGCCAAGGACCGCACCATGTCATCGCCGTGCACGGCTGGTTCGCCGACCGGGACGCCTACGCGCCCCTGTTCCACGACCTCGACCTGACCTCCTTCAGCTATGCCTTCGTGGACCTGCGCGGCTATGGCGAGGCGATCCGCGCCACCGGCGCCTACACCACCGGCGAAGGCGCCGCCGATGTGCTCGCGCTCGCCGAGGAGCTCGGCTGGGACCGCTTCTCGGTCGTCGGCCACTCCATGGGAGGGGCCGTGGCCCAGCGCGTCGTGGCGCGTGCCCCGCAGCGAGTGCGAAGGCTGGTCGGGATCTCCCCGGTGCCCGCGGGAGGCCTCCCGATGCCGCCCGACCAGTGGCGGCTGTTCGCCGACGCCGCCGATGTCCCGGCGAACCGCCGCGCCATCATCGACATCACCACCGGATCGGTACGGCCCGGCGCGTGGCTGGACCGGATGACCCAGCGGTCGCTGCGCAGGAGCGACCCCAAGGCGTTCCGCGCCTGGCTCGACTCCTGGTCGGTCGAGGACTTCCACAGCGAGATCGAGGGCTCGGCCATCCCGGCCCTCGCCATCGTCGGCGGCCTCGACCCGGCGCTCGGCGCCGCGCTGATGCGTGAGACCTGGCTGCGCTGGTACGCCCGGGGCGAGCTGGCCGAACTGCCCGCGGCCGGGCACTACGCCATGGACGAGACCCCGCTGCAGCTCATCCGTACCGTGGAGGACTTCCTTCGGGCGGACGCATGAGCGGACCCCAGGGCCAGGGCACGAGGACACCCGCACCCCGCCCGGACTCCGCCGTGCCGGCCGTCCCCGATGTGTTCGACCCGAGGCTCTATGGGCGGGGGCTGCCGCACGACGCCTTCCGCACCCTGCGTGCCCACCATCCCGTGGCCTGGCAGGAGGAGTACGAGGTACTGGGCTGGCCGGCCGGACCCGGCTTCTGGGCCCTCACCCGGCACGCCGACGTCGTACGCGTGCTCAAGGACGCGGGCACCTTCTCGTCCTGGCTCGGCGCCACACAGATCCGGGACCCCGATCCGGCCGATCTTCCGTTCATCCGCCGGATGATGCTCAACCAGGACCCAGCGCCGGGCGCCACGGAAGAGTCCGGCCCCGGCCACGGCAGGCTGAGGCGGCTGGTGAGCCGGGCCTTCACCCCGGCCCGTGTCGACCGCTTCACCGCGGCGGCCCGGGCCAGGGCCCGCGAACTGCTCGGCGCCGCCCGGGAACGAGGACCGGTGGTCGATCTGGTCTCCGCCGTCACCGACGACTACGCCCTCCTCAACCTCGCCGACCTGCTCGGCGTACCGGAGAGCGACCGCGGCCTGCTTCTCGGCTGGACCGAACGCGTCATCGCCTACCAGGACCCGGACGAGCCGCCCCTGCTGGACGACCGCGGCCGTCCGGTCAACCCCCGCTCGCCCGCCATGCTCCGGGAGATGTTCGACTACGCGCAGGAACTCGCGGAGTACAAGCGGCGCGTGCCCGCCGATGATGTGATGACCTCGCTCGCCGCGTCGGCACTGACGGACGCGGAACTGGAGATGTTCTTCTTCCTGCTCACCGTGGCCGGCAACGACACGGTACGCAGCGCGGCGCCGGGCGGCCTGCTGGCGCTCGCCGAGCACCCGGACGAACAACGGCGGCTGCGGGAGGGGGACATCCCGCTCGGGACGGCGGTCGACGAGCTGCTGCGCTGGCATCCACCGGTCCTGTCGTTCCGCCGCACCGCCGCCCGGGACACGGTCGTCCACGGCAGCCGGATACGCGCGGGCGACAAGGTCGTGGTGTTCCACGCCGCGGCCAACTACGACGAGCGGGCCTTCCGCGACCCGTACCGGTTGGACCTCTCACGGCGGCCGAACCCCCATGTCTCGTTCGGCGACGGCCCGCACATCTGCCTAGGCGCCCACTTCGCCAGGCTTCAGCTGCGCGTACTGCACGACGAGGTACGCGAGACGCTCCCGCCCATGACGCTCGCACAACCGCCGAGGCACCTCGTGTCCAACTTCATCAACGGGATCAAGTCACTGCGGGTGCGTCTGGGCTGACCGGCAGCGGGGACTGCGCCGCCCTGCTCACATCGGCGACGAGTTCCACGACATCGGGCCCGTAGGCCTCGGTGTTGAGCACCTTCAGCAGCAGCACGAAGGACCTGCCGCCGTACTTCCGGGACAACCGCTCGTGGTGGCGGGCGAGATAGCGGGCCGCCGCCTGGTTCGTGATCGCCCGCTGACCGCAGAAGAGGAACACCGGTCTGCCGCCCTCGCCCGCGGTCAGCCGGGCCAGCAGCACATACTCGGTGGCGCCCTTGTCCAGCCGGTAGTGCTCGGTGCCTATCTGGAACGCCAGGCGGTCGGGACCCGGCTCGGCGTCGGTGTTGACCCGCACACCGGGCAGCAGCGATGACAGGTGTGCCCCCATCCGGCGATTGCTGCCGGGACCGCCCACGCAGAACTCCGTGCGGTCGCCGAAGCCCTGCCGTGCGGTGTCGTGCTGGACGATCTGGGCATGCGCGCCGCAGTCCTTGATCAGCGCCGAGAGTTCGAGCAGCGTGAAGACGTCAAAGCGATGCACCGCACCCTCACTGGCGGGCTCGCGGTTGACGACGAGCAGGCACTCCGAGTCCTGCGGCAGACCGAAGAAGGCCTGCTTGCGGTGGAGCCGTCGGCGCCAGAGGTAGGTACGTGCCAGCCAGCCGAGTGAAGCACTTGTTCCGGCCGCCACGACACCGAGCACAAGCTCGCGCAGGTCTTCGTTCATGGGCGCGCATGGTAGCGGGCCCGGCGGAAAGGTGTTCGACGCGGTCCTGACGGGGAGAACGAAGGGACGCTACGCTGCGGCCGACTCTCGTCGGCTGGAGGTACACATGCGTCGTACTACCAGGACAACCCATCGCCTCGTCGCCATTCCCGCCCTGGTCATGGCGGTCCTCGCGACGGGGGCATCGGGCCCTTCGGTGCCCCCCGCGGTCAGGGCCGCCCACACCGAAGCCCCGGCCAAGGCCAAGGTGCCGGTCGCCGTGGGCTACGGGGGAGTGGTGGCAAGCGTCGACCCGGACGCCTCGGCGGCCGGCATCGAGGTGCTGCGCGGTGGTGGCAACGCCGTGGACGCCGCCGTGGCCACGGCGGCGGCACTGGGTGTCACCGAGCCCTACTCCGCGGGCATCGGCGGTGGCGGCTTCTTCGTCTACTACGACGCCGACACCCGGACCGTCCACACCATCGACGGGCGCGAGACCGCGCCCCGCTCCGCGGATACCTCGCTCTTCCTGGAGAACGGCAAGCCCATCCCGTTCGACGAGGGCGTCACCAGCGGCCTCGGCGTCGGGACCCCCGGTACCCCGGACACCTGGGACGCGGCGCTGGACGAATGGGGCAGCCGGTCCCTCCGGGCGCTGCTGAAGCCCGCCGAGAAGCTCGCCAGGGACGGCTTCACCGTGGACGCGACCTTCCGCGCCCAGACCCAGGCCAACGAGGCCCGCTTCCGGGACTTCCCGGCCACGGCCGGACTCTTCCTGCCGGGCGGACAGCTGCCGGTGGTCGGCTCGGTGTTCCGCAATCCGGATCTGGCGCGCACCTACGCCGAGCTCGGGCGCAAGGGCACCGGCGCGCTCTATCGCGGCCCCCTCGCCCGGGACATCGTGAACACCGTGCGGCACCCGCAGGTCCGCGAGGGCGCGACACGGGTGGTGAGACCCGGGGATCTCACCCTGAGGGACCTGGCGGCCTACGAGACCGAGTGGCGCCGGCCGACCAGGATGACCTACCGGGGTCTGGACGTGTACGGCATGGGACCCGCGTCCTCCGGTGGGACGACCGTCGGCGAGGCACTCAACATCCTGGAGAGCACCGATCTGTCCGAGCAGTCGGCGGCCGGCTATCTGCACCGGTTCATCGAGGCGAGCCGGATCGCCTTCGCCGACCGGGGGCGCTGGGTGGGCGACCCGGCGTTCGAGGACGTACCCGTGAAGGAGCTGCTGTCCCAGCGATACGCGAACTCACGGGAGTGCCTGATCCGCGACGACGCCGTACTCAAGAGCCCGCTGGCTCCTGGTGACCCCAGCAGGCCCGTCGCCTGCGCGGCGGCCGGCAAGGCCGTCCCAGCGACCTACGAAGGCGACAACACCACGCATCTCACGGTCGCCGACAAGTGGGGCAACGTCGTGGCCTACACCCTGACCATCGAGTCCACCGGCGGCAGCGCGATCACGGTGCCCGGGCGGGGCTTCCTGCTCAACAACGAACTCACCGACTTCTCCTTCGCACCGGCGAACCCGTCGGTCCACGACCCCAACCTGCCGGGACCCCGCAAGCGCCCCCGTTCCTCCATCTCTCCCACCGTCGTGCTCGACCAGCGGGACCGGCCCGTGCTGGCGCTCGGCTCCCCGGGCGGTGCCACGATCATCACCACGGTGCTCCAGACCCTGACGGGCGTGGTCGACCGCGGCCTCCCGCTGGTGGAGGCGATCGCCGCCCCGCGCGCGAGCCAGCGAAACCAGACCACGACCGAACTGGAACCGGCCCTCTGGAACAGCCCCCTGAGGGCTGAGCTCGAGGCGCGCGGCCATGCCTTCCGCCAGAACCCGGAGATCGGCGCCGCGACAGCGGTCCAGCGGCTGCCTGACGGCCGCTGGATCGCCGCCGCCGAGAAGGTACGGCGGGGCGGCGGCTCCGCCATGGCCGTACGGCCCAGCGGCACACCGTAGCGCGCACGCGCACCTCGTCACCGGGGTCACCCATGAGGGTGGCCCCGGTGGCGTGCGGGGCCGGGGGACTGCTTGCTGTTAAGTGCGGTCGAGCGGCCGGTCACGGGGGCACGGGAGAGAAAGCGAGTGGTCCATGGAGGCGAACAGGGAGCGGCTGCGGACCCCGCGGGCGGCGGGGCTGGCCGGCATCGTGTTCGCCGTGCTGCTGGCGGCGGCGATCGTGCTGATGCGGATCGCGATTCCGGAGGGTGCCGTACCGACCGGTGCGATCAGCCCCGACCGCAAGCGGGCCGTGCGGGTGGCGTTGGAGCTGGTGCCGTTCGCCGGGATCTTCTTCCTGTGGTTCATGGGCGCGCTTCGTGCCCAGGTGGGGGAGGCGGAGGACAGGTTCGTCGCGACCGTGTTCCTGGGCAGCGGACTGGTGTTCGTGGCCACCCTGTTCGGTGCCGCCGCGGCGGCCGGGAGCATCCTGGTCGATCAGCAGCCGTCGCAGTTCGGCCGCGACTTCGCGTACACCCTGCTGACGACGTACTCCATGCGGATGGCCGCCGTCTTCATCTTCACCACCTCGCACATCGGCCGCAGGCTCGGGGTGTTCCCGCGCCCCTACGCGCTCGTCGGGTACGCGGCGGGCCTGGTGCTGTTGTTCGCCGGGCCGGGCTTCCCCTGGTCCGAGATGGTGTTCCCGGTCTGGTCCGTGATCGTCAGCATCCATCTGCTCAGGCTCCGCCTGCGGCCACGGACCGAGGCATCCACGGCCGGGCCGGTGTGACGGCTCCCGTCATTCCGGAGGACCGCCGTTCACTCCACCGGTCCATCCCGGCGCGCGGAGTCCCGCCCAGGAGCCCATGGTGATACGGAGAGTGACTAGTCACGGGAAGGGCTGATCCGGGTGAGACTTGTCGTCGATCTCAACCGATGCCAGGGCTATGCGCAGTGCGCGTTCCTCGCACCGGACGTCTTCGAAATGCACGGCGAGGAAGCGCTGCTGTACAACCCTGACGCCGACAAGGCGCAGCGCGACGCGGTGCTCCGGGCGGCGGCAGCCTGTCCGGTGCAGGCAATTCTCGTGGACGCGGTGGACGGGGCGGACGCCGAGGCCACCGCTGGTGCCCAGGGGGCCTCCCATGCCCGGTGAAGCATTCCTCGACTGGCTGAAGCGTGAGGGGCGCGTCGTCGTCGTCGGCGCGTCGCTGGCCGGGCTGCGCGCCGCGGAGACCCTCCGGGACGAGGGCTTCGCCGGCTCGCTGACACTGATCGGCGACGAACCGTACGAGCCCTACGACCGCCCCCCGCTGTCCAAGGGCGTCCTGCTGGGCCGCGCCACACCGGACCACACCGCGCTGCCCCGCCGCCGCGCCCTGGACGCCGAGTGGCGGCTCGGGGTCCCGGCGGCCGGTCTCGACATGGCGGCCCGGCGGGTACGGCTGGCCGACGGCGAGGAGGTGCCGTACGACCGGCTGCTGATCGCCACAGGCGTACGGGCCCGTCCATGGCCGCACGAGACCGAAGCCGAACTCGATGGGGTCTTCGTGCTGCGCACCCGCGACGACGCCACCGCGCTCCAGAAGCGGCTGTCCGCGGGCCCCCGCAGGGTGTTCGTGATCGGCGCGGGCTTCACCGGCTCGGAGATCGCGTCTGCCTGCCGTGAGCGCGAGATCGAGGTCACCGTAGCGGAGCGCGGCTCGGCGCCGCTCGTCGGAGCGCTCGGCGGTGTGGTCGGACAGGTCGCCGCCCAACTCCAGCAGGAGAACGGCGTGGACCTGCGCTGCGGAGTGATGGTCACCGGCCTCGAGGGCGACACCGCGGGCCGGGTGCGAGCAGCCCACCTGTCCGACGGCACCAGCGTGGAGACGGACGTCGTGGTCGTCTGTCTCGGCGCCACCCGCAACACCGAGTGGCTCGCCGGGTCAGGGCTCGGCGCGGGCCCCCGCGGTATCGCCTGCGACGCGGGCTGCCGGGCGTTCGACATCCGGGGCATCGTCACCGACGACATCTTCGTGGCCGGTGACGTGGCACGGTCCCCGCACCCGCTGTTCGGCTATCAGTTCCTGTCCCTGGAGCACTGGGGCAACGCGGTCACCCAGGCCGAGACCGCCGCACACAACATGCTCTGCGACAGCGTCGACCGCCGCCCCCACATGTGGGTACCCGGCTTCTGGTCCTCCCAGTTCGGGGTGAACATCAAGTCGGTCGGCGTACCGTCCATGGGCACGGAGATCATCGTCTCGCAGGGCTCGCTCGCCGAGCGGCGGTTCGTCGGTGTCTACGGCTACCAGGGGCGCGTCATCGGCGCCGTCACCTTCGACCAGGCCCGCTGGTTGCCGTTCTACCAGCACCTGATCGAGACGACCGCGCCCTTCCCGCCGAAGTTCCCGACGGTGGACCGGCGCCCCGAGGGGCAGCGCCCGGTGTCTGCCGACTTCCCGGACCCCTCGGTGCCCTCCCACGGGCCGACCGTGACCCTGAGCGGGTACTCGCCGTCCGACCGGCGGATGAGCTTCACCCCTGGCCGGTAACGAGGCCGTGAGCGACCCGAAGGACAGGTCATGACCCAAGGCAGCCAAGAGAGCCTGCTGCGGCAGATCCTCGACTACAGCAACCGTCACGACCCGTATCCGCTCTACGCGGAGCTGCGTAAGACCCCGGTCCACAGCGACGGCGACGGCTCCTTCGTCGTGAGCACCTACCACGAGATCCGGAGCCTGCTCCACGATCCACGGGTCAGCTCCGACCCCCACAACCTGAACGTGCCCGGGGACCCCGGGTTCGACGCGCAGGACGAGTCGAGCCTGCCGCCCAGTTTCATCCGTCTCGACCCCCCTGAGCACGACCGGCTGCGCCGGATGACGAACTCGTCGTTCGGACCGCCCCACAGTCCGCGCCGGATCTACCAGATGCACGGTGAGCTGGAGGAGATCGTCTCCGGCCTCATCGACGGGATCGGCGACACGGAACACCTCGACCTGGTCGAGAAGTTCTCGTACCCGTTCCCGGTGACCGTGATCTGCCGGCTGCTCGGTGTGCCGCGTGAGGACGAGTCGCGCTTCCACACCTGGGCGGACACCCTGGCGGCCAGCCTGGACCCGATGCCAGGTCAGGACCCGACCGAGCGGAACAAGATCACGCAGCAGGCCCGTACGGAGCTCGGCATGTACCTGGCCGGGCTCATCGAGGAGCGGCGCAAGAACCCCAAGGACGACATGCTCTCCGAACTGGCCACCCTCCGCGGGCCGGACGGATCCATGTCGACCATGGAGCTGCTGAGCACAGCGGCACTGCTGCTGATCGCCGGCCATGAGACCACGGTCAACCTGATCACCAACGGGATGCTGACCCTGCTGCGCAACCCCGACCAGCTCCAGCGGCTGCGCGAGAACCCGAAGCTCGCGGTTCCCATCGTGGAGGAACTGCTGCGCTTCGAACCACCGGTGCAGCTGGTGCCGAACCGGACCACCCTGGCGGACATCGACATCTGCGGTGTCACCATTCCCAAGGGCGCCTCGCTTTGGCTGGTCGTGGCCGCGGGCAACCGAGACCCCCAGCGCTTCGACCACCCGGACCGCTTCGACCCGGACCGGGGCGACATCCAGCACCTGGGCTTCGGCAGCGGCATCCACTCCTGCTTCGGCGCCCCGCTCGCCCGCCTGGAGGCCCAGCTCGCATTGAGCGAGCTCGCCCGCAGGCTGGTCAACCCCCGACTGCTCGAGGACCCGCCCGAGTACCGGCAGAACGCGGTCTTGCGCGGGCCCCGTCATCTGCCCATCGCCTGCGACGGCATCCGGGGCTGAGGGCTGTCCCCCTTCGCCGTCGCCGCACTGGGCGGTGTCCTCGAGCTGTCCATGGACGAGCTGGTGACGCACTGCGTACCCGCATCCACGCCCGGACGGACCTACGCGGCGTAGTCTCCCGACCGTGGACCTGAAGAAGCTCGACCGCGCCAAATACCTCAGCCTCACCACCTTCCGCAAGAACGGGACGGGTGTCGCCACACCCGTGTGGTTCGCCGTCGACGGCGGTGAGATCTACGTCTGGACCCGCTCCGACTCGTGGAAGGTCAAACGGCTCCGCAACGACGGGCGGGTGACCGTGGCCCCCTGCGATGTGCGGGGCAGGGTCGCCGACGGCGCGCCTGTCGAGGAGGGGGCCGCGCGGCTGCTGGACGACGCGGAGCTCAAGAAGGTGCGGCGGCTGCTCGCCCGCAAGTACACCTGGCAGTTCTGGCTCATCGACTGGCCTGCCGCCGTCGTGCGTCGCGGCAAGCGGCCTCACACGGGCATCGCAGTGACGCTGCGGACACGTTGAGCAATCCGCACCGTCCGCGAAAACTGCGCGTAGCCGTACCGTAACGCGGCTGGGGTGCAATGCCTGCCGGCGGGTGACGGAGGGCGGGCGGCGATGACGGTGGACCAACTCCCGATGGACATAGCGGTTTTCGCACGATATCTCGGGGAGCTGACGGAGCGGCTCGATCGGGAAGCGGGCTGGTACGGGGTGTTCTGGCGGCGTGACCCCGAGGGGCTGGCGGCCTGCCTCCGGGGTGCGGAGATCCCGCCCTGGGACGTGGTGGAATCACTGCTCCTGGATCTCGGCGCGGGGCAGGCCGAGAGCGAGAACGCCAGCGCGCTGCACAATGCCGCGGTCACCGCTCACGACCTGCGCGCGGGTGGGCACGACGCCCTGCGGGAACGCCTGGAGCTGATGCACCGGGAGCGGGCCGCTGCGGCGGCCCGCGGCCAGGAGCTGCTGCGCCGGCTGGCCCTGCTCGCCGAGGGCTCCCCGGGCCACCAGGCCCTGGCTCATGAGCTGTCCTGGGTGAACGACGACCATGCGCGTGCCGCGGCCCGCTGCGCGGAACTCTCGGCCCGGCTGGCCGCGTTGCCGGTGGACGACCCCGGTTCCGGGGGATCGGAGTCGCGACCGGCGGGTCCGGACCGGCAACCCGTCCCGGAATCGGCCGGCTCCTCGTTCCACCCAGGTGGCGACCGGAACGAGCAGCCGGGCCCCGACCCGACGCAGCCCGCTGCCGCCCCGCCCGCCTCGCCCGCGCCGGGCGGTGAGCGCCGGAGGCGGGGGTGGAGCGGGCCGAAGCGTCGCTCACGCGGCGCCCGCTACGCCCCTCCGGGCGGAGCCGACCCGGTGCCGGGCGAGCCGTTGGCCGATGCCGTTCCTCCGCTGCCCATGGCCGGAACGCGACCGCGCGGGGCGCGGTTCGGGAGCGGCGGCGGTCGCGATGACGAGCGGGAGAAGGCCCCGGCAGGGCCGGCCACCGGACAGCCGGACGTCCAGGCGCGCCGCGCCGCTGCCGAGACCGTGGCGGTGCTCAGCCGGTTGCGCGCCGAGGGGCGCGGCGGCGAGGCACACGCCGTGCTGTGTGAGGCGGCCACGCGCCCCGCCGCCTGGCTGCCGGTGCTGGGCGACGAGCTGCACCGGTCCGGACTCGGCGCCGACTGGGCCACCCTGCTGTGGGAGGCCGCGTCGCTGCCGCCCGCGCATCTCGCTGCCGCCGCGCAGGCGCTGGGCGCGGCGGGCCGCGCGGACGACTGCCGGTATCTGCTCCGTCAGGGCGTCGCCCGTCCGCCCGCCGAGATCGCCGAAGCCGTGCTCGCGCTCGACGACGCCGGGGGCGAGGAGGAAGCGAACTCCCTGCTCAGCGCGTTCGTACGAGCCCGTGCGCCCGAGGACGCCGCACAGCTCGCCGCCTCTGACCCGCGCGGCCTCGTGCCGCGCCTGCTGACCGCGGCCCGTGCCGTGTCACCCGACCGGGAGCGCGATCTGGTGCATGCTCTGCGCGTCGCAGGACTCCTCGGCGCCTGAAAAAGTACGGTATACGCTGATTGTCGACCGCTGAGGTGCGAACATGATCGACACTGCGGGTTGACGGTGATGGTCTTGCCCCAGTGTGTGACGGGGCTTACGTTCTCCTCCTACGTATTGCATCTACGTGCGTAGAGGCTCTCTGACGTCTTGTCGAAGGAGCAGCTCAATGACCAATGTCGTACGCGCCGCACTCGTCCAGGCGACCTGGACCGGCGACACGGAGTCGATGATCGCCAAGCACGAGGAGCACGCCCGCGAGGCCGCACGCCAGGGCGCGAAGGTCATCGGATTCCAGGAGGTCTTCAACGCCCCGTACTTCTGCCAGGTCCAGGAGCCCGAGCACTACCGCTGGGCCGAACCGGTCCCGGACGGCCCCACCGTGCTGCGGATGCGCGACCTCGCCCGGGAGACCGGCATGGTGATCGTGGTCCCGGTGTTCGAGGTCGAGGGCACGGGCTTCTACTACAACACCGCGGCCGTCATCGACGCCGACGGCACCTACCTCGGGAAGTACCGCAAGCACCACATCCCCCAGGTGAAGGGCTTCTGGGAGAAGTACTACTTCAAACCCGGAAACCTGGGCTGGCCCGTTTTCGACACCGCCGTGGGCAGGGTCGGGGTCTATATCTGCTACGACCGCCACTTCCCGGAAGGCTGGCGCCAACTCGGACTCAACGGTGCCCAGTTGGTCTACAACCCATCGGCCACCTCGCGCGGTCTGTCGGCCTATCTCTGGCAGCTCGAACAGCCCGCCGCCGCTGTCGCCAACGAGTACTTCATCGCCGCCATCAACCGCGTCGGCCAGGAGGAGTACGGCGACAACGACTTCTACGGCACCAGCTACTTCGTGGACCCCCGCGGCCAGTTCGTCGGTGAA
Source organism: Streptomyces sp. NPDC019396 (assembly GCF_040632375.1). Classification (NCBI taxonomy): domain Bacteria; kingdom Bacillati; phylum Actinomycetota; class Actinomycetes; order Kitasatosporales; family Streptomycetaceae; genus Streptomyces; species Streptomyces sp. NPDC019396. The sequence goes on along the minus strand of NZ_JBEYBS010000011.1, from coordinate 114,553 downwards.
ACCGCAGGCGACAAGGGCGAGGAACTGATCGTGCGGGACCTGGACTTCGGCCTCATCGAAGAGGTCAGGCAGCAGTGGGCGTTCTACCGGGACCGCAGGCCCGACGCCTACGAGGGACTGGTGCAGCCGTGAACGACCTGTACGAACGGCACCGCGCCGTCATCCCCGACTGGGTCGCCCTCTACTACCAGCACCCCATCGAGATCACCCACGGCGAGGGACGGCACGTCTGGGACGCGGACGGCAACCGCTACCTGGACTTCTTCGGCGGCATCCTCACCACCATGACCGCCCACGCACTCCCCGAGGTCACCAAGGCGGTGAGCGAGCAGGCCGGGCGGATCATCCACTCCTCCACGCTCTACCTCAACCGCCCGATGGTCGAGCTCGCCGAGCGGATCGCGGCCCTCTCCGGCATCCCCGACGCCCGGGTCTTCTTCACCACATCCGGCACCGAGGCCAATGACACGGCCCTGCTACTGGCCACGGCGTACCGCAGGTCCGGAACGGTCCTGGCGATGCGCAACAGCTACCACGGCCGCTCCTTCTCCGCCGTGTCCATCACCGGCAACCGCGCCTGGACCCCCACCGGACTCTCCCCGCTCCAGACGCTCTACGTCCACGGCGGTATCCGCACCCGGGGACCGTACGCCCAGCTCTCCGACGCGCGGTTCATCGACGCCTGTGTGGCCGACCTCGAGGACCTGCTCGGGCAGACCCGTGATGTCGCCGCGCTGATCGCCGAACCGATCCAGGGCGTCGGCGGCTTCACCTCACCGCCCGACGGGCTGTACGCGGCGTTCCGCGAGGTGCTCGACCGGCACGGCATCCTCTGGATCTCCGACGAGGTGCAGACCGGCTGGGGCAGGACCGGCGACAACTTCTGGGGCTGGCAGGCCCACGGTCAGAACGGGCCGCCGGACATCCTCACCTTCGCCAAGGGCATCGGCAACGGCATGTCCGTCGGCGGTGTGGTCGCCCGCGCCGAGGTCATGAACTGCATCGACGCCAACTCCATCTCCACCTTCGGCGGTTCACCGGTCACCATGGCGGCGGGCCTCGCGAACCTCGCGTACCTCCTGGAGCACGATCTCCAGGGCAACGCCCGGCGCGTCGGGGGAATGCTGCTGGAACGGCTGCGCGCCATCGGCGCGGCGATCCCGGAGGTACGCGAAGTGCGCGGCCGTGGGCTGATGGCCGGGGTGGAGCTCGTGAAGCCCGGCACGGACCAGGCGAACCCCGAAGCCGCCGCCGCTGTGTACGAAGCGGCCCGTGAGAGCGGCCTGCTCATCGGCAAGGGCGGCGCGCACAACACCAGCGTGCTGCGGATCGCCCCACCGCTGACGCTAACCGTCGCGGAGGCGGAGGAGGGCGCCGCGATCCTCGAACGGGCCCTGCGCAGCCTGTAGGCATCGCCCAGTCCATCCCTTTCAGAGACCGGGAAACCCCATGAGCAACCGCACCCTGATCCGCGGCGGACTCGTCATCACCGCCGCGGAGGAGACCCACGCCGACGTACTCGTCGAGGACGGCCGTATCGCCGCCCTGGCCGCACACGGCTCGGGAGCCGCCGAGAGCTGGACCGCGGACCGCACCATCGACGCCACCGGGAAGTACGTCATCCCGGGCGGCGTCGACGCCCATACGCACATGGAGCTGCCGTTCGGCGGCACCTTCGCCTCCGACACCTTCGAGACCGGCACCCGCGCCGCCGCCTGGGGCGGCACCACCACCATCGTGGACTTCGCCGTCCAGTCCGTCGGCCAGGGGCTGCGCGAAGGACTCGACGCCTGGTACGCCAAGGCCGACGGCAACTGCGCCATCGACTACGGCTTCCACATGATCCTCGCCGACGTCAACGAGTCCTCGCTCAAGGAGATGGACCTGCTCGTCGAGGAGGGGGTGACCTCCTTCAAGCTCTTCATGGCCTATCCGGGCGTGTTCTACAGCGACGACGGGCAGATCCTGAGGGCCATGCAGCGGGGCACCGCCAACGGCGGGCTGATCATGATGCATGCCGAGAACGGCATCGCGATCGACGTGCTCGTCGAACAGGCCCTCGCCCGCGGTGAGACCGATCCCCGCTACCACGGCGAGGTCCGCAAGGTGCTCCTCGAGGCCGAGGCAACGCACCGCGCCATCCAGCTCGCCCGGGTCGCGGGCGCGCCCCTCTACGTCGTGCACGTCTCCGCGGAGGAGGCCGTCGCCGAGATCGCCCAGGCACGGGGCAAGGGCCTGAACGTCTTCGGTGAGACCTGCCCCCAGTACCTGTTCCTGTCCACCGACAACCTCGCGGAGCCCGACTTCCAGGGCGCCAAGTACGTGTGCAGCACACCGCTTCGGCCGAAGGAGCACCAGGCGGCGCTCTGGCGTGGCCTGCGCACCAATGACCTCCAGGTCGTGTCCACCGACCACTGCCCCTTCTGCTTCACGGGACAGAAGGAGCTGGGCCGGGGCGACTTCTCCAAGATCCCCAACGGTCTGCCGGGTGTGGAGAACCGGATGGACCTGCTCCACCAGGCGGTGGTCGACGGTCACATCACCCGCCGCCGCTGGATCGAGATCGCCTGCGCGACCCCTGCCCGGATGTTCGGGCTCTATCCGAAGAAGGGCACCATCGCGCCCGGTGCCGACGCGGACATCGTCGTCTACGACCCGACCGCCACCCAGGTCATCTCCGCCGAGACCCACCATATGAATGTCGACTACTCGGCGTACGAGGGCAAGCGCGTCACCGGACGGGTGGAGACGGTGCTGTCGCGCGGTGAGACCGTCATCGACCAGCGGGAGTTCACCGGCCGGGCCGGGCACGGTGTCTACGTACCGCGGTCCACCTGCCAGTACCTGAACTAGCAACGAGCAACGACCCTGAATCGGGAGGCCCCTCAGTGGACTTCGGACTCGTCCTGCAGACCGACCCGCCCGCGTCGGAGGTCGTCGGCCTGATGCGGCGCGCGGAGCGCAACGGTTTCCGCTACGGCTGGACATTCGACTCGGCGGTGCTTTGGCAGGAGCCGTTCGTCATCTACAGCCGCATCCTGGAACACACCCAGACGCTGCACGTCGGCCCCATGGTCACCAACCCGGGCACCAGGACCTGGGAGGTCACCGCCTCCACCTTCGCGACCCTCAACGAGATGTACGGCAACCGCACCGTCTGCGGTATCGGACGCGGCGACTCGGCCATGCGGGTGGCCGGCCGCAAACCCAACACCCTGGCCCGCCTCGGCGAGGCGATCGACGTCATCCGCGACCTCGCCGAGGGCCGGGAGGCCCTGGTCGACGGTCAGCCCCTGCGACTGCCCTGGGTGCAGGGCGGGAAGCTGCCGGTATGGATGGCGGCGTACGGCCCGAAGGCCCTCGCCCTCGCCGGGCAGAAGGCCGACGGCTTCATCCTCCAGCTCGCCGACCTGTATCTGACCGAATGGATGGTGAAGGCGGTACGGGACGCCGCGGCGCAGGCCGGCCGCGACCCTGACGCGGTCACCATCTGCGTCGCCGCGCCCGCCTATGTCGGTGACGACCTGGCCCACGCCCGCGACCAGTGCCGCTGGTTCGGCGGGATGGTGGGCAACCACGTCGCCGATCTCGTCGGCCGCTACGGCGAGCACTCGGACATGGTGCCCGAGGAGCTGACCGCCTACATCAAGGAGCGCCACGGCTACGACTACAGCCACCACGGACGGGCAGGGAACCCGTCGACCGACTTCGTGCCCGACGAGATCGTGGACCGCTTCTGCCTGCTCGGACCGCCGCAGGCGCATGTCGAGAAGCTCCAGGCGCTACGCGAACTGGGCGTGGACCAGTTCGCGGTCTACAACATGCACGACGCCAAGGAAGTCACGATCGACGCCTACGGCGCGGAGATCATCCCGGCACTCAACCGCTGACCCGCTCACTCCCTTTCGCTGAAAGCCCACCGCCGACAGGGTCCCCCGACCCCCGCTGAAGGGTCCAGCCCATGACCGCGCCCGTCCCCCCGGCCCCTCCGACCCACGACCCGGAACAGCTGGCCGACGCCCATGGCCGGGTGGAGCTCGTGCCCGGGGCGGTCCCCGACGATGGCCGCTTCGTCAACGGGGACCTGCTCCCCGTACCCGTCGCCAAGCGGCACTGGACCACGTACAACTTCGCCGCGCTCTGGGTCGGGATGGCCCACAACATCCCGTCCTGGCTGCTCGCCTCCGGTCTTGTCGCCCTCGGCATGGACTGGAAGCAGGCGGTGTTCACCATCGCGCTCGCCAATGTGATCGTGCTGGCGCCGATGCTGCTCACGGGGCATGCCGGGCCCAAGTACGGCATCCCCTTCCCGGTGCTGGCGCGTGCCTCTTTCGGCGTGCGCGGCGCCAACCTCCCCGCGCTCATCAGGGCCGCGGTCGCCTGCGCCTGGTTCGGGATCCAGACCTGGATCGGCGGGCAGGGCATCTTCATCCTGCTCGGCAACATCTTCGGCGGCTGGGCCAAGGCGTCCGAGATCGCCGGGCAGCCCTGGACTCTCTGGCTGTGCTTCGTGGTCTTCTGGGTGCTCGAACTGGGCATCATCTACCGGGGAATGGAGACCCTGCGCCGGTTCGAGAACTGGGCGGCGCCGTTCGTCATCGTCGGCGCGCTGGTGCTGCTGGTGTGGATCGCGAACAAGGCCGGCGGCTTCGGCCCCCTGCTCGACCAGCCGTCCAAGCTCGGCTGGGGACCGGAATTCTGGACGGTGTTCTTCCCCTCCCTCATGGCGATGATCGCCTTCTGGTCCACGCTGTCCCTGAACATCCCGGACTTCACCCGATTCGGCGCCGGACAGCGGGCGCAGATCTGGGGCCAGACAATGGGGCTGCCGACGACCATGACGCTGTTCGCCCTGCTCTCGGTATTCGTGACCTCCGGTTCCCAGGCGGTGTACGGGGTGCCCATCTGGGACCCGGTGGAGCTCGCCGGAAAGACCGACAACGTCTTCGGACTGCTCTACGCCCTGATCACCGTGCTGGTCGCGACGATCTCCGTGAACATCGCGGCGAACGTGGTCTCGCCCGCGTACGACCTGTCCAATCTCGCCCCGCGCTTCATCAACTTCCGCAGGGGCGCGCTGATCACGGGCGTGGTCGGCGTGCTGATCATGCCGTGGAAGCTGACCGCGACCCCCGAGCTCTACATCTTCACCTGGCTGGGGCTCGTCGGCGGACTGCTCGGCACGGTGGCGGGCATCCTGATCGCCGACTACTGGATCATCCGCCGCACCCGTCTCCAGCTGGCCGACCTCTACCGGCCAGAAGGCGCGTACTGGTATGCGGGCGGCTGGAACTGGCGGGGTGTGGTCGCCTTCGCCGTGGGCGGCATCCTGGCGATCGGCGGCTCCCATTCCGCGCCGGGCAAGGGGCCCTTTCCCGAGGACGGGCTGATCCCCTTGCTCAAGCCGCTCGCCGACTACGGCTGGGCGGTGGGGCTCGCCGCGTCGATGGCGCTGTACACGCTGCTGATGCTGCCGTCGCGGCGCCAGGTGTCACAGGAGGTCCCACACGGGAGGTCCCACGGGTGAGCACGGCGCCGCCTCAGGCGTCCGGCTTCAGCGGCGGTCGCGCTGGGCCTCCACGACACGCCGCAGCGTGCGGTCGGCGGACGCGCCCGCCCGGCGCTGCACCCGCTCCGAGAAGCCCGGGAACTGGCCACCGATCGCGGTGAGCAGCTTCATCACCGCGGGCGCCACGTTCACCTCGGCGCGATCCTGCTCGACGGCGCGGACGACCCCCGCGACCACCTGGCGCGGTGAGACCGTGCCCAGACCCGCGGGCGCCTCTGCACCCGTGGCGGCGAACATGCCCGCGTGCCGGACGAACCCGGGCTGGATGACGGAGACGCCCACCCCGTGCTCGTACAGGTCCTGGCGCAGCCCGAGCGCGAAACCGCGCAGCCCGAACTTGGTGGCGTTGTAGAGCGCCGAGTGCTTGGTCGCCGTCTTGCCGGACATGGAACCGACGAAGGCGAGATGGCCGCGGCGCGCCTCGACCATCGAGGGCGCGAGGAGCCGGGCCAGCATGGCGGGGGCGCGGAGGTTGACCGTGAGGGCCCTGTCGAGCTGTTCGGGTGTGTACTCGAGCAGGTCGCCGCTGGACGGCAGGGCGGCGTTGGCGATGAGGATGTCGGTGCCGGCCGCCTCGCGCGCCAGCCGTTCGATGTCGTCCGGGTCCGCGAGATCGGCGACGATGCCCTGTGCCCCGTACCGCTTCACCAGCGGTTCCAGAGCATCGGGCTTGCGCCCGGTCAGGATCAACCGTGCGCCGCGCGTGGCAAGTTCCGCGGCGAGTGCGGCACCGATACCGCCGGTGACACCAGTGAGCAGAACAGTTGATCCGGTGATGCGCATCTGGTTACCCTCCAGTTCTGTTCGTTCGAACGAACGATAAGGAGGGCAGGGTGGCCATGTCCACAGGGGACTACACAGGACTTGCCGAACAGGCGAGAAGGCTGCGGGAGGGCGAGGTCACCTCGCGCGAACTCGTCGCGGACGCGCTCGAACGCATCGAGGCGAGCCAACCCGTGCTCAACGCCTTCCGGCACATCCGGGCCGAGGCCGCGCTCGCCGAGGCCGAGGACGCGGACCGGCGGCTGGCGGCGGGGGAGCGGCTCCCGCTGCTCGGTGTGCCCATGGCCGTCAAGGACGACACCGATGTCGCGGGGCTGCCCACCCTGTTCGGCTGCCGCGGTGAGGTCCCGCCCGCATCCGCCGACGGTGAGGCGGTGCGACGGCTGCGCGGGGCCGGTGCCGTCATCGTCGGCAAGACGAACAGCTGCGAACTGGGTCAGTGGGCGTTCACCGAGGGCCCCGCCTTCGGTGCCACCCGCAATCCATGGGCGCCCGGGCACACCCCCGGTGGCTCGTCCGGCGGCTCGGCCGCGGCAGTCGCCGCCGGACTCGTCCCCGCCGCGCTCGGCTCGGACGGCGCCGGGTCCATCCGGATCCCGGCCGCCTGGACGCATCTCGTGGGCATCAAGCCGCAGCGCGGCAGGGTATCCCTGTACCCGCACACCGACGCCTTCCACGGACTCACCGTCAACGGCCCCCTCGCCCGTACCGTCGCCGACGCGGCCCTGCTGCTCGACGCCGTCCAGGGGCCGCACCCCGAGGACCTTCACCAGCCCGACGCGGTCGAGGCATCGGCCGCGGCCCGGCGTGAACCCGGCCGGCTGCGCATCGCCCTCGCCTGGCGCCCGCCGCTCACCCTCACCGGCACCAAGCCCCATCCCGACATCCGCCGTGCCGTCGCCGGGGTCGTCGAGGCCCTGGCCCGTCTGGGGCACGATGTGGAGGAGGCGAGGCCCCGGTACGGGCTCATCGGACTCGGGTTCGTCCCGCGCGGGACGGCCGGTGTCTCCGAGATCGCGGCCCTGCACCCCGAGCCGGCGCTGCTCGACCCGCGCACCCGTGCCGCCATGCGCAACGGCAGGCTTCTCGGCGGCCGTATCGTGCGCGCCGCTCGCGCCCGCGAGGCACGCCAGCACCAGCGGATCGGCGCCATCTTCGACACGTACGACGTCGTCCTCACCCCGACCACGGCCGCGCCCCCGCCCGCGATCGGCACCTTCGACGGGCTCGGCGCCTGGCGCACCAACTCCATCATGGCGGCGGCCTGCCCCTACGCCTGGCCCTGGAACGTACTCGGTTGGCCGGGGGTGAACGTGCCCGCCGGATTCACCGCCGACGGGCTGCCCGTCGGAGCACAGCTGCTGGGCCCCGCAGGCGGCGAGGAGCGGCTGATCTCGCTCGCCGCCCAGCTGGAGGACGACCTCCGGTGGCATGAGCGGCACCCTGCCCCGCTGACCGGTCGGAGTGCACCGGTGGAACAATGACCACCATGTCCAGCGAGCACGTCCCGGCCGTCACGCCGCCCGTCCCTCCCACGAAGCAGCGCATCATCGGCGCCGTCCTGCGCGTCATCGGCCAGGACGGCATCGCCGGGGTCACCAACCGCCGGATCGCCAAGGAGGCGGGCGTCTCGCTCGGGTCCGTCACCTACCACTTCACCAGCCAGCACGAAATGCTGCGTGAGTCCATGCTGCACTTCGTGCACGAGGAGACCCGGCGGCTGACCACGCTCGCCGACGAGGGCGAGGCCGCGGGGCTCGGTATCGACGCCGCCGCGGCGCTCGCCGGGCAGGTCGCGGACGGCACCGTCTTCGACAGCGAGCACATCGCTCCTTTCGAGCTGTACATCCAGGCCGGCCGGGACGAGCGGCTGCGGGAGGCGGCAGCGGAGTGCTTCACCGCCTATGACCGCCTTGCCACACAGATCCTGACCGCCCTCGGCGTCCCCGACGCCGAGCGGCTCGCCGCGACCACGGTGGCCCTGATCGCCGGGCTCCAGCTGCGGCGGCTCGCCACCGGCTCACCCGCGGAGGACCTCGCGGACGCGCTGCTGCTGCTGGTGGCCGGCCGGGTCTGAGCAGATCCCTGGGCCTGCCGAACGGGTCAGTGCCGGGCCGGGTCGCCCCGGTATGTGCCCGTTCGCGCCTTACGTTGGTCTGGCCATGCGTCATCGCACCGCCGCGTGGCCTGGCTGGCCGAAAGGGGCGCCCGGGATGTCGCGCACGCACACAGGGATCCGTTCCACCACGCAGCGCCGCGGCAGGACCGCGGCCGTCGCACTCGCCGTCTCGGGGCTGCTCGCCGCCGCGGCCTGCACCGCACCCTCCCCGTCCGGCCCGCAGGCCGCGTCCCCTGCCGTCACGCCCACGGACTCCGTTCGCGCCCTCGACCCGGGGATGACGCAACAGCTCGACAAGGCCATCGACCAGGTGGTGCGCCGGACCGGGGTCCCCGGCGCGATCGTCGGAGTGTGGCTGCCCGGCAAGGGCGAATACGTCAGGGCCTTCGGCGTCGCGGACAAGAGCAGCGGCAAGGCCATGTCGGACGATCTGCGGATGCGGATCGGCAGCGAGACCAAGACCTTCACCGTGACAGCGCTGCTCAGACTGGTGGACGAGGGCAAACTGGGTCTCGACGACCCGGTGTCGGACTACGTGGACGGGGTGCCGAACGGCGAACACATCACGCTGCGCCAACTGGCGGAGATGCGCAGCGGACTGTTCTCGTACACGAACGACCCCGAATTCGACAAGGCCTTCATGTCCGACCCCGACCGGGTGTTCACTCCTCAGCAGCTGCTCGACTACGCCTTCCAGCACCCCGCGGGCTTCCAGCCGGGCCAGAAGTTTCAGTACTCCAACACCAACACGATCCTGCTCGGCCTGGTCATCGAGAAGGCGAGCGGCCAGAGCCTGCGTGAGTACCTGGACCGCAGCGTCCTGGGCCCGGCCGGGCTGGACAACACGTTGTTCCCCGAAGGCGCCGAGTTCCCCGAGCCGCACGCGCAGGGCTACACCAACCAGACGCCGGACGGCAAGGAAGCGAACGCCACCGACTGGGACCCGTCGTGGGCCTGGGCGGCCGGGGCGATGATCTCGGATCTGCCGGACCTGCGGGACTGGGCCCGCATCGTCGCCACGGGCACGCTGCTCAAGCCCGCCACCCAGGCCCAGCGGCTGCGCACCCTGCCCACCGGCTTCCCAGGGACCGGCTACGGTCTGGGCATCTTCGAGAACCACGGCTGGCTCGGCCACAACGGTTCCCTGCCGGGCTACCAGAGCGTCACCGTGTATCTGCCGAAGTCCAAGGCGACGATGGTGATCCTCACCAACACCGACAACCCCTACGAGGGCAACGAGAACAGCACCGTCTTCGCCAAGGCGGTCACCGGCATCGTGACGCCGGGGAACGTGTACGACCTGCCGGCCGCGCCCGCGTCGTCGGCGTCGCCGCAGCCGTCCGGGGCGGCATCCTCCGCGGGCTGAGCGCTATGGCTGTGCCCGCCAGACCACCGCCTGGGCGACGATGACCCGCTCACCGTCGAAGGTGACGGCAGGTCCTTCGTGCAGCTCGTAGCCGAGGCTGAGCGCCTCGCTCACCCGCCGGCAGAACGAGGAGTCGTCCGGGCCGGTCAGGACCCGGTAGACGGGCAGTCCCTCTGGTGGTGTGCTCATGGGGGAAGCGTTTCAGCTGTGGCGCGCGACACCAAGCCCGTCGCCGCACCGAACGGCCCGAAGCGTGACCGATCGTCCCGTCCGGGCCGCTCCCGGCACGCGGCTCGTACGGCAGGCAGTCGGTGCGAAACCTCTCGTTCACTTGCGCAATGCCCGAAATGCCCTGGGTGTCCATTGGTTCGTCGCCCCGAGTCGGCTGGGATGTCGGTGCGGCGTGCTTTGCTGGACGCATGACCGAAGACTTTCTGTCCGGGACGACAGGGAACCCCTGGGAGTCCGGCACCCTTGCCCTGGTCGAGGAGGCGGTCCGCAAGGCGGCCGCCGTCGAGATCATGCCGCGCTTCCGTCAGCTCGCCGAGCACGAGATCATCGAGAAGAACGGTCCGCACGACCTGGTGACCGTCGCCGACCGCAGCGCCGAGGAGCACCTCACGGCCTCCCTCACCGCACTGCTTCCGGGGTCGGTCGTGGTGGGCGAGGAAGCGGTCCACGCCGATCCCGCGGTGTACGACGCGCTGAAGGGCGACGCCCCCGTCTGGATCGTGGATCCCGTCGACGGCACCCGCCAGTTCGTCCACGGCGACCCCGGGTTCTGCACTCTGGTCGCGCTCGCGCGGCACGGCGAGGTGCTGGCCTCCTGGACCTACGCCCCGGTGCTGGACGAGATGGCGACAGCGGTGCGGGGGCACGGCGCGCGGGTGGACGGCATGCCGATCCGCTCGGGATCGCCCGCACCCGGCACGCCTCTCGAAGTGGCCACCTCCCACCCGGACTTCACCACCGAGGCGCAGAAGCAGGCCCTGCTCGCCCTGCGCACCGACGGCATCCGCAGCCGCCCCTGCGGCTCCGCGGGCCTCGAATACCTCGATGTGGCCCGCGGTGACCTGGACGCGGTGGCCTTCTCCTGGGAGAACGCCTGGGACCACGCCGCGGGGCTGCTCCTGGTCGCCGAGGCCGGCGGCATGGACCTGACCCTCGCGGGAGAGCGCTTCCGGATCACCGGTGGCAACGCGCTGCCCTTCACGGCAGCCCGGGACGAGGCGACGGCCCGCCGGATCCACGCACTGCTGGCGGCGCCCGGCTCCGTGTAGCCCCCGGCAGCGCTGTCGGCGCGTGCGAATATGCTGGGTTCCTTGGTCACCGGTGGACGAAGGAGACCGAAGGTGCCGTCGATGCTCGATGCCGTCGTCGTGGGTGCGGGACCCAACGGACTGACCGCAGCCGCCGAGTTGGCCCGCCGTGGCTTCTCGGTCGCGGTGTTCGAGGCCCGGGACACCGTGGGCGGGGGAGCCAGGACCGAAGAGCTCACCCTCCCCGGTTTCCGCCATGACCCGTGCTCCGCCGTGCACCCGCTGGGCATCGGCTCCCCGGCCTTCAAGGCCATGCCCCTGGCGCGGTACGGGCTGGAGTGGCTGCACCCGCCGCTGCCCATGGCCCACCCCTTCGACGACGGCACGGCCGCGGTGCTCTCCCGTTCGGTCGCCGAGACCGCCGCCTCCTTCGGGCCGCGGGACGCCGGGGCGTACCGCCGCCTTGTCGCTCCCTACCTGGGGAAATGGGACAGTCTCGCGCGGGACTTCATGTCGCTGCCGCTGACCGCGCTGCCCCGCGATCCGGTGACACTGGCGCGCTTCGGGATCGACGGACTGCCGCCGTCCACCTGGCTGATGCGGCGGTTCCGTGACGATCGCGCCCGGGCCCTGTTCGCCGGTCTCGTCGGGCATGTGATCGCCCCCCTGGGCGGCTTCGCCACCGGTGCCGTGGGTCTGGTCTTCGCGCTCGCCGCCCACGCCGGAGGCTGGCCGCTGCCGCGCGGCGGCTCGCAGTCCATCGCCGACGCCCTCGCCGGGTACGTGCACGACCTGGGCGGTTCGGTGCACACCGGTGCCGAGATCAAGCGGCTAGACGATCTGCCGCCCGCGCGCGCGTATGTCTTCGACACCTCGCCGACCGCACTCGCCCGGATCGCAGGCCTGGGTCGCTGCTACGACGGCTACCGGTACGGCGCGAGCGTGTTCAAGATCGATTACGCGCTGGACGGCCCGGTGCCCTGGACCGCCGAGGCACCCCGGCGCGCCGGGACCGTCCAGATCGGGCCCGGCAGCCGTGACATCGGCGCGGCACTCGACCAGGCTTCGGGCGGCCACGCCCCCCGCACCCCGTTCCTGATCGCCGCGCAGCCCAGCCTCGTCGACCCGTCGCGCGCACCCGAGGGCAGGCATGTCTTCTGGGTGTACGGCCACGTGCCGAACGGCTGGGAGGGCGACCTCACCGATGCCATCGAGCGTCAGATCGAGCGCTTCGCCCCTGGCTTCCGCGACCGTGTGCTCGCCCGGGCCACCGCAGGACCGCCCGAGATGGCCGCGCGCAACGCCAACTACGTCGGCGGGGACATCGCCTGCGGCGCCGCGCGGGGGCTCCAGCTGATGCTGCGCCCGCGGCCCTCGCTCTTCCCGTACTCGACCCCGCATCCCGCGGTGTTCCTGTGCTCTTCGGCGACCCCTCCGGGACCGGGCGTGCACGGAATGTCGGGGCACAATGCCGCCAAGGCGGTGTGGCGGCATCTGCGCGCGCGATGATGGAACGATGAGCGCAGCACTCGCCATCACCCTCGTCCAGGGCGACATCACCGAGCAGCAGGCCGACGTCATCGTCAACGCCGCGAACTCCTCCCTCCTCGGCGGCGGCGGGGTCGACGGCGCTGTGCACCGGCGCGGCGGCCCCGAGATCCTGGAGGAGTGCAGAAGGCTGCGTGCCTCGCACTACGGCAAGGGCCTGCCGACCGGCCGGGCCGTCGCCACCACCGCGGGGCGACTGCCGGCCCAGTGGGTCGTCCACACGGTGGGGCCCGTGCACAGCCGCAGCGAGGACCGCTCCGAACTGCTCGCCTCCTGCTACCGCGAGGCCCTGAAAGTCGCCGATGAACTCGGCGCGCGGACCGTCGCCTTCCCCGCCATCTCCACCGGTGTCTACGGCTGGCCTATGGACGACGGAGCCAGGATCGCCGTGGAGACGGTGCGCACGACGCCGACAGCGGTCGAGGAGGTCCGCTTCGTCCTCTTCGACCAGTCGGCGTACGAGGCCTTCCTGGCACACATCGACTGACCTGCGGGCGGGTACGGCAGCCTGATCGCCGTGCTCGGGCGCATCCGGTTCGCCCGGCCGGGCCACCCACCGGGCGTCGCGGGCGCCCGCGGGTGAGGCTGCCTGTGGAGTGCCGGAATGCCCGGAGTGACGGAGGTGGCCGTGCAGCGGGTGAGAGCCGACGTATGCGTCGTGGGTGCGGGTTTCGCGGGCCTGGCCGCCGCGCGGCAGCTCGTCCGATCGGGCCGTGAGGTCGTGGTGCTGGAAGCCAGGGACCGCGTGGGCGGGCGGGTGTGGAACCGGGAAGCGTCCGACGGCACCGTCGTATCGGTCGGCGGCACCTGGCTCGGCAAGGGCCAGGAGCGGATGTTCCAGCTCGCCCGGGAGGTGGGCCTTGAGGTCTATCCGCAGTACGACGACGGTGACCAGCTCCTGCGGCTCGACGGCCTCAACCACCGCTACCGCGGCCGCATTCCGCGTGTGGGTACGCCCGCGACCGCGTCCATGGGCCTGGCGATGGCCCGCTTGGAGCTGATGGCGCGGCGTGTTCCGCGTGATGCCCCGTGGCGGGCAGGGCAGGCCCGCAGCTGGGACGCCAGGACGCTCGGGCAGTGGCTCGCCAGCCCGCTCAACGTGCCATCCGGCACGGCGCACACGCTGCTCAGGGCGGCGATGAATCTGCTGTTCTGCGCCGACCCGGGGGAGGTCTCGCTGCTGGGCGCTCTCGTGCTGGCCAGGGGCGGCGACGGATGTGGTTCCGGTTTCGGCTACTACATGGACAGCCGGAGGACCGAGTCGCACCTGGTGGACGGAGGCGCTCCGGAAATCGCCCGGCGGATGGCCGAGGACCTGGGCCAGGCGGTTCACCTGGCCAGCCCGGTACGGCGTATCACGCAGAACGGCATCCACGTCGAGGTGGCATCGGAAGCGCTCACCGTCGTGGCCCGGAGAGTCATCGTGGCCACGCCTCCGGTGATGGCGGGCCGGATCGCCTTCGAACCGGCGCTCCCGGCCTCCTGCGGCCACCTGCACCAAAGGGTGCCTCCCGGCGCGGTGATCCGGGTGAACACCGTGTACCCGCACCCGTTCTGGCGTGATGAGGGCTTGTCGGGGCAGACGCTGGCCCCCGAGTCGCCGGTCTCGGTCACGATCGACCAGACGCCCCGTCCGGCACGTCCCGGTGTGCTGAGCAGCTACGCGTTCGGCACCGCCGCGCTGCACCTGGGGCGTCTGGAACCGAAGGAGCGGCGTGAGGTGTGGCTGGACGAGCTCGCCGGGAGGTTCGGCCCGCAGGCGCGCCGCACCGCCGGCTATCTGGAGACGGACTGGTCCACCGAGCCCTGGTCGCTCGGGGGGATGATCGGCCACTTCACGCCGGGTGCTCTGACCACTTACGGCACGGCATTGCGTGAGCCGGTGGGGCGGATCCACTGGGCGAGCACGGAGTCGGCGACGCGGATGCACGGACTGATGGAGGGGGCGGTGCGTTCCGGCGAGCGCGCGGCCGGCGAGGTTCTGGCCGCCGGCTGAAGCAGCGCCGACCGGTCGCTCCGTGCGCCCCTCAACCCCCACCGGCACCCCGGCACGACCGCCGCGCGAGTGGACTTCGAGCCGCCCGGCCTAGCGTCGGTGCTCCGTACGGACGGTGCAAGGGAGAAGTCTGATGGCCGGTTTCGTTGAGGGCGCGCCCTGCTGGGTGGACGCGATGCTTCCGGACCTGGAGGCGGGACGGCGCTTCTACGGCGAGCTGTTCGGCTGGACGTTCGAAGACGCAGGTGAGGAGCACGGCTCCTACCACGAGGCGCGGCGTGAGGGTAAGAGCGCTGCGGGGCTGTTCCCGGTTCCGGCCGGTCAGGAGTCTGTCGCCGCCTGGAACCTGCACTTCGCGGTGTCCGATGCCGCGGTCTTCGCCGACCGGGTGGCGGCGGCGGGCGGCAAGCTGGTCGACGGCCCCACCAAGGTGGGCGACGCGGGCACCCTACTGATCTTCGGCGACCCGGGTGGTGCCGTGGTCGGTGCCTGGCAGGAGGGCACCCGGGCGGGCTTCGAGGTGCAGGGCCAGCCGGGTTCGTTCTTCTGGCCCGAGATCTACACCCGTGACAAGGAGACGGTCGACCCGTTCTACGAGTCCGTCTTCGGGTACGCGGGTCAGCAGGTCGCCGAGGGCGCCGAGTTCGACTTCAAGCTCTGGTCGATGCCGGGCCAGGAGTACCCGGTGGCGGGGCGTTTGCAGATGAACGAGTACTACCCGCCGGAGCTCCCGGCCCACGCGCTGGTCTACTTCCGCGTAGCGGACACGGACGCCGCGGTGGCCAAGGTCCGGGAGCTGGGCGGCACCGTGACCCGTGAGCCCTCGGACAGCCCGTTCGGCCGGTCCGCACATGTGGTGGACGACCAGGGAGCCAGGTTCGCGCTGATGGGCCCGGTCGCCGGGGGCGACGCGCACTGAGGGGTGCCGACGAGGTGCATGATGCGGGGCGGCTGAGGCCCGGCATATGAACCTTCAACGACCGGCCCCGCCCGACACACGCTGCCGGGTGGGGCCGGTCTCCGCTGCGGGGCAAAAACAGGATGCCCTGGTAGCGGAAGGTCGATGTCGCAATTCCGCCAGCCCGGGAGCGGTCCGTGGCGGATGCTTGAACCATGCATCCCGCCATGCACACCGACACCGAGCGCTGCGTACGGGCCGTCCGGTCCAAGGACGCCCGCTTCGACGGCTGGTTCTTCACCGCGGTCCTGACCACCGGGATCTACTGCCGCCCCAGCTGCCCGGCCGTCCCGCCCAAGGCCGAGAACATGGTGTTCCACCCCAGCGCCGCCGCCTGCCAGCAGGCGGGCTTCCGGGCCTGCAAGCGCTGCCGGCCCGACACCAGCCCCGGATCCCCCGAGTGGAACGCCCGGGCCGACACCGTCGCCCGCGCCATGCGGCTCATCCAGGACGGAGTGGTCGACCGCGAAGGCGTCCCCGGCCTCGCTGCCCGGCTCGGATACTCGACCCGGCAGATCGAACGCCAGCTGCTCGCGGAGGTCGGCGCGGGCCCGCTCGCCCTGGCACGAGCACAGCGCGCCCAGACCGCGCGGCTGCTCATCGAGACCACGGCGCTCCCCATGGCCGAAGTCGCCTTCTCCGCGGGCTTCTCCTCGATCCGCAGCTTCAACGACACCGTCCGCGCGGTGTTCGCACTCTCCCCGAGTGAGCTGCGCACCCGCGTCAACCGGCAGGGCACGAAGCCTCCGGCGACTCCGGGGGTGCTCAGCCTGCGCCTGCCGTTCCGGGCCCCCCTCAACCCGGACAACCTGTTCGGACATCTCGCCGCGACCGCCGTGCCCGGTGTGGAGGAGTGGCGGGACGGCGCCTACCGCCGCACGCTCGTGCTGCCGCACGGCCATGGCATCGTCTCCCTGGCCCCCCGCCCCGATCACATCGCCTGCCGGCTGTCCCTGACCGACGCCCGGGACCTGACCCTCGCCATCAGCCGCTGCCGCCGGTTGCTCGACCTCGACGCCGACCCCGTAGCCGTCGACGAACAGCTCCGGGCCGATCCGCAGCTCGCGCCGCTGGTCGACAAGGCCCCCGGCAGACGGGTGCCGCGTACCGTCGACGCCGCGGAGTTCGCCGTACGGGCCGTGCTCGGCCAGCAGGTCTCCACCGCTGCCGCCCGCACCCACGCCGCACGGCTGGTCACGGCACACGGCACCCCCGTGGACGACCCCGAAGGCGGCCTCACCCACCTCTTCCCGGACCCGCAGGCCCTGGTCGGCCTCGACCCCGGGACCCTGGCCTTCCCGCGCGGCCGCCGCACCAGCCTCACCGCACTGGTCGGCGCACTCGCCGGGGGCAGCCTGAACCTCGGTGCCGACAGCGACTGGAACGAAGCACGCGCCAGGCTCGCCGCGCTGCCCGGCTTCGGGCCCTGGACCATCGAGGTCATCGCGATGCGCGCACTCGGCGACCCCGACGCCTTCCTCCCCACGGACCTCGGCATCCGCCGCGCGGCCGGCGAGCTCGGTCTGCCCGCGTCCCCGGCCGCCCTCACGGCGCGCGCCGCGTCCTGGCGGCCATGGCGTGCCTACGCCGTCCAGTACCTGTGGGCCACCGGCGACCACCCCGTCAACTGTCTGCCCGTCTCCTGACCTGGAGCCCGCCAACATGAGCCGCACCCACACCGTGGTCGACAGCCCGTACGGTCCGCTCACCCTCGTCGCCACGGACTCGGTACTGAGCGGCCTCTACATGACCGGCCAGCGCCACCGCCCCGCCGAGCACACCTTCGGCGCCCCCGACCCCCGCCCCTTCGGCGAGACCGTACGGCAGCTCGACGCGTACTTCGCCGGTGAACTGACCCACTTCGACCTGCCGATGCAACTGGTCGGAACACCGTTCCAGCTCAGGGTCTGGGCCCAGCTCCGCGCGATCCCGTACGGCGAGACCCGCTCCTACGGCGACCTCGCCGACGCTCTCGGCAACCGCGGCGCCTCACGCGCCGTCGGACTCGCCAACGGCAGAAACCCGATCGGCATCATCGTGCCCTGCCACCAGGTGGTCGGGGCATCGGGCAGCCTCACCGGCTACGGTGGCGGGCTCGACCGCAAGCAGCGGCTGCTGGCATTCGAGCGGGGAGCCCCCGACGACGCGCTGTTCTGAGCGCTGTTCTGACGTCCGGCTCGCGGTCGGGGCGGTACGCGCTCAGCGCAGGCGCTCGAGCAGAGAAGGCAACGCCGTCCCGATGGGCTCGCGGACGACCTCGGCGGCGAGCTCGTCGTAAGGGGTCGGCTCCGCGTTGACGACGATCAGCCGGGCGCCGTGCTCGGCCGCGATTCCCGCGAGCGACGCGGCGGGCTGTACCTGGAGGCTGGTCCCGACCGCGATGAAGACCTCGCAGGCCTTGGCGATCCCCATCGCCTCGCCCAGCACCACCGGATCGAGGGGCTGGCCGAACATCACCGTCGCCGACTTCAGGATCCCGCCGCAGGACGTGCACGGCGGATCCGCCTCACCTGCCCGCACCCGCTCCAGTGCGTCCGCCATCGAGGAGCGGACCTGGCAGCCGGTGCACACCACCGACCGTGCGGTGCCGTGCAGTTCGAGGACCTTGCGCGCCGAAACCCCGGCCAGCTGGTGAAGCCCGTCGACGTTCTGTGTGATCACCCGGACCGGGCTGCCGCCGCGCTCGAACTCCGCGATGGCCCGATGCGCCGCGTTCGGCTCGGCGTGCAGCACCGGACCGTCGAGACGCATGCGCCAGGAGCGGCGCCGGATCTCCGGATCGGCCATGTAGTAGTCGTACGTGACCAGCTTCTCGGCTTCCGGATCGCGCCGCCACAGCCCGTTCGGCCCGCGGTAGTCGGGAATGCCGGAGTCCGTCGAGATACCGGCACCGCTGAGGATCGCCACGAGTGTCATACCCCGAGCGTATGGACCCGGGCGCGGCGGCCGCGACCGGATTACCGGCTCCCGTGCGAGACCGGACCACGCGCTCGTCCACGCCCGCGACAGCCCTTCAGCGCCCTGCGTGCAACCCCTTCTCGTAGCACGCCGAAAGCGGGTCCCCCTCATGAGGCGGGTAGTTCGCGATCCTGAGATAACCGGCCCGTTCGTACAACCGCATCGCGGCGGGCTGCCGGATTCCGGTCTCCAGTCGCATCCGATCTGCGCCCAGCACCGAGGCGAGCCGCTCGGCCCGTGCGAGCAGCGCGCCGGCGGCTCCCGTACCCCGGACGGCCGGGGACACGAACATCCGTTTCAGCTCGCACACCCCCGGACCGACCGGCTGCACGGCACAGCAGCCCACCGCCTCGCCCTCACACCGGACCAGCAGGAACCGGGCTTCCGGGGCCATCGGAGCGGGATGTGCGTCCGGAGGGAGCCCGTACACGGGCACCAGCTCCGCCGTCATCGCGTCGACCAGGGAACGCAGGGCGGGGTCGTCCGCCGTGCATGGGGAGACCAGGAACACGGCGCCATCCTCGCAGCGCGGGCGCGCAACCGTCGCTGTTTCCCCTACACGGCATGGACGCCGTGCCGACCGGCCGGTCGCAGCGACGCCAACCGGGCGGTCCTGTTGGCCAGTTCGCCGATCCGCGCTCCGTCGAAGCCGAACACCGCACTGCTCACCCGGTCCTCCAGCGGGCGGGTCCACTGGGGCGGGATGCCCGACGCCCCGCACAGCACGCCCGCCACGGAGCCCGCCGTCGCTCCGTTGGAGTCCGTGTCGAGACCGCCGCGTACGGTGAGCGCCACCGTGGTGGTGAAGTCCCCCGATCCGTACAGCAGCCCCGCGGTGATGACCGCGGCGTTGGGGACGGTGTGGATCCAGCCGAGTCCGGCCGTCTCCCCGTCCAGCGTGTCCAGTGCGTCCGACCAGGGCAGGCCGGTGTCGTGCAGGGCGATCGTGCGGCGCACCGCCCGCGCCAGACGGCAGCTCGCGGGGATGCGCTCGAGCCCGGTCTCGACGGCCTCGCGCGCATCGGCCGCCGTGAAGGCCGCGGCGATCACGGCCGCGGCCCACATCGCCCCGTACACACCGTTGCCGGTGTGCGACAGCACGGCGTCGCGGCGGGCGAGGGAGGCCGCGCGCACCGGATCGCCGGGGCTGGTCCAGCCGAAGACATCCGCCCTGATCAGCGCACCGATCCATTCCTGGTGCGGGTTGTCGTGAGTGGCGGTGAGCGGTGGCCTCAGACCGGCGGTCAGATTGCGGTACGCCGCCCGCTCGGCCGTGAACGTCTGGAGGTACGGCAGCCGCAGCAGCCACAGCTCTCCCACCTGTTCGGTGGTGAAGCCGAAGCCATGGGTCTCCAGGAGGTGGAGACCGAGGATGCTGTAGTCCACGTCGTCGTCCCGGCAGCTGCCGTGGATCCTGCCGCGGACGCAACCGCGCCAGTCCGGGCGCAGCTCGAAGCCGTCCGCGCCGGGTGGCGGCTCGGGGAGGTAGTCGGCCAGCGGCAGGGCGTGGGTGAGCCGGAGGTAGCGGTCGATGCGGTCCCGGGTCCAGTAGTCACCGCGCTCGATGGGCTTGCCGAGCATGTTTCCGGCGATCCGGCCGAGCCAGCCGCCGAGGATGCGGTCGGCGGTCCCCGTGACTGAAGGTGTCATGTCTCGGGTGTACCCGGTTCCGGCGGCAGCACCTCGGTCTTGGAGGGGTGGCACCCGTCAGGGTGTGCGGATAGGGTCGGGGCGGCGCGACTGCCTGTTCGACAGCAAGGGATAGCAAGGTGACGAACGGAGCAGTTACCGCCGCGCACGTTCTTGTCGCGGCGGACAAGTTCAAAGGCTCACTCACGGCCGTGCAGGTGGCGGAGCGAGTGACTGCGGGCCTACGACGGGTGGTCCCCGGGCTCGCGGTGGAGACCCTTCCCGTCGCGGACGGCGGCGACGGCACGGTCGCGGCAGCGGTCGCGGCGGGCTTCGAGCGCCGCGTGGCGGCGGTGACCGGGCCCCGCGGTGAGCCGCTCACCGCGGCCTACGCCCTGCGCGGCACCACGGCCGTGGTCGAGATGGCGGAGGCCTCCGGGCTCCAGCACCTGCCCGACGGGGTCTTCGCGCCGCTCACCTCGACGACCTACGGATCGGGCGAGCTGCTCCGCGCGGCGCTCGACGCCGGGGCGAGGACGATCGTCTTCGGTGTCGGCGGCAGCGCGACGACGGACGGCGGGGCCGGGATGCTCGCCGCGCTGGGCGCGCGTTTCCTGGGCGCCGGTGGCGAGTCGGTCGGACCGGGCGGTGGCGCTCTCGGTGAGCTGGTGACCGCGGATCTGTCCGGGCTTGACGACCGTTTCCAGGACGTCGAGCTGATTCTCGCCAGCGATGTGGACAACCCGCTGACCGGGCCGAAGGGCGCGCCCGCGGTGTTCGGCCCGCAGAAGGGTGCCTCGCCCGCGGATGTCGCCGTGCTGGACCGGGCACTGGCCCACTACGCGTCGGTTCTCGGCCCCGATGCGGCCGATGCCCCCGGAGCGGGGGCGGCCGGGGGCATCGGATACGGGGCCCTGGTGGCGCTCGGGGCGTGCTTCCGGCCGGGTATCGAGGTGATGCTCGACATCCTGGGCTTCGGCCGGGCGCTGGAAAGGGCCACCTTGGTGATCACCGGCGAAGGCTCCCTGGACGAGCAGACCCTGCACGGCAAGGCCCCGGCGGGTGTGGCCGCGGCGGCCCGCGCCGCGGGCAAGGACGTCGTCGCGGTCTGCGGCCGGCTGGCGCTCACCCAGGAGGCACTCGGCGGGGCCGGTATCCGGCGCGCCTACCCGCTGCGGGAACTGGAACCAGACCCGGCGCTGTGCATGGCACAGGCCGGTCCGCTGCTGGAACGGGCTGCGGAGCACATCGCGCGGGACTTCCTGCTGGAGGCGTCACCCCGGCCCTCGTAGCGTCCGGACCTTTCGGGTACCGGCCCATTCGTGTCACCTGCTACCCCCGCCGTGGCCGTACGTGCCCGCGATGGCCGAAAGACGTCCCCGGCCCCTGCCGGCCTTGTGAACCACCTGTACCGGCTCCCCGGGCCTCCCTAGCATGTGCATCTCTCAGATTCCGATTACCCCTGACGCGAATGAGGACTGGATGCAACGCGAGTCGTGGCGCCCGGATGCCATCGACACCAACGTGCCGAGCGTGGCACGGATGTACGACTACCTCCTGGGAGGTGACGACAACTACCAGTCCGACCGCGACGCTTGTCTCGAGCTCCTCGAACAAGTGCCCAGTACCAAGGTGCTGGCCGTCAACAATCGCCGGTTCCTCCAGCGTGTCGTGCGGACGCTGGCCACCGACTACGGTGTGCGGCAGTTCATCGACCACGGGTCCGGGCTGCCGACCCAGGACAACGTCCACCAGGTCGCCCAGGCCGTGGCCCCGGAGTCGCGGGTCGTCTACGTCGACAACGACCCGATCGTGCTGGCGCACGGCCGTGCGTTGCTCGAGGAGAACGACCGCACCGCGGTCATCCAGGCCGATATGCGGGATACCGAAGCCATCTTCGAACATCCCGAGACGACCCGGCTCATAGACTTCAGCCAGCCGGTCGCCGCGCTGTTCGTCTCCGTGATGCACTGCATTCCGGACGAGTCCGATCCGGCCGCCCTGGTACGCCGGGTTGCCGAAAGACTCGTGCCGGGAAGCTTCCTGGTGGTGTGTCAGCTCGTCAGCGAGCGGCCCGAGATCCGCAAGTTCGTCACCGACTTCATGGCGGAGGCAACGGGCGGGCACTGGGGGAGGGTGCGCGAGGAGCACGAAGTCACCGCGTACCTCAAGGGCTTGCAGATCCTGGAGCCGGGACTGGTGGAAGTGTCCAGCTGGCGGCCGGACAACGACCTCGCCCCGGTGCAGCAGACCGACGAATGGATCGAGTGGGGCGGCGTCGGCCGGCTCATGTGAGGTCCGGCATCGCTGGAGAGCGTCCCCGCTTCCCCGTTCTCCCGTTTCCCCGGCCCCGCGGCCGGGGAAACGCGGGACGTCACAGAGCGCTGATGCGCTCCATGATCAGGTCACGCGTCTCCCGGGGTGTGAGCGCACACGCTCCGATCCGGTCCATCATGTCGCGGTACTGCTCCACGACCTGCGGCTTCTGGCTGAAGGTGCTGTCCGTCAGATGCTCGATGTAGACGGCGTCCTTCAAGTCGCGCAGGGCGAAACGCAGATAGGTCAGACCGGTGCCCACGCCGACCGATGCCGTGACGGACAGCGGGGCCACCTGCAAGGTGATCCGGGGCTGACCCGTCATCTCGATGAGATGGCCGAGCTGTCCGCGCATGACCTCGGGGCCGCCGACGGCGCGCATCAGCACGGACTCGTCGATCACCGCCCACAGCCGGGGGCCGTCGGTCTGTGCGAGCTGCCGCTGGCGTTCCCGGCGCAGATCGACCCTGCGGTGCACTTCATGCGCGTACAGCCGGGCAGGGCCTGACTGGATCACCGCCCGTGCGTACTCCTCGGTCTGGAGCAGCCCCGGCACGTAGAACGGCTCGTAGGTCCGGATGGTCGACGCCGCGCCCTCCAGGGAGACCAGCGGGGTGAAGAAGTCGGACAGGACGTCGCTGAAGGAGTGCCACCAGTCCGTCCGGCGGGACTGCTCCACCAGCCGCAGGAACTCGGAGACGCGGACCTCGTCGCCCACCCCGTAGAGATTCAGCAGGGCCAGGGCGTCCGCGGGCTTGCAGCCGTGGCGCCCGAGTTCTATGCGGCTGGTCTTGGAGCGTGAGAATCCGAGCCGGGTGTCCACCGCGGAGGGGTCGAGCCCGGCGCCTACCCGCAGTTCACGCAGCTTGCCGCCCAGGATCAGCTTCAGAGCGGTCGGATTTCCCTCGACCGCGCCCAGCGGACTCATGAACAACGGCGTGCTCGGTTCTGCTGCGGCCATCGCATGCTCCTGCGGATGAGGGGAAGACTTCGACACTATCCCGCACGGACGGACGTGAGCCATGGGTGCATGGGCCGCTTCCCGTTGGGATTCAGACAATCATGGCGTCGAAGTCGCCATCCCGGGCGCCCGCGACGAAGGCCGCGAGCTCGTCACGCGTATAGATCAGCGCCGGTCCGTGCGGATCACGGGAGTTGCGCATGGCGATGCTGCCGTCCGGGAGCGTGGCCAGCTCCACGCAGTTCCCGGTGGCGTTGCTGTGAGTGCTCTTGATCCAGGTCGCCGGCGTCAGTGCGTCAGCCCGCATGCCATTGGAGAACTCCATGTCCTTGAACCCCTTTTCGTCGGTTTGTGCCGGTGGGTAGGGTCACCCTGGAATCAGCCAGTGCAATCCCAGGTGCAATTGCATTTTCGGCGCGCACTCGACAATACTCGTTCCGCATCAGCCGCCGCAGCGTCGAACACCGAAGCTTTCAGGGGGACATGACCAGTGACGATTTACATGTCAACCAGTGCGAGCACCACGTCCGACTGCGCTGACCGGCGTCCATCCGCGGCAATCGGCGTGAATCCGACGCATGAACGATCACCGTCGGGTCCTGAGCTCCACCTGCAGCACGGCTTCGGGGCGGACAACTTCGCCGCCTGCGGCCTCGACGGCAGCCCCCGGAACGCACGCCAGGCGCGTCGGTTCGTCGACGTCACCCTGCGAGGCTGGGGACTGGCGGGACTCGTCCCCGACATGGCGCTGGTCGCCGGTGAGCTGGTGACCAACGCCGTCCGGCACGCGCTCGAGCCCGGGCATGCGGCACAGGACGGCTATCCGCTCTGGCTGGGCCTCTACCGCCAGCCCGGTCATGTGGTCTGCACCCTGACCGACCCGAGCACCGCCCCGCCCCGTCCGCAGCGCGGGCTGCGGTCCCCGGCGCCCTGGGCGCCCGGTGGTCGCGGGCTCGCTCTGGTGGACGCCCTCAGCGAGAGCTGGTCCTGGTCCCTCACCCCGCCCCTGGGCAAGGCCGTGTGGGCGAGCCTGGCGCTGCCCGCCCACGCGGTCTGAAGCCGTCCGGTCACGGCTGGCCCCCGCCGGGGTGGAACACGACGAAGGCCCCGGGTGCGATCACTCGCACCCGGGGCCTTCCCGGTCCGTTCCCGACGAGCGCTACGGCAGCTGCGCCGAAGCCCGCGCCTCGCGGCGGTTGTCGCGGAAGGTGTTGACCCGCCGCGCCGTGGCGAACAGCGGGATCGTCGCCGCCAGCACGATCTGGAGCGCGCAGCCGGTCTGGAGCAGCAGCTGACCGCCCGGGGCGTCGAACGCCCAAGCGGCCAGCAGGCCCATGGCTCCCACGATCCAGCTGAGCATCGCGACCGCCAGCTTGCCCCGCGGCTTCGGGTACTCGACCCGGCTCACCATCAGCCACGCCGTGCCGATGATCGCCAGCAGGGTCGGGATGAAGGGCAGCTCCAGCAGCACGATCGAGACCACCGTCAGCGCGCCGAAGGGGCTCGGCATGCCCTGGAACATGCCGTCCTTCAACGTGACACACGAGAAGCGCGCCAGCCGCAGCACCACCGCCAGCAGCACCACGATCGCGGCCAGTGCCGAGACCTTCTGGTGGGCGTCGTCGGCGACCATGCCGTAGACCAGCACGAAGTAGGCCGGAGCCAGCCCGAAGCTGATCAGGTCGGACAGGTTGTCCAGCTCGGCACCCATCGGCGAGCTGCGCAGCTTGCGGGCCACGATCCCGTCGAAGAGGTCGAAGACCGCGGCGCACAGCATCAGGATCACGGCCGTCGCGGCGGAGTGCCGCGCCATGCCGCTCTCACCGCTGCCGACGAGGTGCGGGATGAGGATGCCGGTGGTGGTGAAGTACACCGCCATGAATCCACAGGTCGCGTTACCGAGCGTGAGCGTGTCCGCTATCGAGAGCCGCAGCGAGAGCGGCATCTCCTCCGCTTCGTCCGCGGCGCCGGAGCCGGGCTCGGTCTCGAAGGCATCCGCCTCCGGGACCCAGCCCGCCTGTGTGTCGGGATCAATCACGGTCAATGCGAGTCACCCCCGCGGTTGTGGTCTGGCCGACCTCGACCGCGACCTCCACACCCTCGGGGAGGTAGATGTCGACGCGGGAGCCGAAGCGGATCAGACCGATGCGGTCACCCTGCTCGACCTTCGTGCCCTGGGGAAGGTACGGGACGATGCGGCGCGCCACGGCGCCGGCGATCTGGACCATCTCGATGTCACCCAGCTCGGTGTCGAAATGCCAGATCACTCGCTCGTTGTTCTCGCTCTCCTTGTTGAAGGCGGGAACGAATCCACCGGGCACATGCTCGACGGACGTGACCGTCCCGGCGAGCGGGGCGCGGTTCACGTGGACGTTCAGCGGGCTCATGAAGATGGCGACGCGGGTCCGTCCGTCCTTCCACGGCATGATGCTCTGCACCACGCCGTCGGCAGGGGAGATGACCCGGCCCTGGGCGATCTCGCGCTCGGGGTCGCGGAAGAACCACAGCATGCCCGCCGCGAGCGCGGTGGTGGGCACGGCGATGGCCGCGGCACGCTTCGACCGGCGCGCACGCACCAGGCTCAGGGCCGCGGTCGCGACGGTCGGCAGAAGCCACGGCGATGCTCCGCGCGCAATGCGTACGCCGAAGCGGCTGTCGCGAGGTGCAGAGGTTTGGCTGTGGGGCATGGATGACCTTCGTAGCGGATGATGCCGCGCTGGCAGAACACGGGGACGGGCAGCTGTCGGCGGCTTTCCGGAGATGGTATCGGTTGCGCACCGCAACTGGGCAAGCCGGAAGTCGAGTCGGCGGCCGGAAGAAGATGACTCGGTGTGATCTTCTTCGCGGCCGAACCGACTCAGAAACGACATTCAGCCCTGGAGTCGGTACTCCTCGAGAAGCCGACGACCAATGATCATTTTCTGGATCTCGGCGGTACCTTCGCCGATCAGTAGCATCGGAGCCTCACGGTAGAGGCGCTCGATCTCGTACTCCTTGGAGAAGCCGTAGCCGCCGTGGATGCGGAAGGCGTCCTCGACGACTTCCTTGCAGTATTCGGAGGCGAGGTACTTCGCCATCCCTGCCTCCAGGTCGTTTCGCTCCCCGGAGTCCTTTTTGCGTGCTGCGTTGACCATCATGGCATGGGCGGCCTCGACCTTGGTAGCCATCTCGGCCAGTTTGAACTGGATGGCCTGGTGCTGGGCGATCGGCTTGCCGAAGGTGTTGCGCTGCTGGGCGTAGGAGACACCCAGCTCGAAGGCACGCTGCGCGACACCGCAGCCACGGGCCGCCACGTTCACGCGGCCGACCTCGACGCCGTCCATCATCTGGTAAAAGCCTCGGCCGGTGGTGCCGCCGAGCACACGATTGGCCGGAATGCGCAGTCCGTCCATGATGAGCTCGGTGGTGTCGACACCCTTGTAGCCCATCTTGTCGATCTTCCCGGGGATGGTGAGGCCGGGGCGGACCTCGCCGAAGCCGGGCTCCTTCTCGACCAGGAAGGTGGTCATCGACTTGTGCGGGGCCGTGCCCTCGGGGTGTCCTTCGTCACTGCGGACCAGAACGGCCACCAGCGTGGACGTGCCACCGTTCGTCAGCCACATCTTCTGGCCGTTCAGGACGTACTCGTCGCCGTCCTTCACCGCCTTCGACGAGATCGCCGACACGTCCGAACCGAGAGCCGGCTCGGACATCGAGAACGCGCCGCGCACCTCGCCCGCCGCCATCCGGGGCAGGAAGTGGTCCTTCTGCTCCTGGGTGCCGTGCTGCTTGATCATGTACGCGACGATGAAGTGGGTGTTGATGATGCCCGAGACGGACATCCAGCCGCGGGCGATCTCCTCGACGCAGAGCGCGTACGTGAGCAGGGACTCGCCCAGGCCCCCGTACTCCTCCGGGATCATCAGGCCGAAGAGTCCGAGCTCCTTGAGCCCGTCGACGATCTGCTGCGGGTACTCGTCCCGGTGCTCCAGCCCGGTCGCGACCGGAATGATCTCCTTGTCGACAAAGTCCCTGACGGTGCTCAGGATCTCCTGCTGGACATCGGTCAGACCGGCGGTCTGGGCGAGTCGGGCCATGGCTACTTCTCCTGCTGCTTCAGTTCGGGGCGGCCGGGCTGCTCGCCGCCGCGCTCCTTGATGTACGTCTCGGTGGGGACCATCACCTTGCGGCGGAAGACGCACACGAGCGTGCCGTCCTGCTTGTAGCCCTTGGTCTCGACGTAGACGATGCCGCGGTCGTCCTTGGACTTCGACGGCCACTTGTCAAGCACCGTGGTCTCGCCGTAGATCGTGTCGCCGTGGAAGGTCGGCGCCACGTGCTTCAGCGACTCGATCTCCAGGTTGGCGATCGCCTTGCCGGAGACGTCCGGCACGGACATGCCGAGCAGCAGCGAGTAGATGTAGTTGCCCACCACGACGTTCTTGCCGAAGTCCGTCGTCTTCTCCGCATAGTTGGTGTCCATGTGGAGGGGGTGGTGGTTCATGGTCAGCAGACAGAAGAGGTGGTCGTCGTACTCCGTGACCGTCTTTCCGGGCCAGTGCTTGTAGACCGCACCGACCTCGAACTCCTCGTATGTGCGTCCGAACTGCATGCTGCTCAGGCCTCCGGGATCTCGAACTTCGTGGTGCGCTGCATGCCGGCGGCCCGGCCCTTGCCGGAGATGACCAGGGCCATCTTGCGGCTCGCCTCGTCGATCATCTCGTCGCCGAGCATCGCGGAGCCCTTCTTGCCACCCGCCTCGGACGTGTAGTAGTCGTACGCGTCCAGGATCAGCTCGGCGTGGTCGTAGTCCTCCTGGGAGGGCGAGAAGATCTCGTTGGACGCCTCGACCTGGCCCGGGTGCAGCACCCACTTGCCGTCGAAGCCGAGCGCGGCGGCGCGCTGGGCGACCGCGCGGTAGCCGTCGATGTTGCGGATCTGGAGGTAGGGGCCGTCGATCGCCTGGAGGTTGTTGGCGCGGGCGGCCATCAGGATCTTCATCAGGATGTAGTGGTAGGCGTCCGCCGGGTAACCGGGCGGCTGCTCACCCACGACCAGGGACTTCATGTTGATGGACGCCATGAAGTCGGCCGGGCCGAAGATGATGGTCTCCACGCGCGGCGAGGCCTGGGCGATCGCGTTGACGTTGTTGAGGCCCTGGGCGTTCTCGATCTGCGCCTCGATGCCGATCTTGCCGACCTCGAAGCCCATCGTCTTCTCGATCTGCGTCAGCAGCAGGTCCAGGGCGACGATCTGCTCGGCGTTCTGGACCTTCGGCAGCATGATGCAGTCGAGGTTCGGGCCCGCGCCCTCGACGACCGTCACGACGTCGCGGTACGTCCACTGCGTCGTCCAGTCGTTCACCCGCACGACGCGCGTCTTGCCGGTCCAGTCACCCTCGTTCAGGAACTTCACGATGGTGTGCCGTGCTTCGGGCTTGGCCAGCGGCGCACACGCGTCCTCCAGGTCGAGGAAGACCTGGTCGGCGGGCAGGCCCTGGGCCTTCTCGAGGAAGCGCGGATTCGAACCGGGGACCGCGAGGCAGGAGCGGCGCGGCCGCAGACGGTTCACGGGGCTGGTCATGCGGGGACCTCCACGGGGTCGAGCTTGTTCGCTTTCCGGATCTCGTCGACGATACGTCCGATGATCTCGGTGATACCGAAGTCCTTCGGTGTGAAGACGGCGGCCACACCCGCACGCTTCAGATCCTCGGCGTCGCTGTTCGGGATGATTCCGCCCACGATCACCGGGATGTCGGACGCGCCGGCCTCACGCAG
Organism: Streptomyces sp. NPDC019396; assembly: GCF_040632375.1. NCBI lineage: Bacteria > Bacillati > Actinomycetota > Actinomycetes > Kitasatosporales > Streptomycetaceae > Streptomyces > Streptomyces sp. NPDC019396. The sequence goes on along the minus strand of NZ_JBEYBS010000011.1, from coordinate 85,335 downwards.
GCGCCGCAGTACGTCGGGCACCAGCTCGGCGTGCGAGCCCGACAGGATCGACAGGCCCACGCAGTGCACGTCCTCGGCCAGCGCGGCGTTGACGATCTGCTCCGGCGTCAGCCGGATGCCCTGGTAGACCACCTCGAAGCCCGCGTCACGCGCGCGCACGGCGATCTGCTCGGCGCCGTTGGAGTGGCCGTCCAGGCCAGGCTTGCCGACGAGGAGCCGCAGCCGTCCCGCGCCGAGCTCGTCGGCGGTACGGGACACCTTCTCGCGGACGTGGGCCATCGGGGTGCCCTCCTCGGCGGTCACCGCGACCGGCGCGGACGACACGCCCGTCGGGGCGCGGAACTCGCCGAAGACATCCCGCAGGGCCCAGGCCCACTCGCCGGTGGTGACGCCCGCTCGGGCGCACTCGACGGTGGCCGCCATCAGGTTGGTGTCGCCGGCCGCGGCCGCCTTCAGGGCCGCCAGGGCCTCCTGGGCGCGGTTCTCGTCGCGGTCGTCGCGCCACTGGTGGAGCTTGGCGACGACACGCGCCTCGTTGGCCGGGTCGACCGTCATGATCGCGGTGTCGAGGTCCGAGGTCAGCGGGTTGGGCTCGGTGGTCTCGAAGATGTTGACCCCGACGATCTTCTCCTCGCCGCCCTCGATCCTGGCCCGCCGCTCGGCGTGCGAGGAGACCAGCTGCGACTTGAGGTAGCCGGACTCGACGGCGGCCATCGCACCGCCCATCTCCTGGATCCGGTCGATCTCGGCGAGCGACTCCGCGACCAGGGCGTCCACCTTGGCCTCGATGACATGCGAGCCCGCGAAGATGTCCTCGTACTCCAGCAGATCGCTCTCGTGCGCGAGCACCTGCTGGATACGCAGCGACCACTGCTGGTCCCAGGGCCTGGGCAGACCCAGGGCCTCGTTCCACGCCGGAAGCTGTACGGCGCGGGCGCGGGCGTCCTTGGAGAGGGTCACCGCCAGCATCTCCAGCACGATGCGCTGGACGTTGTTCTCCGGCTGCGCCTCGGTCAGCCCGAGCGAGTTGACCTGGACGCCGTAGCGGAAGCGGCGCTGCTTGGGGTTCTCGATTCCGTAGCGCTCGCGGGTCACCTTCTCCCAGATGCGGCCGAAGGCGCGCATCTTGCACATCTCCTCGATGAAGCGGACGCCCGCGTTCACGAAGAAGGAGATACGGGCGACGACATCACCGAACTTCTCCTGCGGCACCTGTCCGGAGTCGCGCACCGCGTCCAGCACGGCTATCGCGGTGGAGATCGCGTACGCGATCTCCTGGACAGGTGTGGCCCCGGCCTCCTGGAGGTGGTAGCTGCAGATGTTGATCGGGTTCCACTTGGGGATGTTCGCCACCGTGTACGTGATCATGTCGGTGGTGAGACGCAGGGAGGGCCCGGGCGGGAAGACATGCGTCCCGCGCGACAGGTACTCCTTGACGATGTCGTTCTGCGTCGTCCCCTGGAGCTTGGTGATGTCGGCGCCCTGCTCCTCCGCGACCACCTGGTAGAGCGCCAGCAGCCACATGGCGGTGGCGTTGATGGTCATCGAGGTGTTCATCTGGTCCAGGGGGATGTCCTGGAACAGCCGCCGCATGTCACCGAGGTGCGAGACCGGGACCCCGACCCGGCCGACCTCGCCGCGGGCGAGGACGTGGTCGGGGTCGTAGCCGGTCTGGGTCGGCAGGTCGAAAGCGACCGAGAGACCGGTCTGGCCCTTGGCCAGGTTGCGCCGGTACAACTCGTTGGACGCCTCGGCCGTGGAGTGGCCGGCGTACGTCCGCATGAGCCACGGCCGGTCCTTCGGCTGCCGCCCGTTGGCGATCTGACGCTCTGTCATCTGATGGACCTCTGGCTCGCTCAGATGTTCCGGAAGCGGTTGATGGCGTCGATGTGCTTGGCGCGCATCTCCTCGTCGCGCACGCCCAGGCCCTCTTCGGGGGCCAGGCACAGCACGCCGACCTTGCCCTGGTGCACGTTGCGGTGCACGTCGTGAGCGGCCTGGCTGGTCTCCTCGAGGGAGTAGACCTTGGACAGGGTCGGGTGGATCTTGCCCTTGGCGATCAGGCGGTTGGCCTCCCACGCCTCGCGGTAGTTCGCGAAGTGCGAGCCGATGATGCGCTTCAGGGACATCCACAGGTAGCGGTTGTCGTACTCGTGCATGTAGCCCGAGGTCGAGGCGCAGGTGGTGATGGTGCCGCCCTTGCGGGTGACGTACACGGAGGCGCCGAAGGTCTCGCGGCCCGGGTGCTCGAAGACGATGTCGATGTCCTCGCCGCCGGTGAACTCGCGGATGCGCTTGCCGAAGCGCTTCCACTCCTTCGGGTCCTGGGTGCGCTCGTCCTTCCAGAACTTGTAGCCCTCGGCGCTGCGGTCGATGATCGCCTCGGCGCCCATCGAGCGGCAGATGTCCGCCTTCTGCTCGCTGGAGACGACGCAGATCGGGTTGGCGCCGCCGGCCAGCGCGAACTGGGTGGCGTAGGAGCCGAGGCCGCCGCTGGCGCCCCAGATCAGCACGTTGTCGCCCTGCTTCATGCCCGCGCCGTTCCGTGAGACCAGCTGGCGGTACGCCGTGGAGTTCACCAGGCCCGGCGCCGCCGCCTCCTCCCAGCTCAGGTGCTTGGGCTTCGGCATCAGCTGGTTGGACTTCACCAGGGCGATCTCGGCCAGTCCGCCGAAGTTGGTCTCGAAGCCCCAGATGCGCTGCTCGGGGTCGAGCATCGTGTCGTTGTGGCCGTCCGAGGACTCCAGCTCGACGGAGAGGCAGTGCGCGACGACCTCGTCACCGGCGTTCCAGGCGTTCACGCCGGGGCCGGTGCGCAGCACGACGCCCGCCAGGTCGGAGCCGATGATGTGGTACGGCAGGTCGTGGCGCTTGGTGAGCTCGGAGAGGCGCCCGTAGCGCTCCAGGAAGCCGAAGGTCGACACCGGCTCGAAGATCGAGGTCCACACCGAGTTGTAGTTGACGGAGCTCGCCATCACGGCGACGAGCGCCTCACCGGGGCCGAGCTCGGGAAGCGGGACCTCGTCCAGGTGCAGGGACTTCCGCGGGTCCTTCTCGCGGGTGGTGAGGCCGGCGAACATCTCGGCCTCGTCCTTGTGCACGGTCACCGCACGGTACGACTCGGGGAGCGGGAGTGCGGCGAAGTCGGCGGACGTGGTGTCCGGCGACTGGATCGCGTCCAGGATTTCCTTCACGGTGATGCCTCCAGGGGGTCCCCCCGGCGGGAGTCCGGGGGAGAAACGCTCGATGGCGAACGCTGAGGGTTACGTCGGGATCTGCTGCTGTGGAGGTGTGCCGTCGGTTCGGCGGGGTGGTGCATTGGCGGCGCCGGGTGGGCGCGTGAGGTGCCTGTGACGCAGGCGTCCGGGCGCGCGAGCCGGGTGGCTTGCGGGGACAGCCGGCGTACGACAGTTGTCTGCACGCCGGCCGCCCGGACACCCTCAACGTATGGCACCCCGTGCCAGGCCGCAAGACACTGGGTGCCAAGAATTTCACTCAGATGCAATCCGTTGATTACATATGAGCGATGATCGATCGAATCGGTCTCCTGAGCAGCGAGAACGGCCGCCCCGAAGGGCGGCCGTCACCGTGTGCGTTCGTGAAAATCCATGCGGTGAATCTTGTGAGGCCCCGCCGTTTCCCGGTGGTCACCTCTGTCTGAGCGCCTGCTCGATGGTGCGCATCACCTCGGGCAGCGGGGCGTCCGTGCGGGCCACCGCCACCAGCACCTCGGATCCCGCCGACTCCACCCGGGCCGCGGCCGCGGGAGCGCGCTCGGTGCCGGTGCGCCCTGCCCCGATGCCCGAACCGAAGGTCTCGCGCACGATGTCGAAGGCGTGGTCGAGCTGGGCCTCCACATCGCCCTGGCCCCCCGCCCGCAGCCAGCGGCGCAGCACGTGGTTGTGCGCCGTGACGACGGCGGAGGCGGCCACCTCGGCCAGCAGCGGGTCGTCATTGCCCGTGTGGTGGTCCCGCTCGTCGAAGTGCCCGAGCAGATACCGGGTGAACAGCCGCTCGTACCGGGCCACGGAGGCGATCTCACGCTCACGCAGAGTGGGCACCTCCCGCGTGAGGCGGTAGCGCTCGACGGAGACCGCCGGCGACGACGCGTACATCTTCATGACTTCCTTGATGCCGCGGCACACCGTGTCCAGCGGATGCTCGTGCGGCGGTGCGGCGTTGAGCACCGCCTCCGCGCGCACCAGGGTGTCGTCATGGTCCGGGAAGATCGCCTCTTCCTTGGAGCGGAAGTGCCGGAAGAAGGTCCGGCGAGCGACCCCGGCCGTCGCGGCGATCTCGTCGACGGTCGTCGCCTCGTACCCTTTGGACGCGAACAATTCCATGGCGGCCGCGGCCAGTTCCCGCCGCATCTTGAGGCGCTGGGCGGCGGCGCGGCTGCCGGCGGCGCTTTCCGGGGCGTCGGGTGCGGAAGAGGCGGACCTGGAAGGCCGTCGGGGAGCGTCAGCGGGCTGGGACATGATCTGAACGTACTGCATCTGCTCAGGGGGCCGCTCCTGCGGGGACGAGCCGCCCGTGCCGTCGAGCAGCCCGCCCCAGCCCGTCCCCTGTGCGCGGCCGGAATCAGCGCCGGGCATATTCGCGGAAGCCGCGACCCGTCTTGCGACCCAGGCAGCCCGCGGCCACCAGGTGCTCCAGCAGCGGAGCGGGCGCCAGACCCGGGTCGCGGAACTCGCGGTGCAGCACCTTCTCGATGGCGAGTGAGACATCGAGGCCGACCACGTCGAGCAGCTCGAAGGGACCCATCGGGTAGCCGCCGCCCAGCTTCATCGCGGTGTCGATGTCGTCCAGGGTCGCGTAGTGCTCCTGGACCATCTTGATCGCGTTGTTGAGGTAGGGGAACAGCAGTGCGTTGACGATGAAGCCCGCACGGTCACCGCAGTCCACCGGGTGCTTCTTGATCTTCGCGGTGACCTCGCGGACGGTGGCGTGCACATCGTCCGCGGTCAGGACGGTGCGGACCACCTCGACCAGCTTCATCGCCGGAGCCGGGTTGAAGAAGTGCATGCCGATCACGTCCTGGGGCCGTGAGGTGGCACGCGCACAGGCCACGACCGGCAGCGAGGAGGTGGTGGTGGCCAGCACCGCGCCCGGCTTGCAGACCTTGTCGAAGGTGGCGAACAGCTGCTGCTTGATCTCCAGGTCCTCGGCGACGGCCTCCAGCGCCAGATCGACATCGGAGAAGGCGTCCAGCGAACCGGCCGGGGCGATCCGGGCCAGCGTCTCGTCCCGCACCTCGGCCGTCATGCGGCCCTTGTCGACGGAGCGCGAAAGCGACTTGGCGATACGGGCCTTGGCCGTCTCGGCCTTCTCCAGACTGCGGGCGGCCAGGACGACCTCGTAGCCCGCCTTGGCGAAGACCTCGGCGATACCGCTGGCCATGGTGCCGGAGCCGGCGACGCCGACCGAGCTCACCTGGCGCCCTCCCGAGGCCTGCGCGGTCTCCGGCGGGGTGAGCGCGTCCCGCACCACCGTGCCGCTGTCCGGCGCCTCGTAGGTGTAGAAACCACGGCCCGACTTGCGGCCCGTCAGACCCGCCTCGCTGAGCTGCTTCAGGATCGGCGCGGGGGCGTGCAGGCGGTCGTGGGACTCGGAGTACATCGCGTCGAGCACCGTACGGGCCGTGTCGATGCCGATCAGGTCGAGCAGCGCCAGCGGGCCCATCGGCAGCCCGCAGCCCAGCTTCATCGCGGCGTCGATGTCCTCGCGGGAGGCGTACTTCGCCTCGTACATGGCAGCGGCCTGGTTGAGGTAGCCGAAGAGCAGCCCGTCCGCGACGAAACCGGGCCGGTCGCCGACCGCGACGGGCTCCTTGCCCAGGTCGCGGGCCAGCGCGGTGACCGCTTCGATCGCCTTCGGGGCGGTCAGCACCGAGGAGACCACCTCGACCAGCTTCATCGCCGGGGCCGGGTTGAAGAAGTGCAGACCGAGGACCCGCTCGGGCTGGGCCGAGTCGGCGGCGAGCCGGGTGACGGACAGCGCGTTGGTGCCGGTGGCGAGGATCGTCTCGGGTCGGACGATGCCGTCGAGGGCGCGGAACACCTGCTGCTTGGTCTCGTAGTCCTCGTTGACCACCTCGATCACGAGGTCCGCATCGGCCGCTGCCTGGAGGTCGGAGAAGGTGCGGAACCGCGCGAGGATGTTCCGGCGCTCCTCCTCCGTGATCCGCTCACGCTCCACCGCGCGGGCCGTGGCTGCCTCGAGCGTGGCGACCGCGTGGCGGGCGGCCGTGTCGCTGATGTCGATACCGATGACCTCGCGGCCGGAGCGGGCCAGGACCTCGGCGATGCCGGTGCCCATGGTGCCGAGGCCGACGACGGCGATGGTCGAAAGGGATGCCTGGGAAGAGAGAGGGGTGTCCATCACGGGACTCCAGAAATGAGTGACGACTGAGGGAGAGCGCGCGAGCGTGCGAATGCGAGGGATGCGAGCGCGCGGCGATGCGTGTCGTGGTGTCACCGCGGCGGGCGCGGTGGAGAGGAGACGGACCCTGTCCCGGGGTCGCGCCGTACTGCCGAACCGACAACTCCGCGTGCCGTCCCGGCACGGGATACCTCACGGTGGCTGCGTCACCAGGCCACCGGGAGTCGAACGGGTGGTACCCGCTCACCTGAGCCTAACTGGCGGGTAACGAGCGCGCCAGCCCTCCGTCCGGGTCAGGCGATGTGATCTGCGCCGCTGCGGCCTGACGACCGCCGGACCCGCCCGGCTGCGGCCGTTCCCGCCCGTCGACCCGCCCGGCGGGCCTACGCTGCCCCTCATGGACGCCGACCTCGAGGACCTGGCGCTGCGCACCCGGGAAGAGCTGTCAGGGCCGGCCGACGAGGAACTGCACCTGCGGCTGACCGCCACCGAGGATTGCGACGAGCTGGCCGCCGTGCTCACCGAGACCCAACGCCCTTTATGGGCCCGCGAGATCGCCGCGTTCCGGCTCGGCTGCGCCGGGGACCGCCGCGCCTTCGAGCCCCTCGTGCTGCTGCTCAACCACCGCGACCCGGGGCGCTGCGTCTCCGCCGCCCATGCCCTGACCCGGCTGGGCGACCCCCGCACCGCGCGGGCCGCCGCCGCACTCGCCACCAATGAACTGCGCGTCGCCTACGCCCTCACACCCGTACGCCTGCTCGCCGCACTGCGGGCGCCCGAATCCGCTCCAGCCCTGATCACCACCCTGGGCCGGAGACTGACTCCCGGCGACCCGCACTGGCGGGTCGCCCTCGCCTGCGTGGAGGGCCTGGGCGCGCTCGCGGACGAGCGCGCCCGCCCGGTCCTGGAAGCCTCCCGCACCCACCCGAGGCTGTCGGCCGCCGCCTCCGCCGCGCTCGGGCGGCTGCCCTGAGCCGTGGGCGCCTACCGGTCGGCGTCCGGGACGATCGCGAAGGCCTCGATCTCCATCAGCAGCCGGGGGTCGACCAGCGGGCCGACCTGCACCGCGGTGCTCGCCGGCAGCCGGTCGCGGTCGAGATACGCGTCCCGGGCGTCGCGTACCGCGGGCAGGTGCGCCATGTCGGTCAGGAAGTACGTCAGCTTCACCACGTCCGGGAATCCGGCGCCCGCCGAGGCAAGGCAGCGGCGCAGATTCTCGAAGACCTGCCGGGCCTGGGCGGCGGGGTCGCCCTCGCCGACCAGTTCCCCCTTCTCGTCCAGGGCGATCTGACCGGATACGGCGACGAAGCGGCCCGTTCCCGCGACGACATGCGTGTAGGCGGACGCGGGGAACACGCCGTCAGGCGCGTGCACATGGGTCAGATGGGTGTCCATCGCGCCATTCTGGCTCAGCCCACCGGCGGAGCATGCGTCAGAGCCCGAGCCCCGGGTGTCCCAGCCCGTGCATCCCGTGCGGCGCTCCCCCTGTCCTCTCCGCCCCTGCCTCGCCGCCGGACTTGCCGCCCGCGGCGGCCTGCGCAGCCGGCGGCTCGGGTTCCGGCCTGGCCGCGCAGAAGGCGTCCGCCGCATCGCCCGGCGCGGCCGGCGGCAGCGTGCCGGTGGACAGGTAGTCCGTCAGATACCGGTCGAGGCAGGCGTTCCCGCTCAGGCTGACCCCGTGATTGCCGCCGCCACGCTCGACGACCAGGCGCGAGCCGTGCAGCTTGCGGTGCATGGTGACGGCACCTTCGTAGGGCGTCGCCGCGTCATCGGTCGCCTGGAAGAGCAGCACCGGGGGCAGCGCGGTGTTCGCCACGTCCACCGGTCCGAGTGACGGGACGGGCCAGAACGCGCAGGGAGCGTTGTACCAGGCGTTGCTCCACGTGAAGAACGGTGCCTTGGCGTGGATCGCGGTGTTGTCGGCGCGCCAGGCCGGCCAGGACCGGGGCCACGGTGCGTCACGGCACTCCACGGCCGTATAGACGGAGTAGCCGTTCTCGCCCTTGCTGTCCACCGCGCCGAGTGCCTCGTAGGCGTCGAGCAGCGGCTGGGTCCGGCCATGCAGGGCGTACGCCGCGAAGGCGTTGGCGAGCCGCGGCCAGTAGCGGTTGTCGTAGCCGCCCGGCAGGAAGGTGTCCTCCAGCTCGCCGGGACCGACCTTCCCGCCCGCCGGCGCCCGGCGCACCGACTCCCGCACGGCGTACCACGCCGCCTCGACGCCGGCCGGATCGTTGCCCAGCCGGTAGGTCGCATGATGCCTGGCCACCCAGGCGGCGAAGGCCTTGTGGCGTGCGTCGAAGGCGAGATCCTGGCCGAGGTTGTCCTCGTACCAGACACCGTCGGGGTCCACCACCGAGTCGAGCACCGCCCGCCGTACCCGGTGCGGGAACTGCCTGGCGTAGACGGCGCCCAGGTAGGTGCCGTACGAGTAGCCGAAGTAGCTGATCCGCTCGGCGCGGAGGGCGGCCCGGATCAGGTCCATGTCCTTCGCCGCGTTCACGGTACTCAGATGGGGAAGCAGGTCCGGGTACTTCCGCCCGCAGTCCCGGGCGAAGGCCCGGGCTCGGACGAGCTGCGCCGACTCGTCGGACACCGTACGCGGCACAGGGTCGCGACGTACCGGGGCGAAGTGGCCTGGCCGGCAGGTGAGCGCGGGTGCCGAGGCACCCACTCCGCGGGGGTCGAAGCCGATCACGTCGTACTGCGCGGAGACCTTCGCCGGGAGCGCCGCCGCCACGTACCCCGCCAGGTGCAGCCCGCTCGCCCCCGGGCCTCCCGGGTTGACCAGCAGCGGCCCTTGGAAGGCCGGGTCCGTGTGGCGCACCCGCGACAGCGCGATCGTGATCTTCCTGCCGTCCGGTCGCGCATGGTCGAGCGGCACCGCCACCTCGGAGCACTCGAGCCGTGGATACGCCTTCGTGGCGCAGCTTCGCCAGGTGAGGGCATCCGCCTGCCGGGGCTGTGGCCCTGTGACGGCGTTTGTCGCCGCGGACGGCAGGGCGACCGCCAGTGAGCCCATCACCGCCCCTGCGGCGAGCAGCGCTGCGGTGTGTGCGGTGCGTCTGTCCATGCGGTCTCTCCCCTTGCGGCGGCAGGGGGTACGGCCGAGCGCCTGCCCCCTGCGCGAGGGCTTCCCGCATTCCGGTGATCTCGGACGTGTACGGCCCGGAGTTGACCCGTTTGATTCAGGAGCCGCCAGGGACGCGGTGGATTTCAGAGGAGGCTGAGCTGGGTGGCGCCCGGATCCGTCGGCGCCGCTGTGGCCGGGGCGGTCTCGTCGGGCGCCGGGATCCGCCGCGGTGTCCCGCGCTGTGCCGGACCGATGCCGAACTCGGCGGCCAGCTCGTGGACGTAGCGGGTGATCCGCCGCTGGTACCACGTGGGGGCGTAGGCACCCTCCGCGTACAGCCGCTCGTAGCGCCGCACCAGATGGGGATGCTCCCTGCCGAGCCAGGCCATGAACCACTCGCGCGCCCCCGGCCGCAGATGCAGTGCCAGCGGCGTCACGGATGTCGCACCGGCCGCCGAGATGGCCCGCACGGTCGCCCGCAGCTGGTCCGGATGGTCACTCAGGAAAGGGATGACCGGAGCCATCAGCACCCCGCAACCGATCCCGTGGTCCGTCAGCGTCCGGACCACGTCCAGGCGCCGGTCCGGGGAGGGCGTGCCGGGCTCCACCGAGCGCCACAGCGCCCGGTCGACGAAGCCGACCGACACGGAGATGCCGACGTCGGTGACCGCGGCGGCTTCGCGCAGCAGGTCCAGATCCCGCAGGATCAGCGTCCCCTTGGTGAGGATCGAGAACGGGTTCGCGTAGTCGCGCAGGGCGCCGATGATCCCCGGCATCAGCTGGTAGCGCCCCTCGGCCCGCTGGTAGCAGTCGACGTTGGTGCCCATCGCGACGTGGTCACCCTGCCAGCGGGCTGAGGCCAGCTGGCGGCGGAGCAGCTCGGGGGCGTTGGTCTTGACGATGATCTGGCTGTCGAAGCCGATCCCGGTGTCCAGGTCCAGATAGCCGTGGGTTTTGCGTGCGAAGCAGTAGACGCATGCGTGGGTGCAGCCGCGGTACGGATTCACCGTCCACTCGAACGGCATGCGTGAGGCCCCGGGTACCCGGTTGAGGATCGAGCGGGCACGGATCTCGTGAAAGGTGATGCCGCGGAACTCGGGCGTGTCGAAGATGCGGGTTGTCACCGCGTTCGTGCCGAAGAGCGTGGTCTCCCCGGGTGCGGCGGTCGGCCCGGTGTGCGGCGCGTTCCGGGTGTTGTTCCGGTGGTTCTGCGGATCGTCGGCGAGATTGTCCCAGCGCATGGGCGCCTCCTCGGTAGCACTGACCACAGAATAGAACACTTGTTCCCTTGATCGGCTCCGCCCCGGATTTGGAGGGCCGTGCGGGAGGTGATTGGCTTGGCCCACCTGACGGAACCGAGTGCTGGAGGACAGGCATGGCGCAGGTCGAGGCCACGACGGAGCGGATCATCGCGGCGGACGCGGAGACCGTGTTCGATGCGCTGGCCGACTACAAGGACACCCGCGCGAAGCTTCTGCCGGGGCACTTCAGCGAGTACCAGGTGCGTGAGGGTGGTGACGGCGCCGGAACCCTCGTCCACTGGAAGCTCCAGGCCACCAGCAAGCGCGTCCGTGACTGCCTGCTCGAGGTGGCCGAGCCGGCCGAGGGGCAGCTTGTCGAGAAGGACCGCAACTCCTCCATGGTCACGACCTGGACGGTCACCCCGGCCGGTGAGGGCCGCGCCAAGGCTGTCGTGGCCACCGTCTGGAACGGCGCGAGCGGCATCGGTGGATTCTTCGAGCGGACGTTCGCGCCGAAGGGGCTCGCCCGGATCTACGACGAGGTCCTCGCCAAGCTGGCCGCCGAGGTCGAGAAGTAGTCGAGCTGCTCGAGAACTGGTCAGGCCGGTCGGCTGTCGTCGTGAACCCGCAGTCGTGAACTGGCAGTTGCCGCACCGTAGTTACCGGCCGGTGCGGTGTACGGGGAAGGTCACCGCTTCGAGTGGTCTTCCCTGTGGGCTGCCCTGACACCCGAGGCGCCGGGTGTCAGGGGAAACCGCCTGATGAGCGCTGGTAGTGCGCCCGCGCGCGCCGGGCTCAGGGGCTCTTGGCCTCCCCACGGCGCCGCTTTTCCCGCTTGCCCCGCCTTGGTCCGCGATGCGAAGAATGACGCCGCGCGGCGCGACGAGGGGAGCAGTAGTGGGCGGGATCACGCTGGCGAAGGGCGGTCGAGTCGAGGGAGCGGCGGCCGGATCCCCGGACCGCCGAACGTCCCATCCACGGCATCCGCAGCCGACCGGTCCGCAGGATCCGCAGGCCTCGCGGGGCCCGCAAGTCCCGCAGTGCGCGAAGGAAGCGCCGGCGTCCCCGCCCGGGGGCGGCCTGCCGGACGCCGATGCCGCGGCCACGGGGCTGAGCCCTCGCCGGGTCCGGCTTGTCTTCCTCGGTCTGATGCTGGCGCTGCTGCTCGCCGCGCTCGAGCAGATGATCGTCGCCACCGCGCTGCCGAAGATCGTCGGTGAACTCCAGAGCCTCGACCGGATGTCCTGGGCGATCACCGGGTATCTCCTCACGGCCACCATCGGACTGCCCGTCTACGGCAAACTCGGCGACCTCTACGGACGCAAGGGCGTCTTCCAGTTCGCCATCGTCATCTTCGTCGCCGGCTCGGCACTCGCCGGCTGGTCCCGCACCATGGACCAGCTCATCGCGTTCCGGGCGGTCCAGGGCATCGGAGCGGGCGGGCTGATGATCGGGGTACAGGCGATCATCGCCGATATCGTCCCGGCCAGGGAACGCGGTCGCTTCATGGGGCTGATCGGCGCCGCCTTCGGGCTCGCGTCCGTGGCGGGCCCGCTGCTCGGCGGCTACTTCACCGACCACGTCTCATGGCGTTGGTGCTTCTACATCAACGTGCCCTTCGGCCTCGTCACCCTCGCCGTGGTCACCGTGGTGCTGAAGCTGCCGAAGCCGGTCGCCCGGGCCCGCTTCGACGTCTTCGGCGCGCTCATGCTCACCGGCGCCTCCACCTGCCTCGTGCTGCTGACCAGTTGGGGTGGCACCGAGTACGCCTGGGGCTCACGCGTAATCACCGGGCTGGCAGCCGGTGCCGTCGCGACCACCGTGCTCTTCGTCGTCGTCGAACGCTTCGCCCCCGAACCCATCATCCCGCTGCGGCTGTTCCGTGACCCGGTGTTCGTGGTCACCGGCCTGGTCGGGGCCGTCATCGGTGTGGCGCTCTTCGGTGCCGCCAGCTATCTGCCCACGTTCCTCCAGATGGTCGACGGCGCGAGCGCCACCGAGTCGGGGCTGCTGATGCTCCCGATGATGGGCGGCATCGTTGTGGCGTCCGTCGTCTCCGGGCAGCTCATCAGCCGTACCGGCCGTTACAAGATCTACCCGGTGCTCGGCAGCGCCGTGTCGGCCGTCGGCATGTGGCTGCTGTCGAGGCTGGACGCGGACACCCCCCGGCTCGAGTACTCCGTGTGGCAGGCCGTGCTCGGCATCGGCATCGGGCTGGTGATGCCCGTGCTGATCCTGGCCGTGCAGAATGCCGTGCCATCTGCCGATCTCGGCACCGCGACCAGCGCCAACAACTACTTCCGGCAGATCGGCGGAAGCGTGGGCGCCGCGGTGTTCGGCACCCTGTTCGCCAACCGGATCAGCGACGCGCTGGCAGCACACTTCCCGTTCGGACCGGGTACCGGAGCCGGGGGCGCGGCCGGACTGCCCGATCCGGAGTCGATCACCCCGCAGCTCGTCCACGCCATGCCGGCCGCCGTGCGCGACGGCTATGTCCAGGCCTACGCGGTCGCGATGCCGCGGATCTTCCTCTACCTCGTGCCGGTGCTCGTCCTCGGCCTCGTCCTCGCCTTCTTCCTCAAGGAGAAACCGCTGGTGTCCCAGAACGCCCCCACCGCCGAGCCGCTGGCCGTACCGCACGCCCGCCGTGCCGCCCCCACGCCCGTGCCTCCGTGTTCCGCGGGAGTCCCCGTGTGCGGCACCGTCCAGCACCACGACGGCACCACCGTCCCGCGCGCCGCCCTCACCCTCATCGATGTGCACGGCCGGCAGATCGGGCGCGGCGGCAGCGGCGAGGACGGACGCTACGCGCTCAGCGTCCCCGGCCCCGGCGCGTACGTTCTCATCGCCGCTGCCGGTGGCCACCAGCCGCAGGCCGTCGCGGTCACGGTCGGCGAACGCCCGGTCGAACTCGACGTCGTACTCGGCGGTGCGGGCCGCCTCGCGGGCACGGTCGTCACCGCCGACGGCACTCCCGTGCGCGACGCCGCCGTCACCCTCACCGACGTACGCGGCGAAGTCGTGGCCGGCACCCGCAGCGGACGCGAAGGGGGTTACGTCATCGACGAGTTGGTGGCCGGCGAGTACACCCTGGCCGCGAGCGCGCCCGCCTTCCGCCCGGCGGCGCTGCCCGTCAGCGTCCAGGCCTCCCGCGAGACCCGTCAGGACATCGAGCTCGCCGGTGGTGCCGTGCTGCGCGGAACCGTCCGGGCGGGGGACGGCAGGCCGGTCGAGGACGCGCGGGTCACCCTGCTGGACGCCGCGGCCAACGTCGTCGACACCCTCACCACAGGGCCCGACGGCACCTTCCGCTTCGTCGACCTCTCATCCGGCGAGTACACCGTGATCGCCGCCGGGTATCCGCCCGTGGCGACGGTGCTCCAGGTCGCCGGGGGCGGTCGCACCGAGCGTGACCTGCAGCTCGGGCACGAGGACTGACGCTTCCGGGCGCCGGGCCGGAGCCGATCACGCGGGGCGGGCGGCCGGGGCCGTACGGGTGCCCGGCCGCGGCAGACCGTAGTGTTCGCGCAGGGTCCTGCCCGTGTACGCGGTACGGAAGAGTCCCCGGCGCTGCAGCTCCGGCACCACCTGGTCGACGAAGTCCTCCACGGTGTGGAACAGCTGCCGCTCCGCCTCCGGCTCGATGCGGGCGCCGCCCCCTGACCGGGGCTCGATCGAGGTGTCGAGCAGGAAGCGGCCGGCGACGACGTGCCGTGCGCCGAGGGCGGACAGCACCGGGCGCAGTGCGTAGTCGACGGTGAGGACATGGGCGAGACTCCCGCCGGTCACCAGCGGCAGGACCGTCTTGCCCGCGAGGGCGTCCTGCGGGAGCAGATCGAGGAACGCCTTGAGCAGTCCCGTGTAGGAGGCTTTGTACACCGGCGTCGCGACGATGACGCCCACGGCGGCCTCGACCTCGCCGAGCGCCTCGTGCAGCGCCGGGTGCTCGCGCCGCCCCGCGAGCAACTCGGCCGACGGGAGGTCCCGTACGGTCGGCCGCCGGGCGTCGATCCCCGCGCGGGACAGCCGGCGTGCCACATGGTCCAGCAGGAGCGTGGTACGTGAAGTGGGGGACCGACTTCCAGAGATGGTGAGCGGCTTGGACAACACGTTCTCCTTCAGGGGGCGTTCGATCGGGGGGAGCCGCCTGAGCGGCACCCGGGGACTGGTCGGGCCGTGGTCAGAGGCGGGCGGTCGCGGCGGTGGTGCCGACGGGGCTCGCTGAGTGTTCCGCCGATGCGCCCGAGGCGGCTCCGAAGGCGGGCTCGGGGACGGTCTCCGGTGACAGCAGCCGGGAGGGACGCCCGTCCACGCCGCCGGGAATGTCACCGTCGACCGTCACGCGGCGCAGCCTGCGCTCGTGGTCGCCGGAATCGTCCACGCCGTAGTGCTGGGTGGCGCGGTTGTACCGGATGGCTACGTCACCCGGCTGCCACTGCCAGCGCACGGTGTTCTCGGGCCGCTCGATATGTGACTGGAAAAGCTCCAGCAGGGTCCGTGAGTCCGATCCCGTGAGTCCGCTGATGCGGTGCACGAAGTTGCCGAGGAGCAGGGAGCGTTCACCGGTCTCCGGGTGGACCCTGACCACCGGGTGCTCGGTGCGGAACGAGGTCGATGTGAAGACCTCGCGCGGCCGTCGGCGAATTCACGCCAACGAAATCCTCCGGTCATGGCCGGAAACGGCGGCAACACGGCGATGGCGCGAGCCGCCCCGCCCGTGCGGATCAGGACCATGCGACGAAGCGGGCGAGCTCCTCCGCGGCACCGTGAGGCAGCCGCGCGACGGCCTCTTCCGGAAGGCTGCCGACCACCGTGCGCAGCCGCGCACCGGGGCCGGGCAGCATCGCCCAGGCGGACGCCGGGGCCGCGACGGCCGCGAGCAGCAGGTCACCCTCGTGGAAGTACGCGTCCAGCAGCGGCTCTTCGAGCAGCAGGCGCACCGCGAGGGGCAGCGTGAACGGCAGGCCCACCCGCTGAGCGACGAGCGTACGCAGCTCCGCCGCGCCGAGGGCGCCCAGCGGCACCCGCCGCAGCTCGTGCACCTTGCGGACCAGGTGGGTCGCGTCCGATGCGGGAGCCTCCCAGCGGGGCGGGTCCAGTCGTCGAGCGTCCGGTCGAGGTGCCGCAGCTGGTCCATGGGTGTCATTCTCGCCGGGATCAGCCCTGAGCCACCTGG
The DNA here is from genome assembly GCF_040632375.1 of Streptomyces sp. NPDC019396. Classification (NCBI taxonomy): domain Bacteria; kingdom Bacillati; phylum Actinomycetota; class Actinomycetes; order Kitasatosporales; family Streptomycetaceae; genus Streptomyces; species Streptomyces sp. NPDC019396. Next base: position 69,467 of record NZ_JBEYBS010000011.1, on the reverse strand, counting down.
CCCCTGACCCGCTCAGGAGCCACCACGGCCTGCTGCGGAAGCTCGCGCCGCCCGCGCACGGGGGAGAGGAGGACGGGCAGGAGGGCCAGTGCGACACAGCAGCCGCCCGTCCACAACGCGTAGCGCACTCCGGCGTACTGACCGATCAGGCCCGCGGCGGCGGACCCCACGGCGAGCGCGCCGGTGAGCATGAAGCGAAAGGTGGCGTTCATCCGGCCGAGGAGCGGATCGGGGGTCAGTCGCTGGCGCAGACTGACCGCCAGCACATTGCCGACCCCCACCCTGAACGTGCACAGCAGCCACCCCGCTGAGGCAAGCCACAGCCATGGCCCCCGGTCGATCAGGGGGATCAGCAGCGCGCCCGGAGCCATGCAGAGTCCGGCAGCCCCGAGCGTGCGGCCCAGGCCGAGCCGGCCCGCCAGGCGGTCCGCACAGCGGGCACCGATGAAGACGCCCATCGCGCCGACCGCCAGATAGACGCCCAGCGCGCCTGCGGACAGGCCGAGTTCACGGACGAACAGGACGGGCAGCAGGGTGTTGAGCATCTGTATGCCCAGATTGGTCACAGCGGCGGAGAGCGCCAGCGCCCGGAGCTCCCGGTGCCCGAGCACATGGCGCAGCCCTTCCGCGATCTCCGTCCGCAGTCCTCTGTTCCCACCGACGAGGGCCACCCGCTGGGTGGGAGCCGCCGCCCGCATCCCCGTCAGACGCAGTGCCGAGGCGAGATGGAGCGCGGCCACACACACCAGGGCCACCGGCACGCCCAGCAGTTGGACGAGTACACCGCCGGCGCCCCGGCCGCCCACCTGGCTCGCGGCCTGAAGGCTCACCACCGCGGAATTGGCCCGCACCAGCCCGCCCGGGCCGACCAGGGCGGGCAGCACACTCTGCGACGCCACGTCGAAGAAGACCGTCGCGCAGCCGCTCACCAGTACGACGGCGTACAACTGTCCAAGAGTGAGCGCGTCCAGCGCCCAGGCCAGTGGCACCGAGGCGAACAGCAAGGCCCTCGCCAGATCCGCGGCGATCAGCACCGGACGGTGGTGCATCCGGTCCACCCAGGCTCCGGCAGGCAGACCGATGAGGAGGAAGGCCACCGTGCTCAGCGTGGCCAGCAACCCGACCTGACCGGCGTCCGCCTCCAGTGCCGTGACGGCGATCAGCGGTACGGCGACATGGCCCACGGCGGAGCCGAGCTGGCTGAAGGCGGTCGCGGTGAACAGCATGCGGAAGTCAGGTCTGCGCCAGGGGCTGTCTGTCGTCATGGGCCTCACGTTCGCGGCGGTCCGCACACCGGACCAATGATTTAGCCTCGGCTGAATGGTGCAGCGGCAACGGTCCCCAAGCGGGCCGCTCGAAATCGATTTCACGGCCGAGGACGTGGCGCGCACGAGATTCGCCATCTCCCCGCTGTGGGAGGTGGTGGCGGGGATACGTGTGCTCAAGGGCGCCGACGGCCATGCCATGCACCGCCGGTGGGCCGACGAGGTGCGACCGAGGCTCGCCGCCGCGAAGCTGGACCTCACCCCGCTGACCTCGCTCGTCGTGGTGCCGACCACCACCATTCCCGGCTTCCTCGTCCCGCCCCCGGCCACCCCGCAGCCCTCGCTCGACCTGGAACTGGCCGTGCTCCGGGCCACTCCGCCCGAACTGCTGCGGACGTCATCCCCGGACACCCGGGCCGCCGTCGCGGCGCTGCGCGAGGACCCCGGTCGAGCACTCGGCCGGCTCGCCGACGCGATCGCGGGCTACTGGGAGATCGCCGTCGCGCCCTACTGGCCGGGGATCCTCGCCCTGCTCGAAGCCGATATCGCCCACCGGGCCAGGCAGTTCGCCGAAGGCGGTGCCGAGACCCTGCTGGCCGGCCTCGATCCCCAGGTCACCTGGGAATCCGGCGCGCTCCAGATACCCCACTGCCGGCAGCGGGGGATCCGGAGACTCGACGGCAGGGGCCTGCTGCTCGTCCCCTCGGCCTTCGTCTGGCCCCGGATCTTCTCCGTCATCGGCTACGACCAATGGCAGCCCACGCTGCGCTACCCGCCCCGGGGCGTTGCCACACTGTGGGAGCGGCGCGCCCGGCCCTGCCCGAGTGCCCTCGCCGGGGTACTCGGCCGCACCCGTGCCCTGCTGCTCGCCGTACTGGACGCTCCCGCCTCCACCACCGAACTGGCGCGCCGCACCGGTCATTCGCCCGGGGGTGTGTCCCAGCATCTGACGGCCCTGCGGTCGGCCGGTCTGGTACGCGGGCACCGCATGGGGCGGACGGTGTTCTACGCGCGCACCCGCGTGGGGGAGGCGCTGGTCCAGGGGTGTGATCCCTGAGCCGAACGAGGTGCGGTCAGGGCGCAAACCACCCCCATCGGGCGGCTGAGACCCCGACGCGCCGGGTAGGCACTGGCGGTGCGGGCGGAGGGGTGCGCCGGGCGACAATGCCGGGGGGCCGGTGCCGTGCACGGTGAGGACGGCGAACCGGCAGCCCGGGAGAACGGAGGCGGCAGTGAAGATCCTGATCAGCGCCGACATGGAAGGCGCCACAGGGGTCACCTGGCCGGGCGATGTGCTGCCCGGGACTCCCCAGTGGGAGCGCTGCCGGCCGCTCTTCACCTCGGATGTGAACGCGGCGGTGCTCGGCTTCCTCGACGGCGGCGCCGACCAGGTGGTCATCAACGAAGCGCACTGGAGCATGCGCAATCTGCTGCTGGAACAGCTGGACGACCGGGCCGAGTTGCTGACAGGGCGGCACAAGACGCTGTCCATGGTGGAAGGCGTGCAGCACGGCGATGTCGACGGTGTCGCCTTCGTCGGCTACCACACGGGGGCGGGTACCCGGGGTGTGCTGGCGCACACCTACCTCGCCAACTCCATCACGGGCGTCTGGCTGAACGGCGAGCGGGCGAGCGAGGGACTGCTCAACGCCCATGTCGTCGCCGAGTACGGAGTGCCGGTCGTGCTGGTCACCGGGGACGACCTGACCTGTGAGGACGCCCTCGGCTACGCGCCCGAGGCGCTCAAGGTCGCCGTCAAGGACCACATCTCGCGGTACGCGGCCGTGTGCCGCACTCCGGCCCGTACCGCCGCGCGGATCCGCGCCGCCGCCAAGGAGGCCACCGTGCTCGCCGTACGCCATGAGCCCGTGCGTGGAGGCCCGTTCAGCGTCGATGTCGAGCTTGACGCCGAGCATCTGGCCGGGGCGGCGACGGTCGTTCCCGGTGTGGCGGTGAGCGGTGAGCGCCGCGTCTCGTATTCAAGCGTGACGATGTATGAAGCCATTCGCACGTTCAAAGCGGTCACGACGATCGTCTCGGCCGCGGTGGAGGAGCAGTATGGCTGATGTGAGACTCCCCGAGCCAGGAACCGCGCCTATGCACACCGGCAACAACGACGACGTCAGCGGCATCAGCGGCGTTGACCACCTCGCGCTCGACGAGGTGGTCACCTTCACCTCCGAGCTGATCCGCATCGACACCACCAACCGCGGCGGCGGTGACTGCCGCGAGCGGCCCGCCGCCGAGTACGCAGCCGAACGGCTCGCCGGCGCGGGTCTCGAGCCGATGCTCCTGGAGCGCACCAAGGGCCGGACGAATGTAGTGGCGCGGATCGAGGGCACGGATCCGTCCGCGGACGCGCTGCTGGTGCACGGCCATCTCGACGTGGTCCCCGCCGAACCCGTCGACTGGACCGTCCACCCCTTCTCCGGCGAGGTCCGCGACGGCGTCGTCTGGGGACGTGGCGCCGTCGACATGAAGAACATGGACGCCATGGTCCTCGCCGTCGTGCGCGCCTGGCGGCGCACCGGAATCCGCCCGCGCCGCGACATCGTGATCGCGTACACGGCGGACGAGGAGGCCAGCGCGGAGGACGGATCGGGCTTCCTCGCCGACCACCACCCCGAGCTGTTCGAAGGCTGCACCGAAGGGATCAGCGAATCCGGGGCGTTCAGTTTCCACGCCGCACCCGGTATGACGCTCTATCCCATCGGGGCGGGCGAGCGCGGCACCGCCTGGCTGAAGCTCACCGCCCACGGCCGGGCGGGCCACGGCTCCAAGGTCAACCGGACCAATGCGGTGACCAGGCTAGCCGCGGCCATCGCCAGGATCGGCGAGCACGAGTGGCCGGTGCGGCTCACCCCCACGGTGCGCGCCGCCCTGTCCGAGCTCGCAGCACTGCACGGGCTCACCGTCGACGCAGGCGCACCCGGCCTGGACGTGGACGCGCTGCTGGGCAAGCTCGGCCGGGCGGCGCTGCTGGTCGAGCCGGTCGTGCGCAACAGCACCAACCCGACCATGCTGGAAGCGGGTTACAAGGTCAACGTGATCCCGGGGCATGCCACCGCCTACGTCGACGGGCGCATGCTGCCGGGCACCGAGGACGAGTTCCGCGACACCCTTGACCGGCTCACGGGACCCGATGTCGACTGGGAGTTCCTGCACCGCGAGGTGGCGCTCGAAGCCCCCGTCGACTCTCCGACCTTCGCCCGACTGCGCGCGGCCATCGAGGCCTTCGACCCCGACGGCCGTGTCGTGCCGTACTGCACATCCGGCGGCACCGACGCCAAGCAGTTCTCCCGGCTCGGCATCACCGGCTACGGCTTCACGCCGCTGAAACTGCCCGAAGGCTACGACTACGGGGCGATGTTCCACGGAGTCGACGAGCGTGTCCCCGTGGACGCACTCCACTTCGGCGTCCGCGTACTCGACCGCTATCTCAAGTCCGCTTAGGGGGATGGGGAATGGTGCCCACAGGGGCCTATGGGACCTGGCCGTCGCCGATCGACGCCGCGCTCGCCGCCTCGAACGACGGGCGGCCCGAGTTCATCGGCACGGTGGGCGACGAGGTGTGGTGGACGGCGCCCCGGCCCACCGAGGAAGGCCGCCGCACCCTGGTGAGACGCAGGGCCGACGGCACAGAGGAAACGGTCCTTCCCGTTCCGTGGAACGTACGCAGCCGGGTCATGGAGTACGGCGGCCTGCCCTGGGCCGGGGCGCACCGTGACCACGGCGGGACCCTCATCGTGTTCGTCCACCACGACGACCAGCGGATGTATGCCCACGAGCCCGACGCCGGCACGGAGCCAAGACCGCTCACCCCGTTGTCGGAGGTGGGTGCGGGGCTGCGCTGGGCGGATCCCGTCATCCACCCCGACCGGGGTGAAGTCTGGTGCGTGCTCGAAGAGTTCACCGGGGACGCGCCCACCGATGTGCGCCGGGTCATCGCCGCCGTGCCGCTCGACGGTTCGGCGGCAGACGACCGTGCGGCCGTCCGGGAGCTGACCGGCGACCGGCACCGCTTCGTCACCGGGCCGCGGCTCTCACCCGACGGGCGGCGCGCCGCCTGGATCGCCTGGGACCACCCCCGGATGCCCTGGGACGGCACCGAGGTGATGCTCGGGGAGGTCGTGGAGGACGGCCCCTTCCGCGGGGTGCGCCGGATCGCGGGCGGCGTCGGCGAGTCGGTGGCCCAGGTCGACTGGGCCCGTGACGGCTCGCTGCTGTACGCCTCGGACGCGGGTGGCTGGTGGGAGCCGTATGCGATCCCGGCCGGGGAGCTCGACGCCGCCGGTCCGACCGCGACGGCACCGACCGCGAAGGCGCTGTGCCCCGGCCGCGGCGAGGAGTTCGGCGGGCCGCTGTGGAAGCTGGGTCTGAGCTGGTTCCAGCCCCTGGAGAACGGCCTCGTCGCCGCGATCCACGGCCGGGGCGCCACCTCCCTCGGGATACTCGACCCGGAGACCGGCGAGCTCGTCGACACCGCGGGCCCCTGGACCGAGTGGGCGCCGACCCTCGCCGCGCACGGGACCCGGGTCGTCGGCGTCGCGGCCAGCCCGCGCAGCGGGTTCGAGATCGTGGAGCTCGACATCTGCACGGGCCGGGCCCGCGTCATCGGTGCGGCGCACGAGGACCGGGTGGACCCCGCGTACTACCCGGAGCCGCAGATCCGTGTCTTCACCGGGCCGGAGGACCGCGAGATCCACGCGCACGTCTATCCGCCCCACAGCCCCGACCGCATCGCCCCCGACGACGAGCTGCCGCCCTACGTGGTGTGGGCGCACGGCGGTCCCACCGGCCGGTCCCCCCTCGTGCTCGATCTGGAGATCGCCTACTTCACCTCGCGCGGCATCGGTGTCGCCGAGGTCAACTACGGCGGCTCCACCGGCTACGGCCGCGAGTACCGCGAGCGGCTGCGTGAGCAGTGGGGCGTGGTCGACGTGGAGGACTGCGCCGCCGTCGCCGAAGCCCTTGCCGCCGAGGGCACGGGCGATCCGGACCGGCTGGCGATCCGGGGCGGAAGCGCGGGCGGCTGGACCGCCGCGGTGTCCCTCACCACCACCGGTGTCTATTCCTGCGGGGCCATCCGCTACCCCGTACTGGACCTGCTGGGCTGGGCGACCGACGGCACCCATGACTTTGAATCCCGGTACCTGGAGTCGCTGATCGGCCCGCTCGACGAGGTCCCGGGACGCTACCGGGAACGCTCGCCGATCGAGCATGTCGACCGCATCGACGTCCCGCTGCTGCTGCTCCAGGGCCTCGACGATCCGATCTGCCCGCCGGCGCAGAGCGAGCGCTTCCTTGCCCAGCTCGCCGGGCGCGGGACGCCCCATGCCTATCTCGCCTTCGAGGGCGAGAGCCACGGCTTCCGCCGTGCGGAGACCCTGATCCGCGCCCTGGAGGCCGAGCTGTCCTTGTACGTACAGACTTTCGGCACCCCGCGGGGGGATGTCCCGGTGCTCGGGCTGGTGAAGTGAGCCGCCGGCAGCATCCGGAGGGCCCGGTCCCGGCCCTCACCCGCCCCGCGCGGCTGCGGCCGGGCGACCGGGTCGCCGTCGTCGCCCCCAGCGGCCCCGTACCGGCGGACCGCCTGGAGAAGGGCCTCGCCGTCCTGCGCGGCTGGGACCTGGAGCCGGTCGTGCTGCCGCACGTGCTCGCGGGACATCCGCGGTTGCCCTACCTCGCGGGCGAGGACGCGGCGCGCGCCCGGGACCTCCAGGAGGCCTGGTGCGATCCTTCGGTCTCCGCCGTGATCTGCGCCCGGGGCGGGTACGGTGCCCAGCGGATGGCCGACCTGGTCGACTGGGCCGCGGTACGCGCGGCAGAGCCCAAGGTCTTCGTCGGCTACAGCGATGTCACCGCGCTCCATGAGGCCTTCGCCCAACGCGTGGGCCTGGCGACCCTGCACGGCCCGATGGTGGCCGCGCTGACGTTCATCGAGGACCCGGACACCCAGGAGTCCCTGCGCACCACGCTCTTCGCACCCGAATCGGTGCGGACGCTGCGGCTCGGCAGCGCACGGCCGCTGATTCCCGGCCGCGCCCGAGGGATCACCCTGGGCGGCTGCGTGAGCCTGCTCGCCGCCGGCATCGGCACCCCGCACGCCCGGCCGTCCGCGCGTGGTGGGCTGCTGCTGATCGAGGACACCGGGGAGGAGCCCTACCGCCTGGACCGGGTCCTCACCCAGCTGCTGCGCTCCGGATGGCTGGACGGAGTGTCCGGGATCGCCCTGGGGTCGTGGGAGGGCTGCGGGCCCGACGAGGAGCTGCGGGCCGTGTTCCTGGACCGGCTCGGCGGCCTCGGAGTCCCGGTCGTGGAGGAGCTCGGCTTCGGGCACCGGGCCACGGCGCTGACGATGCCCCTCGGGGTTCCGGCGGTGCTGGACGCGGATGCCGGGGCGCTGGTGCTCGATGTGCCGGCACTGGTCTGACAGCGCTGGTCCGGGGAGGGGGGACCTCCGCGCCGGTCGCGCGCCCTGGCGCCGGCCTTCACGGCCGGCGCCCGTGCGGGGGAGCGTCAGCTCAGCGCGGCGTAACCCGGCCGGATCACCTCGTCGATGATGCGGCGGCGCTCGGGGAGCGGCAGGAAGGCGGACTCGACGGCGGCCACCGTGAACTGCTCGAAGACCTCCGGGCCGTAGCCGAAGGCATCCGCCATGTGCTGGAACTCGCGGCTCATCGTGGTGCCGGAGACCAGGCGGTTGTCCGTGTTGAGCGTGACCTGGAAGCCGAGGCGGCGCAGCAGGTCGATCGGGTGCGTGGCATAGTCCTTCGCCGCGCCGGTCTGGAGGTTCGAGGTCGGGCAGACCTCCAGCGCGATCCCGTTGTCGCGGACGTACGCGGCCAGGTGACCCAGCGAGGCCGTGCCGTCGTCGGCGACCCGGATGTCATCGGTGATCCGCACGCCGTGGCCGATCCGCTCGGCGCCGCAGACCTGGACCGCCTCGTGGATGGACTCGGCGCCGACGGCCTCGCCCGCGTGGATGGTGAAGTGGCAGTTGTGCCGCTTCAGGTGCTGGAAGGCGGGGAGGTGGTCGGCGGGAGGATTGCCGATCTCGCCGCCCGCGATGTCGAAGCCCGCCACCCCGCGGTCCCGGTGGGCCACGGTCAGCTCGGCTATCTCCAGCGAGCGCCGGGTGTGCCGCATACCCGTCAGCAGCGCGCCGACGGTGATCCGGCCGCCCGCGCGGCGCTCGCCCTCGCGGAAGCCCTCGTTGACCGCGTCGACGACCTCGTCGAGGCTCAGGCCGCGCTCCTGGTGCTGCTCGGGGGCGTAGCGCACCTCGGCGTAGACGACTCCGTCGGCCGCCAGGTCCTCCGCGCACTCGGCGGCGATCCGGAACAGGGCCTCGCGGGTCTGCATCACCGCACAGGTGTGGGCGAAGGTCTCCAGATAGCGCTCCAGCGACCCGGAGTCCGCGGCGTCGCGAAACCAGACGGCGAGAGCCTCGGGATCCTCGGTGGGCAGATCGCCGTAGCCGCACCCACGGGCCAGCTCGATGATCGTGGAGGGACGCAGACCGCCGTCCAGGTGGTCGTGCAGGACGGCCTTGGGAGCGCTGCGGATCCAGTCGGCGACAGGGGCGGGGCTCGCGGCGAGGTCGGCCGGGGAGTTGTCAGACAAGTGCATGCAGCGGGAGTGTACGGCAACGAGGCGCCGGGCGCCGTTGTGGGGCGCATGCCGCTCGGCACACAGGGCGTACGCAGGCACGGCGGGGGGTGCGTGCCGGCCGGACTGGCTGGCGGCGTACGCGGAGCGGCACACGTCGGCCGGACCGGCGGCATGGCCAGGTCGGGGGGTGGTGCGTCCGCCGGCTCGGCCCGCCCGGCTCGCCTCAGCCCGACTGCACCACGGACAGCGCGGGAGCGCCGGTCGGCAGCATGTGCTTGGCGGCCATGATCGGTATGTCGCCCGCCCGCACGACCTGGGTGATCAGCACGGCCGGGGTGTCCGCGGGCCGGTCCAGCTGAGCCCCGCGCCGCTGTCCGAGCGAGGTCGCGGTCACCCCCGAGTGGGCGGTCAGTGGTACCCCCCGGGAAGCTCCGGCCAGCACCGCCAGCATGGAGATGCGCTCGGCGCTCCCGACCGTGCGCAGCGCCCCGGCGAACGCCGGGTGCGCCCGTTCCAGCACGTCGTCCGCCGCGGCCCACTCCTGGCTCAGCGCCGCAGCGCCGTCACCCGTCAGCAGGGATTCCCAGAAGCGCAGCTCCGCGCGCGCGGGTGCGTGCAGATGCTGGGTGGTGAAGTCGGTGGGCTCCTCCACGGTCCGCAGCAGGGCCCGTACCCGCAGCGGCGCGCCACCCGCCGAGAGCTGTTCCTCCAGCGGCTGGATCTGCTCGAACCCGCGCCGCGGCGGCTGATCGTTGACGGTCCTCCCCACACCCCTGCGCACCGTGAGCAGCCCGTCCTCCTGGAGCAGCAGCAGAGCCTCGCGCAGGGCGGGGCGGCTGACGCCGAGCTCCGTCGCCAGCCGGGGCTCGGACGGCAGGGTGGAGCCCGGCGGATAGGTGCCGTCATGGATGGCGTCCGCGATCCGCTCGTACAGGACGACCACCGGCCTGCGCCGCGGGTCGCTCGCTGATCCGCTGACTGCCACTGTGTCTCCCCGGCTCACTTGTCTGCCCACTGCTGCGGCGACGCGCTCCTCGACGCCGCCGCTGCCATCCTCGAGCCCACCGTAGTTCACCGCCAGCAGGGCCTTGTGGGTCTACGCAGGTAGATGTCAGGCTGGTGCCGCATTCCGCCTTGTCTGACAAGATCCGACAGGACGGCCTCTGCGGTCCCGGGGAGGCCGCTGCCCGCCCTCGCGCGGTGCGCCGGCTGCCTCACCCGTTCGGCCCGCTCCACCAGCCTCATGGGGCCAGGATCCGTCCATCCTGGTCCCATGAGTCCCAAGGGCGGATCGCGGAGCGACAAGGGAACGCGGCATCCGACGGGCACAGGCGGCTCCCATGGCCGGTTCACCACCCGCAGGGTCGTGTTCCTGGTGCTCGCGGTCCTCACGCTGATCTTCATCTTCGAGAACACCCGCAAGGTCACGGTCAGGCTGCTGATCCCCGAAGTGGTCATGCCGCTGTATCTGGCCCTGCTGGCCGCGGCGATCCTGGGAGCACTCTGTACGGCGCTCTACTTCGGCCGCCGCAGCAAGTGACGGCGCAGGGCGCCGCCCTTGCCGAAGACCGGCGCGCAGCGATCCTGCTCGGTGTGGAGCGTGCGGCATGCCGCACGCTCCACGGCCGCCCCTGCTACACGGCCGGCTTACGGTCGACGTACTCGAACACCGAGCCGTCCGGATGTACCGCGATGAGGTTGCGGCCCACGGGTGTCGGCACCGGACCCGCGATGATGTCGGCGCCCGCCGCGCTCAGGGCGGCACGGGCCTGGTCCACGTCGTCCACCGCGATGGTCGCGGCGACCTTGCGGAGCACGTCGAGCTCCTCCTTCGGGCCACTCATCAGGAGGAAGCAGCTCACCGCGGCGACGGATACGCCACCGCGCTCGAACCGCAGCGCGGTGGCTCCGGTGAGACGTTCGTAGAAGTCGGATGCGGTCTCCAGGTCATCGACGTAGATGCGTAGCGTGCTTCCGATGATCTCCATACGGGCAAGGGTAGTTGGGCGTCTCCCGCGATGTGACCGGCTGTGCCCGTGCCGCCCGGACGGGGCTCAGGCGCGACAGAGCAGCTCGCCGTGCGGGACACCGAACCATGCGCCGTCCCGGCGTCCCCACTCCCGCCAGGCACCGGCGATGGCCGTCAGCTCCTCGGTGCTCGCATGGCCCCCGTCGACGGCCTGGCCTGCATAGCCCGACTGTGTCGTACGGTCTGCCCAGAGGCTGCTCCACCAGGAGCGTTCATCGGCTGTGACGAAGCACCAGGCCGAGGCCGTGGCCGTGATGTCGGTGAAGCCCGCCGCGCGGGCCCAGGAGTACAGCCTGCGGCCCGCGTCGGGTTCCCCGCCGTTCGCCCGCGCCACCTGCTGGTACAGCTCCAGCCAGCGGTCGAGACCCGGCACCTCCGGATACCAGCTGAACGCGCCGTAGTCGCTGTCCCGGACGGCGACGAGCCCGCCGGGCCGGCACACCCGCCGCATCTCGGTCAGAGCGCGCACCGGGTCGGCGACATGCTGGAGCACCTGATGGGCGTGCACGACGTCGAAGGAGTCGTCAGGGAAGTCCAGTACGTGGACGTCGGCGACCGCGAAGCCGACGTTGTCCTGGCCGCGCTCAGCGGCCACCGCACGGGCCGCGCCGAGTATCCCCGGCTCGCTGTCCACGGCCGTGACCACTCCGGGCGCGACCAGCGCGGCCAGATCCGCCGTGATCGTGCCCGGCCCGCAGCCCACGTCCAGGACGTCGAGGCCGGGCCTGAGCTCGGGCACCAGATACGCGGCCGAGTTCGCGGCCGTGCGGCTGCGGTGCGAGCGGAGCACTGATTCGTGATGCCCGTGGGTGTAGACGGCGGTGGCAGCGGTGCTCTTGGCCATGGTCGCGCTCCCATTCCCTCAAGTCGGTTGTGTCCGGACCGTCTTCGCGCTGTGCAGCGCCATGCCGGCCGCATCACCACGGTACGCCTCCGGAGCCGAATCATGAGATAGCCGTCTTGCCATGTGGACGTCTGCTGGGATGCCCGCCGACCGTTCGCGCCCGCTCCCGTGCGGGCGCACAGTGGACGCCATGGACACCCACGCTCTTCTGGACCGGCACTCCGATGCTCTCGCGCTCTTCACGGACCGGGTGCACGCCGTACGGCCCGACCAGTGGGACGACGCGACTCCGTGCGCCGAGTGGACCGTCCGGGACCTGGTGAACCACCTGACCGCCGAACAGCTGTGGGTGCCGCCTCTGGTCGTCGAAGGCCGGGGCACCGCGGAGGCCGGTGGCACGTTCGACGGCGACGTGCTCGGCGCACATCCGGCCGTCACCTGGGACCGGGCGGCCTCGGCGGCGAAAGCCGCCTTCAACGGGCCGGGCGCACTGGAGCGGACGGTGGTGCTGTCGTACGGCGAGCGCCCCGCCACCGCGTACTGCGCGCAGATGGTGGCCGACGCCACCGTGCATGCCTGGGACCTGTCACGGGCCATCGGCGCGGACGAGACCCTCCCGGACGACCTCGTCGCCTTCACCGCCCGCGAGGTCGCCCCCTACGCCACGGGGCTGGCCAGGAGCGGCATGTTCTCGCCAGCCGTCAAGCCCCCGCCGGATGCGGACGCCCAGACGAAACTCCTCTGCCTGCTCGGACGCGAGCCCTGGTCACGTGAATGGGCCGACCGGAGCGGCGGCGCGGGCGGAACCTCCGTATAAAGGGCACATGGCCTTTGTCGACACGTGAGCCGGGCGGTGGTCCCGGGCGCGAGCACGGGAGGTGGGCCCATGCGGCGGACGGCTCCGGAAGACCACGGACCGGTCCGATACGGCCCGCATGCGCCGGAACCGGGTCTACCCGTGCTGCCAGAGCTCGCCGAGGTGCTCGCGGCAGCGGCCGGGCGGACGTCGACTCCCGAGCCACCGGGCGGGGGACCGGTGCTGCGGGAGGCGGCCGTCGGCTACTGGTGGCGGCGCGGACTGCGCAGCCATCCGGAGGATGTCGCGGCCGCACCCGGCGCGCAGCCCCTGCTCCTCGCCCTGCTGGCCGCGCACGGCGGCGATGTGCTGATGCCCCGGCCGTGCCCCGCCTGGTGGACACCGCAGGTACGGCTGCTCGGGCGGCCCGCCTTCCATGTGCCCACGCCCGCGGAGTGCGGGGGAGTACCGGACCCGTACGCCCTGCTGGAGACGGTGCGCAGGGTGCGCGCCGAGGGCGGCGCACCGAACCTCCTGCTGCTGTCCGTCGCCGACGACCCGACGGCCACGGTCGCCCCGCCGGAGCTGGTCCGCGAGGCGTGCGAGGCCGCGGTCGACGAGGGCATGCACATCATCAGCGACGAGACCTGGCGGGACACGCTGCACCGTCCCCACGAGCGGGTACTTCTGAGCCCGGCCGAGATGTGCCCCGACGACGTGACCATCATCAGCGACCTGGCGGGCGCCCTCACCCCCGCGGCATGGCCGGTAGCGGTGGCCCGCTTTCCGTCCACCGGGTCCGCGACGGCGCACCGGGCCAGGGTGCTCGACATCCTCACCGCGCTGGGGGCGTTCGTCCCGGGCCCGGTGGCCGAGGCCGCCGCGCACGCCCTCGGCGAGCCCGAGCCCGTCACCACCCGGGCCGTCCGCACAGCCGCCCTCCACGCCCAGGTCGCGGCGGCGGCCCACCACGCGGTCCTCGTCTCCGGTGCACTCGCACGGCCCCCGCAGGCGGGCCGGCACCTGTACGCCGACCTCGGCCCGCTGCGTGCTCGCCTGGCGGCGCGCGGGGTCACCGACTCCATGGAACTCGAGGACTACCTGAGCGCCCACCTCGGCGCCCTGTCGCCGGGAGGCCACCGCTTCGGCGACGAACTCGGCGCCCTCCGCGTACGACTGGGCACCGGGCCGCTGCTCGGTGAGACCCCCGAGGAACGCCTGAGCGCACTCGCCGCGGAACGTCCACTGGAACTGCCCCATGTGGCCCATGCGTTGTCCCGATTCGGAGCGGCCTTCGACGAACTCCGCTGAACCGATCCCGCCGTACCGGCCGCCGAACCAGCCCGCCGAACCAACTCCGCTTGACACCGCCGCGAACCAAGAGCACCACCCGCGCCGAAGGGAGCCCTCAGATGAGCGACCACCCGGAGCCCCCGACCGACCTCGCGAACGACCCCGACCGCCCGGCGGGGCACCGGGGTGCGCCGGCCACGGCCGTATCGCCGCCCGCGCCTTCGCGCACCGAGTCCGGCCCCGGCTCCGGGACACCTCTGAGCGCAACCACGAACACAACCGCGCCTGCCTCGGGATCCGCCGGCCGACTTCGGCCACTCGGGTTCACGCGCCGGTGGCCCCGCTCCTTCGCGGGCCGGCTGACCGCCCCGCTCCCCGGCGTGCGGGCCCTGGCCAAGCTCGCCAGGGAAGGCGCACTGCGTCCGGCCGCGGCGGGGCTCGCCGACATCCCGCAGCTGCCGTTCGCCCCGGCTCCGCTGCCCACGGCCGATCGCGGGACCGTGGCCGTCACCTGGGCGGGCCACGCCAGTTGGGTGATCGCGATCGGTGGCCTGACCGTGCTCACCGACCCCGTGTGGTCCCGCAGAATTCTCGGCACCCCGGCCAGGCTCACCCCGGTGGGAGTCCGCTGGGAGGACCTGCCGCCCGTCGACGCCGTGGTCATCAGCCACAACCACTACGACCATCTGGACGCCCCTACCATCGCCCGCCTCCCCAAACGCACCCCCGTGTTCGTCCCGGCCGGACTCGGCCGCTGGTTCCGGCGGCGCAGGTTCAGCCGGGTGACGGAGCTCGACTGGTGGGAGGCGGCCGAGGTGCCGTCCCCGGACGGGGGAGCGGTCCGCTTCGACTTCGTACCCGCGCACCACTGGTCCAAGCGCACGCTCACGGACACCTGCCGCTCGCTGTGGGGCGGCTGGGTCCTCACCGATCAGCGGGGCCGGCGGGTGTATTTCGCGGGGGACACCGGATACGGCCACTGGTTCAAGGAGATCGGCAGCCGCCACCCGGACATCGACCTGGCCCTGCTGCCGATCGGAGCCTATGCGCCGCGCTGGTGGCTCAGCACCGTGCACACCGACCCCGAGGAGGCCGTGCAGGCCTTCACCGATCTGGGCGCCCGGAACATGGCGCCGATGCACTGGGCGACCTTCGTGCTGTCGGCCGAGCCCGTGCTGGAGCCGCTCAGACGGCTGCTGGCCGCTTGGGAGCACACCGGTCTGCCGCGCGAACGGCTCTGGAACCTGCCGGTCGGCGGCTCGCGGCTGCTGGCCACGGCCTGATCACGGTCCCGCCTCCTGACCGCCCGAAGGACCGTGCCCCCGCCCGCGCCGCAGCCTGTGCCACACGGCGGGCGCCCCGCTGACCAGCACGGTCAGCGCCACCGCCGCCACCACCCCCTGCCACGGCTCGGGGAACAGGGAGCCCCCGAGGATCCCGATGAGCCCGTACGTCGCCGCCCACGCCAGGCACGCCGGCGCATCGCCCCGCGCGAAGCCCCGCAGCGGCATCCTCGCCAGCAGACATGCCAGCATCACCGGGATACGACCGGCCGGCACCAGCCGCGACAGCACCAGCACCGTCACACGGCGCTCTTCGAGCCCCCGTTGCGCCTGTGCGAGCCGCTCAGGCGCCGCACGCTCCCGCAGCACCCCCAGCCAGCGGGAACCGTTACGGGAGCCGAGGCCGCGCCTTCCCAGCCAGTAGAGGGCGATGTCCCCGGTGAACGCCGCGATCGCCGACACCAGGAACACCGCCAGCAGTGCGAACGGCAGCGACTGGTGGAACGCCACCACCGCCGCCGAACTCACGATCGCCCCCGTCGGAATCACCGGTACCAGCGCACCCAGTGCCACCAGCAGGTACAGCGACGGATAGCCCACGGCCTGCTGCGTCGAATCGGGAGGCAGCGCCCTGATCGCCTCCTGGAACGTCATCGCCCCACCTCCGTCACCGGCCCACCTCGGTCATCGCCGCATCCGGGTCCTCGCCCCACCGTCGTCATCGGCCGGTCACCGGCCTGACGCTCTCGCCGTGCCCCAGCCGGTGCACCGCCACCTGAGGCGCCAGCCGCGCCGCCTTACGGGCGAACTCGTCGCCCGGGGAGTGGAACTCGTGCGGCCGGACCGCGTCCAGTCCGATCGGCCAGTACGTGCCGTAGTGCACCGGTACCGCCGCTCGCGGTACGAGGGCGGCGAGCGCCCGCGCCGCCCGGTCCGGGTTCAGGTGGCCATGGCCCAGGAACGGTCCCCAACCGCCCACCGGCAGCAGCGCCACATCGATCGGCCCCACCGCGTCCGCCATCCCGTCGAACAGCCCGGTGTCACCCGCGAAGTACGTCCGGGCCTCGCCCCGGATCACATAGCCGAGAGCGGGCGAGTGATGCGGGCCGAACGGCAACCGCCGGCCGTCGTGCAGCGCCGGGACGGCCCGTACGCGCAACGCGTCCACGACCACCTCGTCATCCGGCCCCACCTCCGTGATGAGCAGTCCGGCCAGCCGGCGCAGACCGGGCACCGAGCGGAGCGCACCGCGCGGCACGATCAGCCGGGTCCCGGGCGCGAGCCTGGCCAGCGACGGCAGATGCAGGTGGTCCGAGTGCAGATGTGAGACCAGTACCGCCTCGGCGACCGCGGCCTCGGGCGGAGGTACGGCCCCGCGCCGGCGTCGCAGATGTGCCAGCCTGCTCACGAACAGCGGGTCCGTGAGCACCCGGACTCCGGAGTCCTCGACGGTACAGGTGGCGTGACCCCACCAGGTGACCTCCATCGGCACGTACCGCCTCCTCGGCTCCCTTTTCGGTCCTTGCCTCCGCGCCCCTCCGTAACTCCGCTACGAGCGTAGGCGCTCAGGGGCATCCGGTGGGGTTCGGATGCACGCGGGGGGTGCGGACCGCCGTGGCGAGCGCCGGTGTGCGCCTCCCCTGCGCCGTGGACTCGGCAGTAGGGTCGGCTTCAACAATTGGCATGCTGCACGGAGAGCACGCCGCACAGGGCATGGGGACGGGTGGGATCGGTTCATGGGGCAGGCACCGGACGGCTCACCGGACTCCGGACGGCACCGTCTGCTGCGTGCGGCATCGATCGCCAGCCTGACCCCGCTCGAAGAGCTGGACGGCGACCCCTTCCTCGTGGACACCCGCAGCCAGCACGCCATGTGCGCCCACTGGGCCGCGGACAAGGGCCATGTCGTCACCCGGGAGCTGCTGTTCTACGGGCTGCGCCCCGACCACGGGGTGCTGTGGGCCGACGTCGACGCCGGGCTGGTGGACCTATTCGTCGCCCCCAATGACCGGGTGCTGGCCCGGGCGGTGACCTCGGTGCGGGAGTTCTCGGCCGAGTGCGAGCGGCGCGGGGTGCGTCTGGAGACCACGGGGCTGGACGAACCGGTCTACGACGCGGCGGTGAAGGCGAGTGTGCACCGCAGGATGTCCATGCCCACCGCCGGTTACGACGGCTGCTGACTTTTGCGACGCTGGAAGGCAGGAGAACGCGAGAGGCAGTGACGGCGCGTGGGCGAACAACGCGTGGGCGAGGGACACACCAGCGAGCGGCGTACCGGCGAGCGGTCCTGGCGGGCCGCGGGCAGCGCCCTGCTGCGGGTGGTCGTGGTGTGGGCGGTGTCCACGCTCACGCTGCTCGCCCTCGCCGGAATCCTCCCGGACTTCCAGCTGCAGTCCCCCGGCGGCGACAGCGTCACCCGGACGGCGATCACCGCCGCCCTGGGGGCGGGTGCGTTCGGCCTGCTCGGCGCCCTCGTATGGCCGCTGGCCGTACGGGCTCTGCTGCTCGTGCCCGCGCTCGTACTCGGGCTGCTGGTGTTCTTCCTCAACGGCTCCCTGCTGCTGTTCGCCCTCTGGCTGATCCCCGACGGCCGCGGTGCTGCCGACCCCCGGACCGCGGTGGTGGTCGCCGCCGTCATGTCCGCCGTCGCCTCCGCCACCTCCACCGCACTCGCCGTCCGGGACGACAACGCGTACCGCCGCCGTCTCTCGCGCCTCGCCCACCGCAGACGGCGGCGCCACGGGCACCGGATCGCGGGCGACGCCACGCCCGGCACGGTGTTCCTGCAACTCGACGGGGTCGGGCACACCGTCCTGCGGGCTGCTGTCGGCGACGGGCAGATGCCCACCGTGGCCCGCTGGCTCGACACCACGCACCGCCTCACGCGCTGGCGCACCGACTGGTCCAGCCAGACCGGTGCCAGCCAGCTCGGCATCCTGCACGGCTCGAACCATGACGTCCCCGGGTTCCGCTGGTACGAGAAGGACACCGGCCGGGTCATGGTGAGCAACCGCCCCGCCAGCGCCGCCGAGCTCCAGCGCAGAGCCGTCGACCGCACCCGGGACGCGGGCCTGCTCAGCGTGGACGGCGCGAGCCGCGGCAATCTGTTCAGCGGCGGCGCCGACCAGCTGGCACTGGTGCTGTCCGTCGCCGCCCGTCGCGGCCGCGCCAACCGGTCCCGGGCCGGCTACTTCGCCTATTTCTCGGACCCCGCCAACGCCGTCCGCACCGCGGTCTCCTTCGTCGCCGAAGTCATCCGCGAAATCGGCCAGTCGGTCCGCTCCCGGCTGCGCGGCGACCGGCCGAGGGTCGGGCGCGGCGGGCTCTACCCCTTCATCAGGGCCTTCGCGACCGTGGTCGAACGGGATGTCGTGGTCGCCGCGGTGATCGGGGACATGCTGGCCGGCCGTACCGCCGTCTACGCCGACCTCGTCGCCTACGACGAGGTCGCCCACCACTCGGGACCTCACAGCCGGGACGCCGCGAAGGTGCTGGAGCGGATCGACCGGTCCGTCGCACTGATCGCCAAGGTCGCGGCGCACGCCCCCCGCGCCTATCGGATCGTGCTGCTCTCCGATCACGGTCAGAGCCCTGGTGAGACGTTCGCCGGGGCCTACGGACTCACGCTCAAGGACCTCGTCAGAGCCGGCTGCGGGCTGCCCGTCTCGCGTCGCGCCGGACGCACCCCGAGCGGCGCGGAGGCCCGAGACGCCGCCCGCGACGCACTGCGCGGTGCGCTGCACCGACGGCTCGGGAACAGCGCAGACAGCGTGGCCGGCGCAGACATCGGTGACGCCGGTTGCCTGGAGGCGGGGGAGGGGCAGCCGGGAGGCACACGGTCCGGACCCGTGGTCCTCGCCTCGGGCAACCTCGGGCTGATCTCCTTCCCCGACGCCCCGGGACGTCTCAGCCGGGAGCAGATCGACCGCCGCCACCCGGCCCTGCTGCGGACCCTCGCCAACCACCCCGGCATCGGATTCCTGCTGGTGCACGGCGAACGGAACGGCTCCGTGGTGCTGGGGCCGGGTGGGGCGGAACTGCCGCTGAGCAGGCTCGACGGCACCGGGCCGCTGGCCGCCTTCGGCCCGGGTGCGGCCGACGCGATCCGGCGCACGGACACCTTCCCCCATGTCGCCGACATCATGGTGAACTCCAGCCACGACCCTGGAAGCGGCCGGGTGCACGCCTTCGAGGAGCAGATCGGCTCACACGGCGGGCTCGGCGGCGAGCAGTCGTACCCCTTCCTGCTGTCACCGCACGAGCTGTCCGAGCCGGTCGCCGGCGGCGGGGAGCCGGTGGGCGCCGAGCAGGTGCACCTGGTGCTGCGACGCTGGCTCGGCGAGGCCCTCGGCGAGGCACACGGCCCCCAGGTGCCGCTCACCGAAGCGCTGGGCGCGGCGGGAGAGGCGGGAGAGACGGGAGAGACGGACGAGGGGCAGCCGGCCTAATGCGGTAGCTCATGGGGGTGTATGGGGCGCAGGGGCGCCGCACCGGGGCCGGCCGACGGGCACATGTGGCAGGTGCAGGAGGTTGTGCCCGTGAACCGTGCCGCGCGCTGTGCCGCCGTTCGTGCCGCGATCGTCGTCCTGACGGCGATCGTCGCGCTGCTCGGTGCACCGGCGACCGGGGCAGCGGCGGCACCGGGCCCGGACGGCCCCGCACCGGCCTCGTCCATCCCCGCGGGGGCCCCGGGCGAGGCGGCACAGGACATCGCCGAGCCGGACCTGCCGCTGCCTGTGCGACGGACCGAACGGCGCGGCGTCGCCGGGCCCCGAGTCGTACCGGTGAGCGCGGTGCCGCCGCACTCCGCTCCACCGGGCGCGGCGCTTCCCGTGGCCGCGCCACTCACGCCCGACGCGTCGAGATCCCCGGTCCTGCGCTGCTGAGGGGGCCCGAGCGGCCCGACGGCACCCCTGTGCCGCCGCATCGCTCCCGGCTGACCACCCATCAAGCACTCGCCATCACCCGCAGGGAGCACAGCCATGCCCATCGACGCCTTCGCAGCCCTGAACGCCATGGTCCGCGCCGAGGTCGCCCGCACGGATCCGCCGGAGAGCCCTCGCGAGGAAACCGCGGTGGCCGAGCGGAAGCCTTCGGCCAGGGGCACCGCCACCGAGCCGTCTCAGGCCCGGGCCAGCACCAGGGACGGCCGGCCCCCGGCGGGCGCCTCGCCCAGCTGACCGGCCCGTCCCCGCCACCGTTCCCGTTCTCGGAGACCGCACCCGCCCGGCTCGCCCCGGGCGGGTGCTACTGGTCTTTTCGTAAGTTCAGTAGGGCATCAGGGACCGCATGTACTTCACCGTCGCCGGATCGGCGGGGAGCAGGGTCTCGATGGCCAGTTCGGCGACGGTCAGATCCATGGGGGTGTTGAACGTGGCGATCGAGGAGACGAAGGACAGCACAGTGCCGCCGTGCTCGATGCGCAGCGGCAGCGCGAAGGGTGCGTACCGGGCCTCGCTCTCGTCGTGGCCCCGGTCGAGCTCGGGCTCGCCGGAGTCGTCCGGGTACGACTCCGGCAGCGGATACGCGGCGACCTCCTCGTACACCTCGCGCAGCGCCCCGGAGCGCGCCAGGGCCAGTTGGCGTTCCATCTGGTCCAGCAGATGCCCGCGCCAGGCGCGGAGATTGCGGATCCGCGGAGCGAGGCCATCCGGGTGGAGGGTGACGCGCATGGCGTTCAGCGGGGCGGTGAGGACATGCGCGGGGAGGCCGTCGAGCAGCATGGTGATCCCCCGGTTGGCCGCCACCACGGCATACGTCCCGTCGACGACGAGCGCCGGATACGGTTCGTAGCCCGTGAGCAGTCTCTCCAGGCCCCCGCGAAGGGGGTCAAGCGCCGGGTCGTCCAGCGGCGTCCGCGCGTACCTCGGCGCGTAACCAGCCGCGAGCAGCAGTGCATTCCGGTCGCGGACGGGTACGTCCAGGTGCTCGGCGAGCTTCAGGACCATGTCCTCGCTGGGCCGGGACCGCCCGGTCTCGATGAAACTGATGTGGCGTGCGGAGGAACCGGCCCGCAGGGCGAGCTCCAGCTGACTCACCTTGCGTCGCTCGCGCCAACCACGCAGCAGCGGTCCCACGTCCGTGTCAGGCGCGACAGTTGTCATATGTCAACGTTATCGTCGCTCTCAGACAGCACCTGGAGGGAGTCGGTCTCATGCCCGCAGAGCCGTTGTCACAGAAGGAGATCGAGGACAGGCTGCGCGAACTGCCCGGCTGGTCCCAGGAAGGCGACCGGATCGCCCGTACGTACCGGCTCGGCAACCACTTCGCGGCGACTGCGCTCGTCGTACATGTGGCGCAGATCCAGGAGGAGCTCAACCACCATTCGGATCTCACCCTCGGCTACAACACCGTCAACCTCACCGTGAACACGCATGACGCGGGCGGCGCCGTCACCGCGAGCGACTTCGCCCTCGCCCAGCGCGTCGAGGCCGTCGCCCGGAGCCACGGAGCGAGCTGACCGGTGCCGCGGGACCACGGGCCCGCGACCGCATGCGCGACCGCGGAAGTCTCCGGAGCCGCTTCAGGAGCAAGCTCCGGAGGCGGCTCCGGTCCCTGCCTGGACACGCTGCTCGACCACGACCGGGAGGCCGGCCGCCGACGACGTCACGCGGTGCGAAGAGCCCCGTGCCGCGCGGGCGGTCGTCGCCGAGGCGGCGCGGGTCCTGCGGCCCGGCGGGGTGTGTCGTCCCCACCGCGACGACCTTTTGCCACAACCGCAAAGAAGCTCGCCGTGAGCCCGGTACCCGACGCACCCTGACCCCATGAGCTCTCACCGGCATCACCACCAGGACCACCGCGACCACCACGGCTCCTCCGGCCGCGGTGGCCACACCGCCGACATCGACTGGGACGCGCTCGCTCCCGTCCTGGAAAGCGGCGCCGAAATGCACCGGCCGCTCTCCGCACGGGCCGCGGCCTGGGTCAGCGAACAACTACCGGCGCGGGACGTGCGCCGTGTCTTCGACATCGGCAGCGGGCCCGGGGTGCTGACCTGCCTGCTCGCCGAGGCGTTCCCGGAAGCCGAGGTCGTGGCGGTGGACGCCACGCCGCAACTCCTGGACCGCGCCCTCGCCCGGGCGGCCCGCCACGGTCTCGGCGAGCGCGTACGCGTGCACGTCGCCGAAGCGCCCGGCGGGCTCGACGAACTGGGCGCGGCCGATCTCATCTGGGCCGGGAACTCGGTCCACCACATGGGAGACCAGCGCGCAGCCATCGGGGTCTTCGCGGGGCGGCTGCGCCCCGGAGGGCTGCTCGCCGTCCTCGAGGGCGGGCTTCCGGCCCGGCATCTGCCTCGTGACATCGGCATCGGGCGCCCCGGGCTGGAAGCCCGCATCGACGCGGCAAGCAGCAGCTGGTTCGAGGAGATGCGGGCGGCGCTGCCCGGCTACAAGGCCGAGGTGGAGCACTGGCCCGCGCTGCTCGCCGCCTCGGGCCTGACGGACGCGCGCAGCCGCTCGTTCCTTCTCGACATCCCCGCGCCGCTCACCGCGGCCCAGCGTGAGCAGCTGGCCTCCGCGTTCTCCTGGCTGCGCTCCGTCGTGGAGGGGCGGCTGGACGGGGACGACCTGGCGGTCCTTGACCGTTTGCTGGATCCGGCCGACGAGCAGGGGTTCATGCACCGCCCCGACCCGTTCCTGCTCGCGGCCCGTACGGTGCACACGGCCAGGTCGAGCGGCGGGCGCTAGGCCGTCAGCAGCACCCCCGCGTAGGAAGCCGCCGCGATGAGCACCCAGGCGGTCAGCCCCACCCCGGCGATCCGCAGTCCGGTCCGGGTCAGCGACGGTAGGTGAACGGCGCTGCCCAGCCCGAACAGCGCGGCGGCCAGCAGCAGTTCCTGGGCTCTGCCCGCGGCCGTCAGGGCGTCCGCGGGCAGCAGCCCGGTGGTGCGCAGCACCACCATGGCGAGGAAGCCGAGGACGAAAAGCGGCACCAGCGGGGGGCGCCCCGCGGCGGCGGTGGTCCGGCCGCGCCGGCGCGCGGCGACCGCGATCGCCGCGACCAGGGGGGCCAGCATGGCCACACGCATCAGTTTGACCAGTACGGCCTCGCCCAGCGCGTCCGTACCCGCTGTCTGGGCGGTGGCGACCACCTGGCCCACATCGTGTACGCCCGCGCCCACCCAGCGTCCGAACTCGGCGTCGGTCAGGCCCAATGGGCCGTGCAGCAGAGGCAGTACGGCGATGGCGAGGGTGCCGCACAAGGTCACCAGGGCCACCGAGGTGACCACGTCGTCCTCGTCGCTGTCGTTCACCGCGCTCACCGCGCCGATCGCGGACGCGCCGCAGATGGAGTACCCGGTGGCGATCAGCAAGGGCTGATCCCCTGGCAGGCCGAGCCGACGGCCCAGCCACCAGGTGCCCCAGAAGGTGGCGGCCACCACGCCGAGCACCATGACGACGGTCGTCCAGCCCAGCGCCAGCACATCGCCCAGGGCCAGCTTCAGACCGAGCAGGACGATGCCGGTGCGCATCAGCCTCTTCGCCGCCACGGTGAGCCCAGGACGGCACCGGCCCCTGATGCGGGTGCGCAGCCAGGGGGTGTGCGCGGCGGCGATGCCCAGGACGACCGCGGCGGTGAGCATCGGCACGGCGGGCAGCGCGAGGTGTACCAGCCAGGCCGTGCCCACACCGGCTGCTGCGAGCCCGAGGCCCGGGGCGAGCCCGCGGACGGGGCCCGGGGTGGGCGCGGCCGGGGCGGGTGCGGTTTCAGGTGCCGATGTGGGCGCCGGGCCAGGCTGCGGGGCAGGCGCCGGGTCGGCCCCTGCGGCGTGCCCCTGGGTCGGCGCTGCCGGCGCCGTCGGGTCCGCCCCGCCCCCGGCGGCCCTGAGGTGCCGGGGGGAGATGCGGGTTTCGGGGGCCAGGCGGCCCGCGGGGGCTTCGGGAGCCACGCGGGCCGCGGGGGCTCCGTCGCGCGTACCTGAGCCGGCGACGGCCTTCACCGGTCGGCCGGCAGGTCGTAGACGCGCCGGATGCTGCTGCCCAGGCGGGAGACGTCGGCTCCGTAGACGTGCAGGGAAATCGCCTTGCCCGCGCCGGAGTTGCGCACGAGATGGATGTCCCCGGGCGGGGCGAAGGCGGCAACCGCGCCGCGCGGGTTCACCACGTCCTCCGTGGCGATCAGCCGGGCCGTGGTGTCGTGCGGGACCAGGCGGTAGCGGCGCTCGTACTCCTCGCCCTCGTGGACCCCGGTCACACACCAGGAGACATGGTCATGGATCGGCGTGACCTGGCCGGGCAGCCAGACCAGGGCCACCAGGGAGAAGCTCCCGTCGCTCTCGGCGTGCAGCACATGCTGCCGGTAGCACTCGGTGTCGCCCTCGCACTGCTCGGAGAGGAGCAGATCGGGCAGGCCCAGGTAGGGCGCGAGCCGCTCCGCCACCAACTGCGCCGTGGGCTCCGGCGCCAGCCCCCGCTGGACGGTTTGGCGTATTCCTGCCACGAGCTCGCGCAGGGGCGCGGTGATCCGGGATGGTGGAGCGGTCGCGGTGGCCGTGTTCGCAGGGGTCATGGACGCAGCGTCGGCCTGATGAGCCCCGCACGTCCAAGGAGGGTTGGTTGCTATGCCTCAAGAAAATGCTTATGGATGCCCCGCCCGCTCAGCAACCGGTCCTTCCCTCCGCCACGGCCTTGAGCCGGTCGAGCACCAGAGCCGTCGCCGGTATCCGCATATGATCGCGCAGCGCGTACGCGGAGATCTGACGACGGGCGTGAGGCTCCACGAGACGCCCGGTGACCTTCTCATGGCAGAGGAACGACAGCACCAGCGCCGGAACGACGGCGATGCCGACTCCGGCCGCCACCAGGCTCTGCAACACGAGGTTGTCGTCCGTGGTGCAGGCGATATCGGGGGTGAAGCCTTCCTCGGCGCAGGCTTGCAGGAAGTGGGCGCGGCAGCGCAGACACCCCGCGATCCAGCGCTCGTGCGCCAGGTCGGCCAGCCGCACGGTGCGGCGCCGAGCGAGCGGATGCCCCGTGGGCAGCAACACCGTGAGGGGATCCTCGAGAAGCCGGATCTCGGCGAGTTCCTCAGGGACCTCGGCGGGCTGGCCCGGATAGCTGAAGGCCAGGCTGATGTCGCACTCGCCCTGGGCCACCATCCGGAGGGACTCGGGTGGCTCACTCTCCACCAGCTCCACCCGTATCCCGGGGTGCTCGGCGGCCAGCCGGGCCATGACCTCCGGGAGGACGGTGGCTCCCGCGCTGGGGAAGGCGCATACCGTCACACGCCCGGACCTGAGCCTCGCGATGGCGTCTATCTGCTGCTGGGCCACCGAGAGACTGCCCAGAATCGTTCCTGCGTGACGCCTGAGCGCCTCCCCGGCCTCGGTGAGCCTGATGCCCCGGCCGACCCGGGTGAACAGCGGGGTGCCGACGTCCCGTTCGAGTGCCTTCATCTGCTGGCTGACCGCCGGCTGGGTGAAGCCGAGCGCACGCGCGGCCGCCGAATAGGAGCCGGTGCTCACCACCTCATGGAAGGTCTTGATGTACCGGGAGTCGAACACGGTGAAAGCATAAGCGGAAATTGGAGACGTGAAAGAAGGGTGCAGTGCATACCATTTGACCCAGCCATGTCTCGAAATCGGCTGGTGCTGCCCGGCGAGGCCTACGCTCCCATGTTGAACGAGGCCGGGTCCGGGCCCAGGCGCCGGTTCTCGTCCAGCGCGGCGAAGGCGGCCAGGTCGTCCGCGTCCAGCTCGAAGTCCAGGATGTCGATGTTCTCCTCAATCCGCGTGGGGGTCACGGACTTGGGGATCACGACATTGCCCATCTGAAGGTGCCAGCGCAGGACCGCCTGGGCGGGAGTGCGCCCGTGTTTGCGGGCGATGGCGACGATGGTGGGCACATCGAGAAGGCCGCGTCCGGAGCCCAGCGGTGACCAGGCCTCGGTGGCGATGCCGTGCTTGGCATGCAGGGTGCGGGACTCCGTCTGCTGGAGCTGGGGGTGCAGCTCGATCTGGTTGACGGCAGGCACGACCGAGGTTTCGCCCAGCAGCCGCTCCAGGTGTTCGGGGAGGAAGTTGGATACGCCGATCGCCTTGGCGCGCCCATCCGCGAGCAGCTTCTCGAAGGCCTTGTAGGTGTCCACATACGCGTTCTTGGCCGGTACCGGCCAGTGGATCAGATACAGATCGACGTACTCGAGACCCAGTCGTTCCAGCGAGGCGTCGAAGGCGCGGAGGGTCGAGTCGTAGCCCTGCTCGCTGTTCCAGAGCTTGGTGGTGACGAAGAGCTCGTCGCGGGCGATCCCGGAGGCGGTCAGCGCCCGGCCGGTGCCTTTCTCGTTCTCGTAGATGGCCGCCGTGTCGATGCTGCGGTACCCGGCTTCCAGGGCCGTGGCGACGGCCTTCGTCGCCTCGTCGTCCGGTACCTGCCAGACGCCGAAACCGAGCTGCGGCATCGGCACGCCGTTGTTCAGAGTGATGGTGGGGACCATGCTCACGACCAGTCGATCCTTACGTTGTGTTCCGACGCTTTCACGCGGCTCGGTTGCTCAGAGCCGCTCTGGGGACAACGAACAGACGGACGATGAGATTCCGGGTCGGCACCCTCGGTCCTCAGCGGTCCGTATCGGTTCACAGTGGCCTCAGCCGTAGAGTGCGTCCACCTCGGCCGCGTAGGCCGTCTCGATCGCCTTGCGCTTCAGCTTCAGCGACGGGGTCAGCAGCCCGTGCTCCTCACTGAACGGATGCGCCAGAATCCGGAACGTCCGAATGGACTCCGCCTGCGACACCATGGTGTTGGCGGCCACCACCGCACGCCGGATCTCCATCTCCAGATCGGGGTCGCGCACCAGATCGGCTGCCGGCAGCGGGGCCCTGTTGTGCATGGCCAGCCAGTGCTCGACGGCCTCCTGGTCCACGGTGACCAGTGCCGCGATGAACGGTCGGTCATTGCCGACCACGATGCACTGGGCCACCAGCGGATGCGCTCTGACCCGCTCCTCGAGGCCCACCGGCGACACGCTCTTGCCGCCGGAGGTCACCAGGATCTCCTTCTTCCGCCCGGTGATCGTCAGATAGCCGTCCTCGTCCAGGGAGCCGAGGTCCCCGGTGGCCAGCCAGCCCTCGTTCAGCACCGCGTCGGTCGACTTCGGATCGTTGAGGTAGCCGGAGAACACCTGGCCGCCGTGCACCCACACCTCACCGTCATCGGCGATATGGAGCGTCGTACCGGGGATGGGCAGCCCCACCGTGCCGTACTTGGTGCGCTCGGGGGGATTCGCGGTCGCGGCGGCGGTCGACTCGGTGAGTCCGTAGCCCTCGAAGATGGTCACCCCGGCGCCTTCGAAGAACAGGCCGAGCCGCCGGTCCATGCCCGAGCCGCCGGACATGGCGTGCCGCACCCGGCCGCCCATGGCGTCACGGACCTTCTGGTAGACGACCTTATCGAAGAACTGATGCTGCATCCTGAGGGGCGCCGACGGCCCGGGACCGAGCCCGAAGGCCCGGTGCTCCTGCGCCTCCGCGTAGCGCACCGCCACATCGACGGCCTTGTCGAACGGACCGGTCTTGCCGCCGGCCTCCGCCTTGCGCCGCGCGGCGCTGTAGACCTTCTCGAAGATATACGGAACGGCGAGGATGAACGTCGGCCGGAACGACGCCAGGTCCGGCAGCAGCGCACTGGCCTGGAGCACCGGCTGATGGCCCATCCTGACCCGCCCTCGGATCGCCGCGACCTCCACCATGCGGCCGAAGACATGGGCGAGCGGCAGAAAGAGCAGGGTGGCCGGCTCGTCGCCGGGCTTGGAGTGGAAGACCGGTTCCCAGCGCCCGATCAGGGTGTCGGTCTCGTACATGAAGTTCGCGTGGGTGATCACACAGCCCTTGGGGCGGCCCGTCGTCCCCGAGGTGTAGATGATGGTCGCCACCGACTCGGGAGTCACCGCCCGGCGGTGCCGTTGCACCACCTCCTCGTCGATGTGCTCTCCCGCCGCCGTCAGCTCGGCCACGGCGGACTGGTCCAGCTGCCACAGCCGCTTCAGCTGCGGGAGCCGGTCGATGACCGATCCGATGGTCATGGCGTGGTCCTCGTGCTCGACCACGCAGGCGGACACCTCGGCGTCGTGCAGCATCCAGAAGACCTGCTCGGCGGACGAGGTGGGGTAGATGGGCACGCTCTGGACGCCGACCGTCCACAGCGCGAAGTCGAACAGCGTCCACTCGTAGCGCGTGCGGCACATGATCGCGACCCGGTCCCCGAACCGTACGCCTTCCGCGAGCAGCCCCTTCGCGATGGCCAGCACCTCGTCGCGGAACTCGGCGGACGTCACATCGCGCCACTGGCCCTCGTCGTCCTTGCGGCTGAGTGCCACACGGTCGGGCTCCGTTCGGGCGTGATCGAACACGGCATCCGCCAGCCCGCCGACAGGTGGTGCCATCGCCAAGGGTGGAACCGTGAACTCACGCAATGACCTGCTCCTTGTGGCGCTCCGCACAGCGCCGGTGACGGTACCCCACCGCGAGGTCGCTGGGGAGGGGCTTCAGCAAGTCGGCACATTTCGCATCGCTGCTGGTCAGCCGTTCATATCCGGCCATATGAGAGAGCGTTGGGCAAGGCTGGGCCCAATGAGCACAGATGGGTGGCGGTAATCTACACCGAATCTGTACGCAGGGAACACGCCCGCTCTACGCGGGCCTGAGGTCGAGCGAGCCCGGGCGAGCGCCCCTCACAGCGGGGGCTCAGGACGGTGCAGCCGGTCGCCGCCCGCGAGGATCGAGGCGGCGAGCGCGTCGGCAGCCTCCCGGGTGCCAGGGGACGCGCCGGGCCGGTGGCCGTGGAGCAGCACGAAGTCCACATCGCCAAGCTCGGGCAGTCCCGCCCTGGCCGGTACCGGTTCCAGCCCGGGCGGGACCAGTCCGCGGGTATGGGCCATCACACCGAGCTCTGCCCGGGCCGCCGCGATCAGCGCGCTGAGACTGGTGCTCGTGCACACGACGCGCCAGGCCCGGCCGTGCGCATGGAGGACCTCCAGGGCCCGGGCACGCGTGATCCCCGGCGGAGGGAAGACGATCAAGGGTACGGGGCGGTCCGGGTCGGGACTGAGCCGGGGCGCACCGATCCAGCTCAGCGTGTCCCGCCACACCAGCTCACCGGGTCCGCCGCCCGATGCCCGCTTGGCGAGCACGAGATCGAGCCGCCCCGCGTCGAGCTGTCGGTGGAGCGTGCCGGACAGTGCGACCGTGAGCTCCAGATCGACCTCCGGGTGCTCGCGGCGGAACGTCCTGAGGATCTCGGGCAGCCGGCTGAGCACGAAGTCCTCGGAGGCCCCGAAGCGCAGCCGTCCCCGCGGCCGGTTTCCGGTGAAGTAGGCGGCGGCGCGTTCCTGTACGTCCAGGATCGACCGGGCGAAGCCCACCATCGCCTCGCCGTCCTCGGTAAGCCGCACGCTGTGGGTGTCCCGGGTGAAGAGCCGGCGGCCCGCAGCATCCTCCAGCCTGCGCACATGCTGGCTCACCGTCGACTGCCGCACACCGAGCCGCCGGGCGGCCTGGGTGAAGCTCAGCGTCTGCGCCACGGCGAGGAAAGTACGCAGATGGACCGGGTCGTACACGCTCCTCAGGCTACGGGTTCATCGCGAACCGTGATGACCGTCAGTCCGGAATGCGGGATTCCCGATCGCCCGTCCGGCGGTGACGATGGAGGGCATCGGACACACCAGGCACCCACAAAGGACACACCGAGCATGCGAGTCCGCGCCGACCACGAGAGCCCAGGGAGCGCAGGGAGCATATGAGTCGCCGTATTCCGCTGCCGCTGCGCCTGCCCGCCTGGCTGCCGCTCGACCCGTTTCTGTCGGCGCTGCTGGCCACGGTGCTGCTGGCGGCGCTGCTGCCCGCCTCCGGTACGGCGGCCACCGTCGCCGAGGGGGCAGCCACCGGCGCCGTAGGACTGCTGTTCTTCCTCTACGGGGCGCGGCTGTCCACCCGCGAGGCACTGGACGGGCTGCGGCACTGGCGGCTGCACGTGACCGTACTGGCCTCGACGTTCCTGCTCTTCCCGCTGCTCGGGCTCGCCGCGCGGGGACTGGTCCCGTGGCTGCTGACCCCGCAGCTCTACGCGGGGGTGCTGTTCCTCTGCCTGGTCCCGTCGACGGTCCAGTCCTCCATCGCGTTCACCTCGATCGCCCGCGGCAATGTGCCCGCCGCGATCTGCGCCGGCTCCTTCTCCAGCCTCGCCGGAATCCTGCTCACCCCCCTGCTGGCAGCGCTCCTCCTCGGGCACCAGGCGGGTGGCTTCTCCACGGACGTGCTGCTCAGGATCGTGGTGCAACTGCTGCTGCCGTTCCTGGCCGGACAGCTTTCGCGCCGCTGGACAACCGGCTTCGTGGCACGGCGCAGGAAGAAGTCCGGTCTGGTGGACCGGGGTTCGATCCTGCTCGTCGTGTACGCGGCCTTCAGCGAGGGCATGGTCGCGGGCGCCTGGCACCAGGTCACCGTGGTGCGGCTGGGTGCTCTGCTGCTCGTCGAAGCGGCGCTGCTCGCCGTGATGCTGACGCTGACCTGGTACATATCGAAGCGGCTCGGTTTCGGCCGCGCGGACCGCATCGCGATCCAGTTCGCGGGCTCCAAGAAGAGCCTCGCCACCGGGCTCCCGATGGCGAGTGTGCTCTTCGGCGCACACGCGGGGCTGGCCGTGCTGCCGCTGATGCTGTTCCACCAGATGCAGTTGATGGTCTGTGCGGTGATCGCGAAACGGAGGGCCGGTCACCCTCGCGGGTCCTGTCCGGCATCTGCGGCCCTGCCCGGCCAACCGGCCTCCGAACAGCGCGAACGCCCGGGTAGCCCGCGCCGTCAACTCCCGGTCCGGGGCGATAGCGTGCGGTCATGCCCGCACTCGGATCCCAGATAGCCAGCGCCGCCGGCGCTCCCGCCCCCAGGGCCGCACGCCCCTGCACCCTGGTCGTATGCCGTGGATGCTGCTGCGGTGACGGCGGGAAGCACCCGGGAACCGACCACGAGGCACAGGTCCGCCGGCTGCGCGAGGCGGCAGCAGCGTCGGAAGGCCGCTTCGCGGTCCGCACCAGCGAGTGTCTCGGTCCGTGCGGGCAGGCCAATGTGGTGGTCGTACAGCCCTCGGCTGCCGCCAGGTCCGAAGGCGCACGCCCCGCCTGGGTGGGCTGGGTGCTCGACGACGAAGCGACCGACGACGTGCTCGCCTGGGCCGAGGCGGGCGGACCGGGTGTTGCCGAGCCCTCCGCCACCCTCGAGCTCCAGCTCATCGCACCGCCTGCGCCCAGCCCCCGCGCCGCCCGCTGACGAAAGGGCCCTGCACACCCCCACCGTCACACCCACGAGGGCAGCGCGATGCGCTCCTCGCCCGCGTACACGTTCATGTCGGGGCCGCGCAGGAAGCCGACCAGGGTGAGACCGGTCTCCATAGCCAGGTCCACGGCCAGCGATGAGGGTGCGGAGACGGCTGCCAGCACCGGAATCCCGGCCATCACCGCCTTCTGCGCCAGCTCGAACGACGCCCGCCCGGAGACCAGCAGGATCGCCCGGGACAGCGGCAGCAGGCCCTCGCGCAACGCTCGGCCGACCAGCTTGTCCACGGCGTTGTGCCGCCCGACGTCCTCACGGATGTCCAGCATGTCGCCGTCCTCCGAGAACAGGGCGGCCGCGTGGAGCCCCCCGGTCCGGTCGAAGACCCGCTGGGCCTCCCGCAGCCGCCCGGGGAGCCGGGCCAGGAGGGCCGGTTCGACACGGAGCGGGGGAGCGGGCGAGGAGGCGCCGCCGATCGGGAAGCGGGTGGCGGTGCGGACGGCGTCGAGGCTGGCCTTGCCGCACAGACCGCAGGACGACGTGGTGTAGACATTGCGTTCCAGCGTGATGTCCGGCACCGGGACACCGGGCGCGAGCTGGACGTCGACGACGTTGTAGGTGTTCGCGCCCCCGCCAGGCGCCCCCGGCTTCGGATCCGGTTCCGCGCCCGCGCAGTAGACGATCGACCTGATGTCCTCCGCCGCACCGAGCACACCCTCGCTGACCAGGAAGCCCGCCGCGAGCGCGAAGTCGTCACCCGGCGTGCGCATCGTGATGGCCAGCGGGCGGCCGTTCAGCCGGATCTCCATGGGCTCCTCGGAGACCAGGGTGTCCGGCCGGACGGACACCGCACCGTCCCGGACCCGGATCGTGCGGCGGCGCTCGGTGACCCGTCCCATGATGATCAGTCCCGATTCTGTGCGTGCGGTGGACTCGGCGGTCCCATTGTCCCGGAGGTGCTCCGCGGCTTGTCCCGGAGGTGCTCCGCGGCCGCGGAGCTCGTACCCGTACGGCCTGAGGTGCGCTCCCATGCGGCCCTGACGCATCCTTGCTGTGTGACCTGGTACGGCGCGGCCAGGCATGGCCCGCGCAGCAGGCGTGGACAGCAACACGGAACGAGCGTCGGCGCAGTGACCAGCGCGGACGAGCTCGGACTTGTGCTCGCCGAAGCCGCAGTCAAGGCCACCGGCGCGGTGGGCGGATACGCCGGTGGGGTATATCTGCGCTCGGAAACCGAAGGTCTGCTGCGCCTGGCGGTCCTCGTCGGACTGCCGGGCGAACTGATGCGTCCCTGGTGGCGTATGCATGTGAACCGGCCCTTCCCCGTGGCCGAGTGCTACCGCACGTCCGAGCCCATCCACCTGGCCGACGGCGAGGAGGCGATGCGCCGGTTCCCCCAGCTCATGGCCGGCCTGCCGTTCCCGTTCGGCTCCCTCTACGTGCCCGCCGAGACCGGGGCCGAGAAGTTCGGTGTGCTGGTGGCCCTGCGCCCCGCGACCCCCGGCCACCCCGTCGAGCAGCCCGACCGCGACCGGATGAGGCAGGCGGGCCTGCGGCTCGGCGCCGCGCTCGCCCAGCTGGAACGGGACGGCACACCGGTGACCTGGCGCGCCGAGCCGCTCGTCGTCCAGACCCCCGAAGCCGCTGCCCGGCCGCTGCGGATCGGCACCTTCGACTGGGACCTGAGCACCGGAAACCTCGACGCCGACGAGGAGTTCTGCGCGATACTCGGCGTGCTTCCCGACGAGTTCCCCGGCCGGATCGAGGCGCTCACCGCACGGGTCGTGCCCGAGGACGTCTACCAGTTGTGGGTGGTCGCCCGGGAAGCCGCCCAGGACGGCCGCCCCGTGGTCCGCAGACTGCGGTTGCAGCGCAAGGACGGGCCACCGTCCCTGCTGGAGCTCGCGGGCCGTCCCGTCCATCCGCCGGGCGGAGGCGTCGGTGCGCGCCGCCTCACCGGCTCCCTGATCGACCTCGGCTCCGGAGCGATCGCCAGCGAGGCGGTCGCCGACCGGCTTCCCGACGGCCTGTTCTCACTCGACCGGTCCGCGCGGATCACCTACGTCAACCGCACCGGGGAGAAACTGCTCGGGCGCGCCCGGGCCGAGCTGATCGGTCGCGTCCTGTGGGACGCGGTGCCCTGGATGAACCGGCCCGCCTACGAGGACTACTACCGGGCGTCCCTGCTCTCCGACGACCCGGTGCGATTCCAGGTGAACCGGGGCCGGCAGGACTGGGTCTCGGTGTCGCTCTTCCCCGGTCACCACGGGGTCACCGGGACGATCGCCGTCACCGAACGCCCGGACTGCACTCCCGCGCCGGTCAGCCGGCCCGGCGCCGGCCTCGGTATCTTCACCTCGCCCGCCGACCGGGCCACCGCCCTGTACCGCCCGGTCGCCCTGGCCATCGCCCTGACGGAAGCCGTCACGGCCAGACAGGTCTCCGCGGTCGTCACCGAGGAACTGCTGCCCGCGTTCGGTGGCCGTCAGCTGGCCCTCTACGTCCTCCACGAGCGGCATCTCTACCTTGCCTGGGAGACCGGCTTCCCGGCAGGTTTCCTCGAACCCTTCGAGGGGGTCGGCCTCGACGCCCGGCTGCCCGGCGTGGAAACCCTGACGACCGGGCGTCCGATCTTCTTCGAATCCATGGAGCAGCTGGCCTCCGCCTATCCCGGCATCCCTCTGGACGCCTCGGTCGGCGCCCGCGCGTTCCTCCCCCTGATCGCCTCCGGGCGCCCCGTCGGCTCCTGCATCCTCGGCTTCGACCAGCCCCGCGGTTTCGCCCCCGAGGAACGCACGGTGCTCACCGCGCTCGCCGGTCTCATCGCGCAGGCCCTCGAACGCGCCCGGCGCTACGACACCGAAGCCGCCCTGGCCCGTGGCCTCCAGGACGCGCTGCTGCCGCACCGGCTGCCCGTGATCGAGAACGTGGAGACGGTCGGACG
This sequence comes from Streptomyces sp. NPDC019396, assembly GCF_040632375.1. Lineage (NCBI taxonomy): Bacteria > Bacillati > Actinomycetota > Actinomycetes > Kitasatosporales > Streptomycetaceae > Streptomyces > Streptomyces sp. NPDC019396. The sequence goes on along the minus strand of NZ_JBEYBS010000011.1, from coordinate 35,138 downwards.
CTATCTTCCCGGCACGCAGGGCATGGACGTGGGCGGCGACTGGTACGACGTCATCGAGACCGGCCGCGGGCTCGACCTGGTGATCGGGGACGTCCAGGGCCATGGTGTGTCCGCGGCGGCCATCATGGGCCAACTGCGCAGTGCGGTACGCGCGTTCGCTCTCGCGGGCCTTGATCCGGCGGAAGTGGTCAGCGGCACCAACCGGCTCCTCAGCGACCTCGACCCCACCCATTTCGCCACCTGCTGCTACGTCCGGCTCGACCCCGCCACCGGCGACGCCCAGGCCGTACGGGCCGGGCACCCCCAGCCGCTGATCCGCAGGCCCGACGGCACCACCGAGGTGCTGGACCTCGCGGGGGGACTCATCCTCGGGGTGGACTCGGCTGAGACCTACCCCGTCAGCGACCTGAGCATCAAACCGGGGGAGGTGCTCGCCCTGTTCACGGACGGCCTGATCGAACGCCCGGGCAGGGACATCGATGTCGGCATCGAGCAGCTGCGCTCCAACCTGGCCCGGTCGGGACCCGCGACCGTGGCCGATACCGCCGACCGGCTGATCCGGGACGCGCGGCGCTCCACCGACCGCCCGGACGACATCGCGCTGCTGCTCACCGCCCGCTGGGCGGGATCCGGCACCGACCGGACGCTGGGCGGACCGGCAGCCGCCTGACCTGAGTCGTCCCCGACGCGTGGTCATGTGCCGTCATCTCCCGAAGATTTATGGCTACTGACCAGTAGATGGAATGTTCCATTCCGTACATCATGGGGCGCGAGCATGACAACGCTCGTTCGTTCGGACGACGCACGGGCGTGTCTCGAGCCGCATCCCCACACCAGGAGTTCCCCCATGCATGTACGCAGATGGAAGACCGGCACGGCCGCGGTCCTCGCTGCCACGGCCCTCGCCGTTTCCGCCCCCACGGCATCGGCCGCCGCCCCGGCGCAGCCCGCTCCGAAGCACCAGGCCGCGACCACCGCCGCCAAGGCCGCCGACATCGACTACGCGACCTGGCAGCGCGACATCGACGAGGTCATCGCCGTGGCCCGCCCCTACATCGAGCAGCGGACCTCGCAGCCCTCCACCAAGAAGCAGGCGATCGTCCTCGACATCGACAACACGTCGCTGGAAACGGACTTCCACCCCTTCTGGGAGTGGCCCACCCCCGCCATCAGGCAGGTGCGTGACCTCGTCCGCTTCGCCGACTCGCGCGGTGTGGACATCTTCTTCGTCACCGCACGCCCGGGCATCATCTACTCCATCACGGACTACAACCTGAGGAAGGCCGGCTACCCGGTCGACGGGCTCTACGTGCGTGACCTGCCCGACCTCTTCGACGAGGTCGGCGCCTACAAGACGCGCAAGCGCGTGGAGATCGAGGCGAAGGGCTACACGATCATCGCCAACATCGGCAACAAAACCACCGACCTCGTCGGCGGCCACGCCGAGCGGACCTTCAAGCTCCCCGACTACGACGGCCAGCTCTCCTGACCCCGGGCGACCCCTGGGACCCGTGCCGGACCGAGTCCCGGTCCGGCACGGCCACCCTGTGTGGTGGGTCGCCCACACCGTGCGGGCCGGCCCTCCGCGCACGCCCACTGACCACCTGAAATGCGGTTCGGAGACGCCTCGAACCCCTGGTAGAGTTGTCCATGTCGCCGCGGGGAACCGCGGGCGGCAAACACCTGGTCCGGGTGGCGGAATGGCAGACGCGCTAGCTTGAGGTGCTAGTGCCCTTTATCGGGCGTGGGGGTTCAAGTCCCCCCTCGGACACTCACTGCAGCGATACAGGCGCGAGGGCCTCGACCTTACGGTCGCGGTCCTCGTTTCGTGTTCGTAGGTGATGGTGATGCCGAGGGCTTCGTAGAGCGGGGCTTTCGCGCCCGGATGGGTGCTCTGGAGACGCTGCGCCACCTCTCCGAGGTTCTTCGCGATCTCGAGGATCTGCGGGCCCTGCTGCGTCCGCGCCGTGAGCAGCGGGCAGCGGCCCTCAGCCGGGTCGCCTCAGGCCGCACGTGTCTGCTTCTCGCCCTCACCGGCAAGTTCTCCGTGAGTCTTCTCGCCCACTTCGACGCGGCGGTCGGCTGCGCCTCGGCTTCTGGGAGCTTTGCCAGGGCGGTCCGTTTGTCGTGCCGGGTGTCGTTGATCCATTGGGTGACGACCGGGGCGAGGACTTTGACCTTCGGGATGACGATGGCGAGTCCGTCGACAGGGTCTGCAACGCCTGCAAGCACCGCTGGTCTCACGACCTGGACGAGGTCAGGCGGCGACGAGCGCAGGTAAGCCGGACGCCGCTGCTGTTCACGTACAGCGAGGATAGGCGAGCGCTCGTCTATCGGATTCGGGTCCTGGTCACTTCGGTTCCTAGCCACTTCGGTTCCTCGGCCCGCAGGGTGGCTCCGCGCAGGGCCTTGTCCGTGGCCCGTCCTATGACAGCAGTTGCTCCTGCATCCACAGCCCCTCCGACAAGGCCTCCCAGGATCGGGATCCCCTTGGCGAGGGTGATCGCAGCGCGCTGGGTTCCATACTTCGCGACGAGGTGGGTCCCGGCCTTCTTGTTGATCGCCCGGAGCATCGTGATCGGGATCTTCTTGATCATCTGCTCGCCGAACTTCTGACTCCGAAGGCTGCCAGCACGCTCTGCGTGCTCATTCCGATCGCGAGCATCATCGCGACGGTTCGCGCGTGCGGATCACGGAGCCTCCGCCAACTTGAAGTCGCAGGTCAAAGGGCTGGCGTGACCCGGGTCCGGGGCGCTCACCCTAGTCGTAGGCGGGAGTCTGTGGGAAAGATCGTCCGCCAAGTAGTGATTCGCGACTCCCCCTGGCTCTGTCGATGGCGTTCGACTGTTTCTTCGAATCTTGCGACGCTTGTCATACTGCCCGAATGGATACGCAAGACGTGCAGGCGGCACGGCGTTGGCTGGCTGATCAGGGCATCCGCCAGGTAGGCGACGGGTGGGTGAGCGACGAGAAGCCGGACGTGCTGCTCACCGCCAACCAAGTGGCACATTCCTGGGCTGGCGACGTGTTCGCCGAAGACCTGAATGCAGCCGACCAGGTGCGGTTGGCCTTCGGGTTGCTGGATCTCCTCAACGATTACTGGGTCACGTGCGAGATCCGATTCGCAGACAAGGGCTCGGAGGGTCCCCTGCCGACCGACGTGCTGTGGGACGGCTACCGCCAGCGGCTGGAGGCAGACCGGGACGTCGAGGCCGTTACCTACTCGCTGTGGGTGGACTGGTTCGAGGACCACACCACTTCCGCGACGGCCTTCGCCGAGGTCCTCGGTAAGGACATCGACCGAGTGGTGGCCGATCCATCGGAAGCCATGCTCCGCCGAACCCATCGGGTTCTGGAGTGTTCGGGACCGGTGCGCTGGGCGGTGAAGGAGCCGGCGTACCGCACCGCCGCGCGGCATCCCGCCCTGCACCTGGCCGTCTTCCGCGGCCTCCTGGCGAGCTTCCACGACGTCTACGGTGACCTGGAACCTGCCGCTGCGCTGGCCCTCCTCGACCAGCTAGATCTTCCCACGGACACCCAGCACCTTGCCGAACTGCGCCACGTACTTGCCGCAGGGCGCAACAACCACTACCGCAGCCCCGGTGCCTGGGACGATGCGGTTCGCTCCTGCTCAGGTAGCTGAACTATTCGATTCCTGCTCGATACAGATCGGCTGCCTTCTATGATCCGGTGCATGCTGGATCCCGAGCTGCTGGAACGGATCACTACGCGCCGTGCGGAACTGGACGAACTCGAAGAACAGCTGGCCAAGCAGCTGGATGCGGTGCGGGCTGAGTGGGACGAGCTCGCCGTCGCCGAACGTGTCTTTGAGAGGGTGAGCGAGCAGCTCGCCGAGGAACGCTCGTCAGCCCTGCCGATTCCCAGGCAGGTGGGCGGCCAGGCGGTGATGCTCATCCCGCACCGCGAGCCGGGCGCGGACGAAGGCATGCTCCCGTCGGACTACCAGCGCATCATCGCGGCCGTGCGGCAGGCCGCCGGACCGGTCATGGCCCGTGAGGTCGGCGAGGTGGTGGGGGTGGACGTCAGGGTGAAGTCCAAGCTGGAACCGCTCCGCGGCAAGTTGGTCCGACTCGTCGACCGCGGCTGGCTCCGCAAACTGCCCGACGGCCGGTTCACCACCCGCCTGTGACCAGCAACACCGCCACTCGGAGCGGCTCAGCACGCGCGTAACCGGGGTGCCCCCGACGACCGTTGGGATTGTGTGACGAATACCAAAGAGCGCGCCGAGGACACCTGCCAGCTTGTCTACCAGTGCCGTCTGCCGCTGTCCACGCGCACCGTCAACCACCTCGCCGACCTGCTACGGCGTCATCTGAAGGCGATACGGTCACGCTGGCGGATCCTGCCGCCCGGGAAGATCGCGGTGATCGTCCTGGCCGTACTGCGCCACGACCAGCGCTTGGCCGACATGGCCGGCGGCAACGACGTGTCCGAGTCCACGGTCCGCCGCTGGCGCGACGAGCTGATCGGACTGCTCGCCGCCCAGGCCCCGCGCCTGGACCGCGCTCTGAAGAAGATCGCGAGGCAAGGCGGGGAGGTGGTCCTGATCGACGGCACTCTCATCCGCACCCAGCGCCGTACAGGCAAGGCCGACCGACGGAACTACTCCGGCAAGCACCGAACTCATGGCCTGCACTTCCTCGCCCTGACCGACGAGAACGGTCGCCTGATCTGGATATCCGCTGTGCGGCCTGGCCGCACCCACGACAACACCGCCTCCCGCCACGACCGCATCCTGATCCACCTGCGCGCCGCCGGCCTCGGGGCGCTGGCCGACCTCGGCTTCCGCGGCCCGGACAACGACATCCTCGACCCCGTGATCGTCACCGGCTACACCGCCAGCCGCACCCACAAGCTCACCCCAGGCGAGAAGGAAGCCAACCGAGTCCTCGCCGTGGGACGCGCGCCGGTCGAGCACGGCTTCGCCCACCTCAAGAGCTGGCGGATCCTCACCAAGCCCCGCACCGACCCCGCCCGCGCCACTCAGCTCCTGCGAGCCCTGCTCGCCTTGACGAACCTCGAAGTCAACCGCTGACGGATGATCTTCGCCGTGGCCTCCCGCCCACGACCAGCATGAGCGCCCCGAGGATCGGCCACACCAGCCCTTTGACCTGCAACTTCAAGTTGGCGGAGGCTCACGGATGTCCCATCCCCGAAGGTGCGCGATGGAACCAGCCATCCGCATGTTGACAGTGATGGATGCGGCCACGTTCGCAGGAATCGTTACGCCCGCAGTGATCAGCCCTCCCAGCCCGGTGATGAACCCCTGAGCCCCAGCCGCAGCGACAGACTCCTTGATGAGGCGGGCTATGACCGCATCGATGTCGTCTTTCATGTCCTCAGGAGAGCGGCGCTCATTGTCATCAGGCGCCCTGTAGCCGGTGCCCTGCCGACGCGAAAGACGGTCCTCGGCCCAGGCCACCGACCCCGTGACTGGCCCCACGCCGTTCACCATGACCTTCTCCGCAAGGTCAGCGACCCACCGGCCGGTCTTCTCGACCGCTCCCTCGTCAGGAGTCTTCTTGTCAGCCATCACACGCTCCCTTCTGCGAGCACGCCACGAGAGGCATCCCGCACTGCTGCGGGCGGCAAAGGATTCCGGTCGCATGCATTCTCGGCAAGGCTGCAGGCGGCTGAAGCCGCGACCCTCTCGCTACCGCTCGTCCACTCCTCACACCACGACGTCCTTCGCCGCGCTGCCTTCACGAGCTGAAGCGGTTGCATCTTCCCGTGCGAGTGAAAGCACCGTCAAACCTCTTACGTTTGCTGGCGTTTGCTCGATTCAGGCATGGTGAGCGGGCGCTGTCGGCTACCCTGCCCCGCCAGTCGGCCTCCACCAGGAACGGGCTCGGCTGCTCGGACTTGATACGTACAGGCGTCCCGAACCCGGGTGCAGGCGACGAACAACAGGCGGCGTTCCGCGGCGAGCTCGGCCTCGTGTTGAAGCCGGTCGACCTCCTCCGGGGAGATGGCCGAAAGGCGCGGCAGCGCACGGTCGTTGACGCCGATGCCGATGCCGACGCCGGCGGTGTAGCGGTACTCGGCCCTTTGAAGGTGTGCATGGTGCCTACGTGGACCGTGTCGTCCGTGCGACGCCTTCAGCGCGGACCCGGCTGGCGGGGGCCCCGGCCGCGAGCAGGCGGTCCTTGGTCTTCTCGCAGGTTGTCGAACCGCGCGCAGATGCCGATCTCCCAGTACGCGGCACCGCCGTCCGCCCACTCACGCACCTGCTCGACCAAGGCGTCGAGTTCGGCCTCCTCAGTCTCCGCCGCGTGGACCAGGGGCCCGCAACCGTCCAGGGCCGAGCTGTACCCGATCAGGGTGTAGTGCCGCCCGCGGTCGGCCAGTTCGGTGTAGGGGCGGCCGAGTAGGAGTCCTGTCGCCCAGACGAGGATCTCCTGAGTGGAGCGGTAGTTCTTGCGGAGCTTGGTCGAACGGCTGGCGACGTTGATGCCGAGGGACGTCAGCGACCCCCGGGTGTCGTAGATCGCTGGTGGGGGTCGCGCGCGGTGAACAGGTCGTTCGGGGCGCCGCGGGGCGGTAGCGCGGTGCACCCGCCACTGGGCCGGATGGAGGCCCTGGGCCTCGTCGATGACGACGGGTCAGTTGTACAGCCCCTGCTCGGTCAGCAGGTCGGTGGCGTCCACGCGCGTGCCGAGTAGGTGCGCAGCCCGTCCTCGGCCAAGCGCCGGATGAAGATCTGCACGGATCGCCACAGCAGCGGCAGGGCGGAGCACGACAGCGCGCTGCTGCGGCCCCGGCGCTCGCAGCACTCGTACTCCTCCCGGCCGCGGATGTCCTGGGCGAGGGACTGCGGAGTGTCCGTGAAGCCTGTGGCTTCCGACGGCCTGCTCCTAACAGGCGTTCTCCTCGCACCCGGTGAGCGGCCGACGGGAGGTGTTGACCACGCGTCCGGCGAAGGCGTCGACGGTCATGACGTCGACCCGGTTGCGCAGAGCCGGGTCGTCGACGAGCAGGGAGAGCCCTTCGTTCAGGGAAGCCCCGCTGGGCGGAGGTGCGCCTGGTCGCCGAAGGCGGCGAGGCCGCCGAGGCCTTGGTCCGGGGCGCGTTCACCCGGGCGCGCCGCGCCGACCTGCTGGGCAGGCCGGGCCGGACGCTGGCCGTGATGGACGGACGGACGGGCGGGACGGCTGGCACTGCGACCGTGGAAGATCGCGACCCTCCAGCCGGGCGGCTGACCGGCGCGCATCCCGACCCGCCCGGCACGGCTGCCTCGGCGACCCGCGCGGCCAGCGGCGACCCGGCGACGGCGTCGGTGAGCCCGCCGGCCTGGCCCGCTATGGGAGGGTACTGGCAACGCCGTTGAGGACGGTCGAGGGAACATACGGGCGGGGCGGTGCACGGCGACGGATCGCCGCACCGCGACAGGGAGCGTGGTCCCGGGCATTGTCCGCCGGAGCCGGTCCGCCTCGGCCGCGTCAACGCCTACTCACCGGCGAGTCTGCGTGGCGGTGTCCCCGCGCGTGGTGGCGGGGTGTGCGTACGGACATCCGGACGAACGGAGCGGGGTACGCGACAACCCTGGCAAGCGACGCTGGGGTCGTTCGACCGCGGCCCCTATTGGCGGTTGATAGCGTGTGTGCGGCGGAGCACACGCAGGCTGGGGGCAGCATGGGGCTGGCAAACCAAAAGATCATCTCTCAGGTCGAGGACCTTCTGCAGGGCAGGGTCGTCATTCCCTCCATCCAGCGTGACTTCGTCTGGATGAGGCCCGACGTACGCGACCTCTTCGATTCCCTCTACCGGGGCTATCCGGTCGGCGCTCTGCTGCTGTGGAAGACCGATCTGACCGTGCCCTTCAAGACGGCCGCTGTCGTCCAGACCGACAAGTCGGCGCACCACCCCCTCTATCTGCTGGACGGGCAGCAGCGGTTGACCTCCCTCGCCTGGGTGTACCGGCCCGAGTCCAAGGCCGACGGCCGGTTCATCGACCTGCGCTTCGACGTGCGCACCGAGGAGTTCGTCAACCCGAGTGCGGTCCAGGGCAAGGATCCCCTGCTGATCCCGGTATCGACGCTGCTGCAGGAGAGCGTGCAGTTCTACCAGGTCCTGCACAGGGCCGGTGTGTCGTTCGAAGATCCGAACTTCGACACGTGGACCCAGCGGCTGCAGAAGGTGAACAACGTCCGGCACCACCAGATCGCCGTCATCACCTACGAGTCCGACGACTACGAGGAGGTTGCCGAACTCTTCGCCCGGCTGAACAAGGGCGGGCGGCGGCTGTCCAAGGGCGATCTCGTGTACAGCGCCATCGCGGCCCGCTGGTCCGACGGACTGGACACCATGGACGCCTTCCACCAGGAACTGCGGGACAGCAACTTCGCCTTGAACAGGGAAGCCGTCCTGCGTCTCATGAGCCTCCTCGCGGGAACCGGCGCACATCACATCAAGCTCATCGGGGCGGATGTGGACGAAGCCGCGCTGAAGGAGTCCTGGCAGGCCACCGAGAGGGCTCTGCGCTTCGCCATCGACTTCCTGAAGGGCGAGTGCTCGATCGCCCGGTCCGAGGTCCTCTCGTCGCCGAACGTCACCATCGTGCCCGCCCTGCTGCTGCACCACCGGGACGGCAAGCTGCGCCCGGGGGAGGCCCAACTGCTGCGCCGCTGGGTGTACACGGCGATGGCGTTCAGCCACTACTCCCTGCAGGTCGAGGGCAAGCTCGACGCGGAGGCCAGGTTGATCAAGTCCCGCGCGGGAGCCGATCTGTTCACCGAGCTCATCCGCAGGGCCTCCGGTACCCGTTCCCTGGACAGTGCCCTCCACCCGAGGGACCTGGAGCAGAAGTACTCCACACACCCCTTCTTCAAACTGCTGTACATCGCCGCGCTGCGGGGCACGGCGCGGGACTGGGCGACCAATATCGCCATCAGCGACCAGCCCATGAACAGCGGCGCCAAGATCGAGTTCCATCATGTGTTCCCGCGCGCCCGGGTGCAGACGGCGTACGCGAAGGAGGAGTGGAACAGCCTCGCCAACCTGGCCTTCATCACCGGCCAGACGAACAAGATGATCTCCTCCAGGCTGCCCGCCGAGTACATGGCGGGGGTCGCGCCGGAGCGTCTGGCCGAGCAGTGGATTCCCGAAGAGCCCGAGCTGAGGTCCCTGGACCGGTTCCCCGACTTCCTGGCTGCCCGCAGGCGCCTGCTGGCCGACGTCCTCAACGAGCTGCTGGGCCTGCCCACCTACGACGCGCAGTCCGTCCACCGGGACACCGACGAGCTGCCTGCCGACGAGGAGGTGATCGCGGAGGATCCCGCCGCGCCCACACTGGTCGGGGCGGCGGTGCAGGAGCTCCGTACAGAGCGGGGTGTCGAGATCCACGCGCTCTACGAGAGCCGGCGTACCGATGCCTACTACGACCCGTCGTCCCGCACGGTGACGATCCCCTCCGGTCCCGGCCGCGGTGAGTACGAGAGTCCCAGCGGCGCGGCAGTCGCTGTGGTACACGCCCTCAATCCGCACGTCAATCCGAATCGCAACGGATGGTCGTTCTGGACCGTCACGGCCACGGGACAGCTGCTGCAGAGCATCAGGTAGTGGCTCGTCCGCCGCCTCGACCATCGACTACACGGTGCCTTGGTCGGGACCTCGGGCGTGCGGCGGTGCCCCGTGAACGTCCCTGTAGCGGCAGACGGTCAGGCAGCATGCGGGGCCCTGTGCACTCGCTGTCGTCGGAGCGGGGCGACGGGGTCACACCCCCGCCTCCACCAGGAACGGGCTGCGCTTGCCCGACCAGGAGACGTACAGGCCGTCCCGTGCGCGGGTGCACGCGACGAAGAGCAGGCAGCGTTCCGACAGCAGGTCCGTCTCGTGCTGTCGGGCGTCCACCTCGGGCGGGGTGACCGCCTTCGGGAACGGCAGCGCCTCCTCGGTGACGCCGATGACCGCGACGCAGCGGAACTCCAGGCCCTTGAAGGAGTGCATGGTCCCGGCCAGTACGGTCGTCGCTTCCCCGGTGGCGACATCGGCGGCGCGCAGGGTGGCCGCGGGGATACCTGCGTCCTTGAGACGTCCCACCGCCTTCGCGCAGGTCTTGTTGAACCGGGCAGCGACCCCGATCTCCCCGGCTCCGATGCCCGCGTCCAGCCAGGCCCGTACCTGCGTGACGAGCGCGTCCAGTTCAGCCTCCTCGGTGACCGCCGCGTGCACAGCGGGCCCGTCGCCGTGGAGGGCCGAACGATAGCCGAGGAGGGTCTCGTTGCGGTTCTCGTCCTCGAGCTGGGCGATGGGGCGGCCGATCAGCAACGCCGTGGACCAGCGCAGGATCTCCTGTGTGCTGCGGTAGTTCTTGCGCAGCTTCACCGACCGCCCGGTCACCTTGATGCCCAGCGATTTCAGCGGCACCCTCGAGTCGTAGACGCGCTGGTGCGGGTCCCCGGCGATGAACAGGTCGTCCGGGCGGGCGGGGACGGCCGCGCGCAGCAGGCGCCACTGCGCCGGGTGCAGGTCCTGTGCCTCGTCCACCACGACGTGGCGGTAGCGCGGCCCCTGCTCCTCCAGCAGCCGTGCCGCCTTCGCGCACGTCTGCAGCCAGGTGCGGGCCCCGTCCGCCGCGAGGCCGGCCGTGAAGCGCTCGACCGTCTCCCACACCAGCGGCCGCTCGGCCGCCGCCAGCCGGCTTCCGCGGCCCCGCCGGTCCGCCGCCTCGTACTCGGCCGGGGTCCGGATGTCCTGGGCCAGGATGACGTGCCGGTACTCCTGGGCGAGGAACTGCGCACTGCCGGTGAAGCCCGTCGCCTTGGCGGCCTTGCCCCAGCGGCTCTCCTCCTCGTTGTTCATCAGCGGTCGCAGTGCCACCGCTCCCGGTGCCTCGGCGACGACCCGGCTCGCGAAGCCGTCCACCGTCGAGATGTCCACCCGCGCGCGCAGTACCGGGTCGTCGACCAGGGACTCCAGGCCCGAGCGGAGCGCGTTGGCGAGCGCGTTGGTGTACGTCGTGAGCAGGATGCGGTCGCCGTCGCGGAGGTGGCCGAGCAGATGCCTGACCCGGTGCAGCGCCACGACGGTCTTGCCGGTGCCCGGCCCGCCTGTGACCTGCGCGGGCCCCGAGTACGACGCCCGGTAGGCCACCTTCCGCTGGGAGGGGTGCAGGAAGACCCGCCAGGCCGCGAAGGGCTTCTCCAGGATGTCCCGCAGCTCCTCGGGGGCGGTGACCAGCGCGATGCGCGCTCGGCTGTGCCGGATCGCCGTCTCGTAGTCCCGCGTGTCCACCGGCTGCGCCGACACCTGCAACGCCGGCGCCACGATGTCCTGCCAGACCTCCTCCACCGTGCATCCCGCGGCGAGGTACTGGAGCACCTCCCGCTGGTCCTGGGGCAGCAGCGGCGCGAAGACGTCCAGTTGCTCCTGGTCGACCAGCGAACGGGCTTGCCGCAGCGTCTCGGCGTCGATGCCGAGCGCGGTCAGGTCCCCGTCGGAGAACTTCGCGAACAGCCGGGGCTTCGGTGAGGACTCCGCCACCCGTTCGTACGCGGGCGTGATCTCGTCCAGGGTCGCCGCGTCCCGGATCTCCACGGCTCGCGTCACCGTGTTGACGCTGGACTTCTGCTTCTTCGCCCACTCGATGGCCTTGTCGTGCTGCATGACCCGCAGCAGGACGAAGGTGTCACCGGAGGGCGGGGCGAGCACCACACCGCGCCAGAACTGGTCGATGCGGATCGTCCGGACCTGCTTGTCCCGCGCGTTCGTCAGGCTCTCCAGCTTCAGCCCCGGGTCTTTGAAGAGCTGGTCGAGGGTGAGCCGGTTGAACTTCTCCCAGGCGTCGAGGACGCCCTTCCGCACCGGGGGCTGGAGCTTGGGGAGTTCGGCGAAGAAGCCTATGTCGAAGGCGAGTTGCGGCATGCGGGGATCCTAGAGTCCGGGTGGGCTGCGGAGCGGGTGAAGGTCGATTCAGCCGGAGGGACCGCGGCCGTCGCCGTCGAGATCCAGACGGATCACGGCCAGCGTCTCGGCCACCTCGGCGGTGAGTTCGTCGTCGGGTCCGTACACCACGCACAGGTCCGCGTGCAGTGGCTCCAGGACCTCGAAGGCATCGGCGGCCCGCTGCTGAGCGAGCAGCAGCATGCCGATGTCGCGGCGCAGCTCCACCGCGTTCTCGCTCACGTCGCCGTCGACAGCGCGGACGGCATCGAGCACGCCGTGCAGCCCGGCCAGCGCCTCGGTCACCTGGCCGAGTTCGCCACGGCAGCGCGCCGCCTGCGCCCGGCTGTCAAGCGCTTCCTCGCTGCTCGGGCCGCTCACGCGCGCGTATGCGTCGGCGAGCGCCTCGAACTCGGGCAGCGCGGCTCGGTGGTCACCCGCCAGCTGACGGCTGACCGCACGGCGCATCCGCAGCCCGAGGACCGCCTTGTTCTCCGAGCCGAGCGCACGCGCCGCCGTCTCGATCATCTCGCCCACCACCTCGGCGGCCTGCGCGTACCGCTCCTCCTCCCACAGCGCGACGTAATGCGCGTGGACCTGACGGATCTGCTCCCGCAGCGCCTCCCGCTCGGCCGCGGGGACGACGGGCGGCGCGTCCGGCCCGGCAGCGGACCCGGGCGATTGCGCGCCCGTGGTGCCGGCGCGCGAACGGGGCGCATAGGGGCGGCGGAAGATCCCGGTCGGGTCGGGCGCCCCGGCGAGCTCCAGTCCCTCGGGCTCGGGCTCCTCGCCGGGCACCGGCAGGAAGGGCCGCAGCCGCTCGTACACCTCCTGCACGTCCACCGGGCGTGCCTCGGGCGCCTTTCGGAGCAGGTGCAGGACGAGTTCCTCCAGGGCTTGCGGTACGTCGGCCCGCAGCCGGCGAAGCGGCGTCGGGGCCGCGTTGACGTGCTGCGTCATCAGCTGCCACTCACTGTCCCCGCTGAACAGCGGCTGCCCGCAGAGCAGTTCGTGCAGCACACAACCGAGCGCGTACAGGTCCGTGCGCGGCGTGACCCGCCCGCCGCGCACCTGCTCCGGCGCCATGTACTGGTGCGTCCCGATCGGGCTGCCCGTCGCGGTCAGCTTGGTGACGTCCGTCCGCAGGATCGCCGCGATGCCGAAGTCCAGCACCTTCACCGTGCCGTCCCGGGCGACGAGGATATTGCTCGGCTTCAGGTCGCGGTGGACGACAGGCACGTCGTGGGCGTACGACAGCACGGTGGCGACCTGCGCCGCCACGGCCACCGCCCAGCTGACGGGGAGCGGCGGCCGGTCCGGGTGCACGTACGCGGTCAGCGGTACGCCGTCGACCAGTTCCATCACCAGGAACAGCTGCTCGTACGACTCGTCGAGCACCGCGTCGAACACCTGGGGCACGCCCGGGTGCTGGATCCGCGCCGTGACCCTCGCCTCGCGTTTGAACCGCTTCTCGAACTCCTCCGCCAGGTGGGGCGACGTCACGGCCTGCGGACGGATCAGCTTCACGGCGACGGGCCGGTCCAGCACGGCGTCGTAACCGCGCCACACATCCCCCATGCCGCCGTGACTGAACTGCTCCAGCAGTTCGTAGCGCTCCGCGATCCGCCGTGGTTCCGGCACCTGGCCCCCGCCCCTCGAGTGTCCGAAAGGTCTTCGATGTGGTTGGGGATCAGTCTCGTGGGTGGAGTTTCGTGAGTCCAGCCGGGGAGCGCGGGAGCTACGTGATCAAGACAGGCGATCAGTCCAGGCAAGGGGCGGTGCACTCCGCCCAGACGGTTTTGCCGGGCCCGCCCCCGGCGCGGGGTGACCAGCCCCAGCGGGCGGCCAGCGCAGCGACGAGGAGCAGCCCGCGTCCGCTGTCACCGTCCAGCGCTGTGGCTGTGGGGAGGTGGGGGAGGCGTTCACCGCGGGTGTCGCTGACCTCGATCCTTACGGTGCCGGTGGTCGGGTCCGCGGTGAGCAGGACGTGGAAGTCGCGGCCGGCGACGTGCCCGTGCCGTACGGCGTTGGCGCACAGCTCCGCCACGACGAGCGTGACGGCGTCGTGCGCGTCGCTGCCGTACGGGACGCCCCAGGCGTCGAGCCGGGTTCCGCACAGCCGCCGGGCGAGGCGGGCACCGCGCGGGGTCGAGCTGAAGCGCATCGCGAACCGGTGGGCGGTGAGGGGTGGTTGTGTTGCGGTCATGCACTCACGGTGGCGTTCTGTGGCGTAGCGTGACCAGTGGTGACGCGCTGACGTCGATCCTTCGTACGGGGCGGGCGCGGGCGCTGTACGTGGCGGTACGTGGGAGAGGCGCGAGGGGTGACCGTGAGGGAAGAGGAAACCAGCCAGGGGCCAGGGCGCCGTAGGCCGGAGGATGAGCCGGGGACGGGAGTGGTGACGGCCTTCGGGCGGCAGTTGAAGTTGCTCCGGGTGAGGGCTGGGCTGGAACGTCCCGAGTTCGGCAAGCGGCTCGGATACTCGGCGGACACCGTGGCGTCCATCGAGCAGGGAAGGCGGATTCCGCAGCCTCGATTCATCGACAAAGCGGATGAGGTGCTGCGGGCAGGAGGATTGCTGACGGCCCTCAAGGAGGAAGTCGGGAGAGCTCAGTACCCGGCCTTCTTCAGGGACATGGCTCGACTCGAGGCGAGTGCGGTCGGCCTGTGCGTCTATGCCACTCATGCTGTGCCGGGCTTGTTGCAGACAGAGGACTACGCTCGGGCCGTCTTCCAGATGCAGCGCCCGCTACTCGAGGACGACGTCATCGAGCAGCGTCTGGCGGCACGTTTGATGCGGCAGGACATCTTCACGCGTCGCCCGGCCCCGCTACTGAGCTTCATCATCGAAGAAGTTGTGTTGCGGAAACCCATCGGCGGACGGGGAACACTTCGCGGACAGGCGGAGCAGATCTTGCTCGTGGGACAGAACCGCAACGTGGAGATTCAGGTGATGCCGACCGACCGAGAGGACCATGCAGGCCTGGGGGGCCCGTTCACCCTGATCGACAACGCCGATGAGCGACGCCTCGCGTACACCGAGGTCCAGGACGACAGCCGTCTGTACACCGACTCCGGAAAGGTCCGTGAGCTTGAGGCCCGGTATGGCATTCTCCGGTCACAGGCGCTCACTCCTTGTGAGTCGCTGACCTTCATTGAGGAACTACTGGGAGAAAAATGACCGTTCAGCCCACCGAGCCGACCGTGTCGGAGTCGGCCTGGTTCAAGAGCAGCTACAGCAGTGGCGGAGGCGGGGAGTGCGTTGAGGTTGCCACGACCCCCGAAGCTGTCCTCGTCCGGGACTCGAAGCGACCAGAAGGAGAGCGGCTGGCTGTCGGGCTCGATGCTTGGGCAGGGTTCGTGGAGATGGCCGCCGGACGCTGAACTGGCGGACATACGACGACCGGGGCCCGGTGTTTGCGAAGCACGCACCGGGCCCCGAGCGCGTCAGAAGTCGTCCAGCCCCTCCTCCCGGCGGATCATCCGCCAGGCGGCCCGACGCGCGCTGCGGTCGAGGTTGGACTTGAAGTCCCGGTCCGCACCGAAGTAGCGCTTGCCGAGCGTGTCGATCGTGGAGACATGGTCCATCATGTTCTCCTCGAACTTCTTGTCGAAGACGATGCCGAAGTTGGACTCGTCGTTGACAAGCGCGGCGGCACGGACCTTCGGGTCCTCCTTGGTCGCGTTGAAGGCCGGGAGGACGTCCTCCTTGGTGAACTCCGTGCCGAACTTGGCGTTGAACTTGTCGATCAGCTCCGACAGCAGTGACTTCTCGGGGTCCTGCCCGCCGCCGACCCCGTCGCCGAATCCCTTGAGTTCGGCGGCGCCCTCGGGATTGAGGGACACGTCGTGCTCGCCGGTCTTCTCGACGCGCAGGTGGCTGAGGTCGACCTCGCCTATGTCGACTCCGCCGTCCGCCAGGCGGGGGAGACGGTTGAGCAGATGGCGGCCGTACAGGTACAGCCGCTCCAGTTCGGCGTCCTGGTAGGGGACGATCTGCGCGAGGAAGCCGTACTTGCGGACGTAGTCGTTGAGGTTCGCGCGGAACTCCTCGGCGGCCTCGACGTCGTCCTCCTCGTCGTTCTCCAGGAGGGCGGTGAAGCGGGTGACGGCGGGTGACAGGAGCCGGTACAGCTCGGCATGCAGCTTCTCCCACTTGGACTGGGAGCCGCCCGCCTTCTGCTCCGCCTCGATGTACGCGGCGACGAACTCGTCCATGTCCTGCTCCGAGATGATCGGCGCGGACATGACGCGGCTCTGTGCCGTGTAGAGGAGGTTCGGGTCGGAGGGGAGGGTGTGCGCCTCCTCGAAGTACGGGCGGAAGGCGTCCTGGATATCCTCGGCCTCGTTGACGAAGTCCAGGACGGCCAGGTCGGCCTGGGACTTGCGTTCGGCGGTGCGGTTGAGGCGGGACAGGGTCTGCACGGCGGCGATGCCGGTCAGCGTCTTGTTGACGTACATCGTGGTCAGGAGCGGCTGGTCGAAGCCGGTCTGGTACTTCTCGGCGACGACGAGGATCCGGTATTCCTGCTGTCCCTTGCCGCCGGCCTTCGCGGCCCTGTCGTCGGCGCGGGTGTAGGCGAACGCCTTGGGCAGCGCGCTTTCGGAGAGGCCGCCGTTCTCCTTGCTCTCGGTGGTCTCCTCGCCGTCGATGGTGAGGGACCCGGAGAAGGCGACCAGGACACCGAGGTCCGGGTACTTGGTGTCGTACTCGCGGTCGGCGATGTAGCTGCGGATGGCGCGGGCCATCTGCACGGCGGAGTGCCGGGAGGCCGTGACCACCATCGCCTTGGCGCGTCCGCCGAGCCGGCCGCGGCTGTGGGCGACGAAGTGCTCGACGATCACCTGGGCGTGCTGGGACACCGTGTGCTCGTGCATGAGCGCGAACCGGGCGAGCAGGCTGTTCGCCTTGGAGGGATCGACCTCCTTCTCGTCGCGGTTCAGATTCGCGAGCTTCCAGTACGTGTTGTAGGTGACGTAGTTGCGCAGGGGGTCGAGGATGAAGCCCTCCTCGATGGCCTGGCGCATGGAGTAGGTGTGGAAGGGGCGGTAGACGGTCTTGCCGTTCTCCACGCCTTCCGTGCCGAAGAGTTCGAGCGTCTTGGATTTGGGGGTGGCCGTGAAGGCGAAGTAGGAGAGGTTGGCGGCGCGGGAGCGCGCCACCGCCTTCGCCTTGAGCTGATCGTCCACGGTGACCGTGGTCGCACCCTCATCGTCCGAGTCGGCGTCCAGGCCGAGGTCGCGCAGGGCGGACTTCACGGCGGTCGCTGCGTCGCCGGACTGCGAAGAGTGCGCCTCGTCGACGATGATCGCGAAGCGGGTGCCCTTGATCTCGGTGGGGTTGCGCTTGATGTAGTCGAGCAGTGCCGGGAACGAGTGCAGGGTGACCGTGACGATCTTGCCGGTGTCCCGGGAGAGCGCGCGGGCGAGCTGCTCGCTCTTCGCCCCGTGCTTTTCGTCGACCTTCACGACCAGGCCGTCCGTCTGCGAGAAACTGCCGACGGTCGCCGCGAGTTGGGCGTCCAGGGCGCGGCGGTCGGTGATGACGATGACCTTGTCGAAGACGGGCTCGCCCGGCTTAATGCGGCCGTCGGCCAGGGCATCGGGCCTGAGAACGTGCGGATCGCGGCGGGCGTGCAGGTCGCTGAGGCGGTGGGCCAGCCAGCCGATGGTGTTCGACTTGCCGGAGCCGGCGGAGGCCATGATCAGGTAGTTCTGGCCGGCGCCGTGGACGGACGCGTGCGCGGTGAGCTTCCGGACCACGTCCCACTGGTGGAAGCGGGGGAAGATCGTCGACTTGGTGGTGCCGCCGCCGGGCGTCTTGTGCTTCTGCTGGTGCACGAAGCGCTGGAGGAGGTCGAGCCAGTTGTCCCGCTGCCAGACCTCTTCCCAGAGGTAGCTGGTCGCGTACGTGCCGTGGGCCGTGGGCGTCGGGTTCCCGGCCCCGCCGGGCTGGCCGGGGCCGTTCGACCCGGTGTTGAAGGGCAGGAACTGGGTTGCCTTGCCGCGCAGTTGCGTGGTGACGAAGACCAGGTCCGGGTCGACGGCGAAGTTCGCGATCACGCGCCGCGTGAAGATCGGCTCGGTCGGGTCGCGGTCGGTCCGGTACTGCTCCTTGGCCTGCTCGACGCCCTGCCCGGTGAGCGGATTCTTCAACTCGGCCGTGGCGACCGGGATGCCGTTGAGGAACAGGGTGAGGTCGAGGCGGTGGCCCCAGTCGGCCTGTTTGGTGGCGTAGGGGAGCTCTCGGACGACGGTTAGGCGGTTGGCCCGGTAGCCGTCGAGAACGGAGTCCGCCGAGATGAGGTTGGGCTTGAAGTAGGCAACGCGGAGACGGACCCCACGGTCCTTCACGCCGTTGCGGAGGACGTGGAGCAGCCCGTCGTCGGCGATGGCCCGATCGAGCCGCTGCGCGAAGCCGCGCTGGGCCTCGTTGGGGTTGCCGCCGTAGACGGTGAGCAGTTCGTTCCACTCGTCGGGCTGGGTGGCACCGATGAAGGTGAACAGCTCGTTCGTGTCGAGCCCGAGGTCTGCTTGGTAGTCCTCAGGGTTCGCCTCCCGCCATCCTCGCTTGCAGAGGGCGGCAACGATGGCGGACCCGAAGGAGGACTCGTCGTGCACGGGGCTCATACCGTTACTCCCTCGGTTACGCTGCGCCCGCTGGCGGTGGTCACGTCGAACTGGCCGGTTACGGCGGCGGTGATGAGGGCTTGGCGGCGTTCGGCAAGCACATCGAGCTGGTGAGACAACAGGGCCGAGAGGCGTTGTTGCGATTGAGCGTTAGCGTCAAGTTGCGCCGTCAGTCGGTTCTGCGTCTCCCGGTCAGGGAAGGGGAAGCGGTGTGCGCGAAGCTGCTCCCCGGTAAGGTGAGCAATCGTTGTGGTATTACCCTCCACGGCGAAGACATTCTGCTCGGTTGCTGTACGCAGGCAGTAGTAAAGCCAACGGGGGGAGCTATGACCGCGTGCGCGAACACGATGCAGCGCCTTCTGATAGTACATTTCACCAATCCGGCCATCCCAGATAGCTGCGCGCCCAGGCTCACCTCCCTCACATACCAGCAAGTCCCCTGCCTTGAGGGAATAACGTACGCGCTCCTCGGGTGGAAAATCCATCACGAGTAGGTCGTCTGTTGTAATCCGATCCCACTGAACGTTGGTGTTTCGGAGGTACTGGGCTAGATATTCCCCTCGTGCTCTGTCCTGGTTCAGCATCTTTCCCAGAAGAACTTCAAATTGATAACTGACTGGCATAACGGCCCAGGATGAGGGGACCGCACCGAGCCATTCCAGCCCACTGCGCGTTCGAGGGCCGGGTTCGGTAGCGCCGCGCACAGTGTCGAACACAAGCGTCGAGAACCGCATTGCCAGGAGGCCCATCTGTCGCCGCCTAGCGGAAACCAGATTGTCGATGCGCGCGGTCTCGGCGTCGAGGAAGTCGGCGACGCGGCACTGTTCTTCCAAAGGAGGCAGCATGATCCGCAGCGACCGGAGCCACTCGTTGTCGATCTCAACCTGATTCGGGCGAACGCCTCGAGAGAGTGAGGCGTACTCGGCGGCATAGGGACCGGATCGGAAGAGCCAATTCAAGAAGCGGTCATTTTCGTGGTGAGTTGGGCGGAAGCAAATATAGTGCCCGGAAACGATTCCCCGAAACGTGGAGATGCCGACGGATCCTTGCCAAGCCTTCATGCGGTTCACGACAAGCCAGCCAGGATGCACAAGCTGGTAGATGCTGCGATCGAGGGCGGCTTTGTTGAAGTTGTCGTCACGCCCTTCGCGCTTCACCACGCCATGCTCGCGGTAAACGCTTAGCAGGTCTTCCTCTGGGTGGTTGACATCTTTGATTCGCTCGAACAGTGACCAAAGTGGCGCGGTTCGCCAGTGTGGCGGCCATGAAACTGATGATCCTTGAGAAAGGCGAGTGTCACCGTGAATCATTCCGTAACCTCCCCCAAGAGTGCCTGAATCTCCGCCTCCAGAGTCTTCAACTCCGCATCGATCTCGGCCAATGGCCGCGGCGGCTCGTACACATAGAAGTGTCGTGTGAACGGAATCTCGTACCCGATCTTCGTCTTGCTGTGGTCAATCCACGCATCCGGCACATGCGGGTGGACCTCCCGCTTCAGGTACTCCTCGACGTCCTCGCCGAGCGGAACGTTCTCGTAGTCCCGAAGCTCCGCGTCCGGCTCGGGCTGGCCCTTGGTGAGCTGGACCTCGCCCACTGGATCCCGTACCCCGAGCACATCCCGCAGCGCCTTGTTGAACGGTGCACCCGTAGGCCACGTCCCGCCGGCCTGCACCACCGCGTCCTTCAGCGCGAGCCAAGCGTCCTGCCTCGTACCCCAGCCCGCCCCGACCAGAGACTTGCACGCATCGGCCAACGCCGACGCCTGCGGCAGCTTCTGGATCGCCTTCGACGTCTCCAGCGCGCCCAGCGTCTCCTCCGTCACGTCGAATCGCAGCTTTAGCGGACGCTCCACGGTGATCCGCTGGTACCCGAAGTCCTCGTTCGCGAAGACCTTCACCTTCCCGTGCAACGGATGCTCCGCATCCCCCGCCACGGCCAGGGCCTCCCCGTACAGCTTGACGACCTCCGCGATGTGCTCCTTGCCCAGAGCCTTGCGTTTGTCGCCCAGCGACTTCCGCATCTTCTGCCACTGGTCCCGCGCGTCCAGCAGCACGACCTTGCCCTTGTGGTCCGGGTTCTTCCTGTTCGTGAGGATCCAGAAGTACGTCGAGATACCGGTGTTGTAGAAGAGCTGGTCCGGCAGGGCGACGATGCCCTCCAGCCAGTCGTTCTCCAGGATCCAGCGCCGGATCTCCGACTCACCTGAGCCTGCCGCGCCCGTGAACAGCGGCGAGCCGTTGAAGACGATCGCGATGCGCGAACCGCCACCGCCGTTCACGTCCACCGGCTTCATCTTCGAGATCATGTGCTGGAGGAACAGCAACGAGCCGTCGTTGATGCGCGGCAGCCCCGCACCGAAGCGGCCGGCCTCGCCGAGCTTCTCGTGCTCGGCCGTGACCTCGTCCTTGACCTTCTTCCACTCCACACCGAACGGCGGGTTCGCCAGCATGTAGTCGAAGGACTTGCGGGCGTGCCCGTCGTCTGAGAAGGAGTTGCCGAAGGCGATGTTGTCCGGGTCCTGGCCCTTGATCATGAGGTCGGACCGGCAGATCGCCCACGACTCGGGGTTGAGTTCCTGTCCGTACACCTTCACCGTGGCGCCTGGGTTGAGCTCTGTGATGAGGTCGTCCATCGCGGAGAGCATGCCGCCCGTACCGCAGGCCGGGTCGAGGACCGTGCGCACCACGCCGGGCAGGTGCAGCCCGTCGCCGTCCGGCGCGGTCAGCAGCCGCACCATCAGCTGGATGACCTCGCGCGGGGTGAAGTGCTCACCGGCCGTCTCGTTGGACTGTTCGGCGAAGCGGCGGATCAGCTCCTCGAAGATGTAGCCCATGTTGTGGTTGGGCACGATCTCGGGACGCAGATCCAGGTCCGTGAACTTGCCGATGACCTTGTAGAGGAGGTCGGCGTCGTCCAGCCGCTTGATCTGCTGGGCGAACTCGAAGCGTTCCAGCACGCCCTGCGCGTTGTCGGAGAACGCCCCCACGTACACCTGGAGGTTCTTCGCGGCGTTCTTCGGGTCCGCCGCGATCTTCTTCAGTGTAAGGCGTGACCGGTTGTAGAACGAGTGGCCCGAGGCCCGGCGCAGGAAGCGGTCCGGGTCGATGTCACTGCCCTTGTGCTGCTCCGCGATCTCCGCGACCTTCTCGCGGGTCGGCTCCAGCACGCACTCCAGTCGCCGCAGCACCGTGAACGGCAGGATGACCTTGCCGTAGTCGGACTGCTTGTAGTCCCCCCGCAGGAGGTCGGCGACGGACCACGCGTGGTTCGCCAACTCCGTGTGCTTACTGCTGTTCAACTGGATCCCCGGATTCCTTCCGAAATGTCCCAACCCCACCGCCCGAGTCGATCGGCCGACCGGGACGGTCCGACAAGTGTGGTCTATGCGTGATGGTCCGTGTGCCTAATGGGACGAATCGCCACCCCGACCGCGCACCGCCGTCGTCTCTCTCGACGGAAGCAACTGCCCGCCCGTGAGCCCGCCCGCCAGTAGCCGCGCCGTCTCCTCCGCCAGCAGGGTCGCCCGCCGGGCCTTCGCCCGGAGCGCGTGCACGTGCCGGAATGCCTCCCCGTACCGCCGCTGCTCCTCCAGCGGCAGCAGCGGCACGCGCAGCCGGCCCGGGCTGACCGTCAGGACCGTGCTGCCCGTCGACGCGCCCGCGATGTTCTCCTCCGCGCCCAGGAACCCAGCGAGGAACCAGGCGTCCAGGCGTTTCGCGTCCGGCCGGAAGAGGTGGACGTGGGGGCCGAGCAGCGCGCCAGCATCCTCCTCGCCCGCGACCCGGGCCATCGAGCCGTCCCCGCTCGCGACCGCCCGTACGAGAACATCACCCGCGGCGATCACCGGCGCCGTCTCGCCGCGCAGCTCCGCCGGGTCTCCGGTGGGGCCCGATCCGCGTGCGATGTCCGAGCCGGTGAGTACCGCGCGGGCCGTGTCCGGCCGCTTCCCGCCCCCGTCGCTCCCGTCGCCGTCCGCGCGGCCCCGCGCGCCCTCCGGCACCGTCCGCAGCAGGGTGAGCGCCCCGCCGCGCGCGAGGTCGGACGCCGTCGCCGTCCGCCACTCGCGGGCCGTGGCGCCCGCGGCGCTCCAGCCCTCCCGGCCCGCCGTCCGCGCGAGGGACTTCGCGGCGCCGACGAGGCCGCGGCGCGCGGCGTCGACCTCGGCCGACAGCTCCGCCGGGTCGACCTCGGCCCGTGACGCCCGTACGAGCCGTGCCGGGGTCAGGTCCACCACGTCGTCCAGCAGGTCCACCACGCCGACCGCGTGCGCGACACCGGGTACACCCTCGAAGGTGTCCGGGTTCTCCGTGAACGCCTGCCACGCGCCCAGGGCGTGCACGGTGATCCCCTCCCAGTCCAGGGAGGCCGACCGGCTCCCGCCCCGCGTCCGGGACGCCACCGCTGTTGCACCGCGCCCGACCGCCGTCGCCGTACCCGTCGTCGCGTCCGCCGCCGTGTCCACGAACAGCACCGACTTGCGCTCCGGGCCGCCCGGTTCGGGCCGTTGCAGCACCCACACCTGGAGCCCGATGTGCAGCGGCACCGACGCGCCGACCGGCAGCGCGATCACCGCGCGCAGGGCCCCGCTGCGTACCAGCTCCGCCCGTACCCGGCGTCCCGACGCGCGGCCGGCCGTGGCGGGCGGCAGGAGCAGGGCGGCGTGACCGCCGGGCGTGAGGTGGGCGAGCGCGTGCTGCACCCACGCCAGCTCCGACTCGGCGCGCGCCGGGACGCCGTACGCCCAGCGCGGGTCGTACGCCAGCTCGTCGTGGCCCCAGTCGCGCACGCCGTACGGCGGGTTGCACAGCACCGCGTCGGCGAGCAGGTCGGGAAAGGCGTCTGCGCGGAGGCTGTCCGCGGCGCGCACGGTGACCTCGGCCTCCGGTGCCGTCAGCATCAGGCTCACGGCACTGCGCAGGGCCTGGACGGGCAGGTTGTCCTGGCCGTACAGCGCACCCGCTCCCCGGCGGGCGGCCGCCGCCAGCAGGGTGCCGCCGCCGCAGGCCGGGTCGAGGACGCCGGCCGGGGACCCCGGGATCAGACGGGCGAGCAGGTCAGCGAGAGGGGCGGGGGTCAGGTACGCGCCGGACGCCGCGCTGTCCTCGAGCTCCCGTTCCGCCAGCACGCCCAGCGCTGCCTGGCCGCTCTCGTCGCGTACACACGCGTACAACGCCCGCAGCGCCGCCGCGTCACCCGTCTCGAAACGGACGGGGTCGGCGGCCGGCACGGCGTCGGCGGCGGTCGCGGCATCGCGCTGCGCGTGCGCGACGAGTTCCGCGTCCGGCAACTCCGTGGCGGCCGTCAGCTCCTCGGGTGTGCGCCCCGCGGCCGCGAGCACCAGGAGCAGGAGGCCTTCCGACGCATTGCCGCCGCCGCTCTGCGCGCGCAGGCGGAGGGTGGTCCGCAGCTCCTCCGATGGGTTCGCCGCCGAGACGTGGCCGCGTGAGGCGAGCCAGGCACGCACCGACTCCAGGTCGTACAGCGGGCTGCTGTCCGTGCCCCCGGACGGCGCCGGGAAGTCGTCGTGCCGGCGTCGCCAGTTGCTGACGGTGGCGCGCGTGACGCCCGCGATGCGGGAGATCTCGGCGGCTGTCACCTGGGCGGATGGTGCGGGTGGCTGCGGCATGTATTTGGTCCTGGCTCCGATGGGCGACGTGGTTACACCGTACAGCACGAGTCAACTCCAACAAGCTGTTGGACAGTGCTTTCATCGTCATGCTCTCATGTAATAGCTTCCGCTGGTGAGCGAACGCTCTCCGGCGTGGAGCGTGACTTCCCTTGCCGCACCCATGTCCCTTGGGCGCCCAGCCCTTGTCCTGTGCCAACCCCCTCTCGGCGGAATGCCGGGAGACGTGCGGCGCCTCAGGGCCGGGCGAGCCCGATCGACCACCACCCAGGGGGGAACCCATGCGCCTGACCATGCCGAGCGGCACCCCGGAAGGAATCCCGCTCACCGTCATGCCGTTCCGCGAGGACGCGGTCATCGGCACCATGTCGCTCGCGACGCTGGTACGTCTCGTGCCCTCGCCGCGGCAGGAGAGGAGGACCCGCGCGCCCTCAAAGCAGCGTCCGGGCACGACCGGCGCCACGCCGAGCTGCGGGCTACCGTGCAGCGGACGCTGAAGTCCCAGAAGGGCAAGAACATCCCGGCCTACGCTGAGTACATCGCCGCCGGCATCCTCGGCAAGCACGGCTCTGCCTGGTCCACGCCCCCGATCACGCTCTGGCACGCGGGCGAGATCGCCGCGATGAGCGACGAGCTGGTCCCCGACTCGGGCCTGCGGACGCTGACCGTCGCGCCGGACGCCATGGTGATCGCCGTCGACGGCGAGACCCAGACCACCGCCTGGCACGACATCTACCAGGACCCGGAGTCCTTCGGCCTCAGCTACGCCGAGCTCGGCCGGCGGGTCCGTATCCCCTTCGAGCTCTACCTAGGGATCTCCCCGGCGGACGCGCGGCAGATCTTCTACGACCGCAACGTCAAGGGCATCGACGTCGCCAAGAACCTGGCCATGTCCATGGACCAGCGCGACCTCGCCACTCGCCTCGCCTACACCGTCGGCGAGAGGCTCGAGGTCGAGCCGAACGGTCAGCGGATGCCGTTCGGCAAGCTGGTCAACGCCGGCAAGCGGCAGCTCACCAGGACCGACAAGGAGGTCGTGACGCTGTCCGCGCTGCGGACGCTGATCGTCACTACCATGTTCGGCAGCAAAGGTGTGCAGTACTCGGCGGCCAACGTCCACGCGGGCGACCTGCCGCCCGACACCGACGCCGACGAGGCGGAGACGGTCGTCGTAGTCTCGTGTCCCGGCTGATCGGGGACCGCTTCCCGGACTTCGCCCGGCGTAGCGCGATCACCGCCCCGGCCGTGATGGCGGGCCTCGGTGTCCTGCTGCACCGCGCGACCCCCTGGTGCGGCCCCGGCGACGCCATGAGCTACGAGACAGTCGAGCATCTGCTCGCCGACGTCCGTTGGGAGCGCGAACCCGCCTACTGGGACGGCGTCTGCGCCAGCGTCGGCTCCACCGGCCGGCTCAACTTCAGTGGCGGAGTGAAGGACTCCGCCGGCCGCGTCGCGGGCGCGCTCCTCGACCCGAACAGCGAGTGGGGCCGGAAGATCCGGGGGGTGCGGAGCTGAACAGGCCTGCGGCGCGGGTTCTTTGACGCCGAGACCTTCTCAGCCGACGCCCCTCTCGGGACGAGGTCCCACCTGCGGGCACGACCCACGGCTCCCGCCTCCACGTATCCGTGGGCACCCAGGCTGCGATGCCGGGCCCGGGCCGGCTCGGTCCATCCGGCCCGACCCGGGCGCGGCGGGGCGGGGCGGCTCCGCTCCCGCCAGTACGCGCGCCCTCTCCTTCCGCCACCCGTCAGTCCCCTTCCCTCCACATCGATCCGAAGGAATGGCCTCATGAGCTACCCGAACGTCTCCGGCACGCCGTCCTCTCCCTCGCCTTCTTCCCCGTACACCGTCCCCGCCACATTCACGGGCCCACCCCAGCACCGGAAAGCGGCCGGTACAACCCCGGCTATGGGCGCGCCCGGGATGGCGCCGAAGACGTCCCCCGCCTCCGCGCAGCCGTCGGCCGGGAAGAGGCCGTCGTGGCGCGGAGACCGGGTCAGCCGCGGTGCCTCAACGCTCCTCGCACTGATCGCGACGCCCCTGACCCGTCCGCGCAGGACCGTCCTAGTGGTGGCCGCGATGGCCGTGGGCTGCTCCCTGAGCGCCTGCTCCACCATCGGCGGAGCCCAGACCGGGACCGAGCCGCCGACGGCCACCCTCAGCGCCTCGCAGGACACCCAGAGCGCCCAGGACACCGAGGACACCCAGGACGACTCCGACAGTGACACCATCACCGTCGCGCTGGACAAGACCGCCACGTGGAACAACGGCGTCCAGGCGCATCTGAGCCACTTCAGCCGCGGTACCTCCGGCGAGTACGCCTACCCGGCCGGCAAGGCGTACCTGGCCTTCTCCGTCACTGTGCAGAACGGCTCCAAGTCCCCGCTCGACCTGAGCACGGTCAGCATGTCCTGCCCCGACGGCGCGGAGGAGATCTTCGACACGGATGCGGGTTTCAAGGGCACGCCGGACACCCACCTGCTGCCGGGCAAGTCGCAGACCTGGAAGGAGGCGTGCGTGTTCGCCGAGACGGCCAAGAGCGTCCAGATCGAGATCATGCCGATCGACACCTCTGGCTCGGGCTGGTACCGCACGGCCATCTTCACCGGCCGGGTGCAGTAGCTCGGACCGCGGACGGGCCCTGCTGGGTGCAGTCGGGACGGTCGAGAAGTACCGCGCGTTCTTCGGCAGGGAGCCGCGTATGAAGACGGGGATCGGAGCGTCACAGGGGGCGGCTGCTTGAGGCGTCGCGTGCCGAGGAGGTCGGACCCGCGGGACGGCAACCGCCCGGGGTGATCGCGGTGTGTGCCGCTAATACACCGGGCGAATCCCTCTTGGTGAAGCTCTGGCTATGACTTTCGGGGTGGTGGTGCGAGCGCTGCAATGGGTTTGTCCGGAACCGGTGGAGGATGGGTGCGGCGTCTGCGTCTGTTGCGCGCCGTGCAGTTGCTCCGGGCGGTGACAGCCCAGGACTACGGCCCACAAGGCGTTCGGTAGTGACCCGTCGTCAGTGGCGGGTTTAGGGTGAAGCGGAAGACAGTTCCATGCCGGGGATTTGACGAATAGAGCATTGGAACCTCTCTTGTGGGGACAGAGTGGATCATTCTTGTCAGGCGTGGCAGGAAGGGCTGGCCGAAGAGTTCTTCGGAGGGCAGCACGCCGGCCATCCGACGCTGTTCTACGTCGACGACGACGTGGAGCAGGAGCTCAGGCATGGATACGGCATAGAGGAGCCCCTCGCCCGGTGCGTGGGCAGGTTCCTGCGGCTGGGAACCGCGGAACCGTACAGCGCGCTGGAGGACTACCGCTGGCGCAGGCGGCAGCAGGACAAGGACGGCGTGCCCGCCTTCCTGCCGTTGCTGGCCTGCTCGGTGATGGCCGCGTCCCGGATGGTGAACGACCGGAACCACCGTGCCACCGCCTACCACGCCCGTTTCTCCGAGCTGTTGACCGGCGACGAGAGGCAACTGGGCAGCCACCACTATGAGCCCATATCCCGCATGTGGCAGGTGCTGGCCTCCTGGCAGCACAGCCGGCGGGGCGCGCGTGGTCTCTGCACCGTTCCCGCCCCCGCGGACCTGCCCTCCAACCGCAGCATGACATGGCGGCGCCCGGGGCTGCAGGAGAGCCGCGTCGGACCAGGCATAACTTGCCTGTGCCGCTCCAGCCATTCCAGCAAGGGCTCTTCCTCCCAACGCCGGTGCGCCTCCACAGTCTCCGGCACCTTGACCGCGGTGGTCCCTCGTGGATCGACCAGGCAAGCAGGGAGCGACGCCGTTCGCCCGCAGTCGGCAGACTCTGCCGGCGGGCCGCGGAGCTCAGCGGAGGAGACCAGGGCGAGAGAGCGGAAGACGCCACGCTGTGGTCTTCATGGTTGTCGAGCTGGTTTGTTCGGTGGGCCGCGTTTTGGTCAATCCCAAAGTCGCATTTCGCGTGGACGGTTCATCAGTGTTGATGCGCGAGAGAGCCCTGGTTCTCGGGGAGCGGGGATGTGGTTAACGAGGTTGAAGTGATCGTTCCGGTGGCCTGATCAGCACGTCTTGCTGCGCGACGCGTTCGAATTCGGAGGCGAGCAGCACGGGCTGTGTATAGCTTGTGACGGCCCGCATGGGGAGTGTGGGCCTTGTGGGCTAGTTGTGGCCTGCTGTTGCTGCTCTGGGGAGGGCGCAGTGCGCACGCACAGCGAACGGTTCCGGGTACGTCTGTCCACGCGTTGGCGGTCGCTGACGGTTGGCGCGCTGGTGTTGGCCCTAGCGGCGGGAACGGTGTCCGCGCAGGCCGCCCCGCCCGCTCCGACTCCTTCACCATCACTGTCGCCCAGCGTTTCCCTGCCGCCATCGGCCGGCCCGTCAGTGAGCACGGCCCCGTCGCCGCTTTCACCGTCGGCGCCGAAGGCCGGCTCGACTCGCCCGCAGGGCAAGGCCGCGGCTGCCGCGCCGACAACCAGCAATGCGGTGTACGCGTACGACGCGGCCGGTCGCCTGGTCGGGGTGACGGACCCCGGCGGTGAGACGGCCCGGTACCGGTACGACGAGGCCGGCAACCGCCTCGGCATCGACCGATTCCCCTCCACCGAGCTGTCGGTCCTTTCGCTCGTCCCGGTGCGAGCCCAGGCCGGGTCCACCGTGACGCTCTCCGGGACGGGCTTTGCCGCAACTCCAGCGGCGAACACGGTCTCCTTCGGCGGCAAGACGGCCGAAGTCGTCTCGGCGACTGCGACGCGGCTGAAGGTGAAGGCCCCCTCAGCCGCCGCCAACGGCAAAGTCTCGGTGAGGGTAGGCGGGAAGACCGTCCAGTCACCCGAGGCGTTCACACTCGCCTCACCCGGTCCTACGATCGCGAGTATCGCGCCCGTGTCCGGCATCCCGGGCGCGGAAGTCGTGCTCACGGGCGCCGCCTTCGCGCCCGTGGGCACGGACAACGTGGTGCGCTTCGGCGGCGGCATCGTCGCCGAGGTGAAGACCCGCACCGATACGGCGTTGACGGTCGTCGTGCCGCCGGGCGCCGGCACGGGTCCGATCACCGTGGAGACCCCGGATGGCACTGCCACCTCGAGTGACAGCTTCCGTGTCGCGTCAGGCGGCGGTGGGAAGGTGGAATCGTCGGAGACCACCTCGGTCACAGACACGACACCGCCGACGGTCTCGGTGACCACCCCAGGCAATATGGCGCAGGTGCTATTCGACGCGGATGCCGGCGATGACCTCGGATTCGGGTTCACCGCCTCTTCGTTCAACGGCACGATCGGCCTGAAACTGATCGACCCGCAGGGCAACAGCGTGCGCGAGGCGTCCTTCAGCGGTGCGACCGCGGATTGGGAGGCGGCGGATCTGCCGGTCTCCGGCACCTACACCCTGCTGCTGTCCCCGGGCAGCAGCAACCTCGGCGCCGTCACCGTCATGGTGTCCAGGACGGTCGGCAGTGCACTGGCCTTCGACGGGCCGACCGCAACAGCGGCTCTGGCCCGGGCGGGGCAGGATGGCCGGTGGACCTTCCACGCTCAGGCCGGTCAGAGTCTGAGCATCGGTGCCAATGCCGCGCAGATGGCCGGCTATGTCCGCGGCACGCTCTATCTTCCGGACGGCACGGCGTCGAAGTTCCTGCCGGTCCCCAACGGTGAGGGCCGTTCGCTCGACATCGACGCGCTGCCGCAGACCGGCACGTACACGCTGGCGATGGACCCGGACGAGGGCGCCACCGGCACCCTCGCGGTGACGGTCTCCCACTACCTCGACGCCGGGGTCCTGGATCCGGCCGGGGCGGCGAAGACGGTGAGCCTCGCGCGGCCGGGGCAGGACGGTGTCGCCACCTTCGCCGGCACGGCAGGGCAGTTCGTTAACCTCGGTGTGTCGGGGACCACCATGCCCTCGTACGCGTCGGTGGAGATCCGCCGCCCCGATGGCAGCGTGCTGGATTCGTTCACGTCGACCCCGGACCGGGACGCGGGCTGGGACAGCCTGGCCCTGCCAACGACCGGCACCTACACCGTCCGGGTCGTGCCGAAGTACGTCGAGACCGGCAAGGTCACCCTCACTCTGTCCAAGCCCGTCCAATTCGGCGCTCTCACCGTCGGGGGAGCGGCGCTCAAGGCCACCATCACGCGGGCAGGGCAGGACGCGCACGGCACCTTCACCGCCAACGCCGGCAACAACTTCACCCTGAATCTGACGGGCAACGCGTTCACGAAGTACATCGCCGTCTCGGTGATCGCCCCCTCCGGGACGAAGATCGTCAACGAGTACTTCGTTTATGCGCAGCAGCCGGGAGCCATCACGTTCAAGAATGTGCCGGAGGCCGGCACATACCGCGTCGTGGTCGCCCCCAGCAGCCTGGCCACTGGAGCGGTCAGCCTGCAGCTCAAGACAGCCCCGGCCGCAGCCCCGGCCACCACGGTCCCGGCCAAGCCGCGCCTCGCGGATCGGACCGTGTGCTTCGTTGCCTCCCTGGGCATGCCGATCCCGGACTGGGTGAAGATTCGCGCCGACCGGTGCGACGCCCTGGACCGGCAGGCCAAGGCAGAGAAAGCCGTACAGGCGGCGGGCGTTGTCCCGTCGGGCCCGGATGCCTGGCAGCCCGGAAGAGCGAACATCACAGGACAGGACTGGCTCACCACCCGCGGCACGGCGCCCAAGGCCCCGCCCACACTGCGCGCACCACCTAAGGCGACGGCGCTGACCGGACGCGTGCTCAAGCTCGACGGCAAACCCCTGCCCAAGGTCACCGTCACAGTCGGCGCGAAGATGACCCGCACCGATGGAGAGGGCCGGTTCCTGCTCACAGGGATCAGCCCGCAGGCCGCACACGCTGGTCGTGGACGGTTCGAGCGCGAACACCAAACGCCGCCAGTACGGGCGTTTCGACATCCGCATCAACCCGAAGGCCGGTCAGAGCGTCGACCTGGGGTTCCCGGTGTGGATGAGCCCGCTGGACACCAAGCACACCGTCCGCTTCGATGCTCCAGCCACCACCGACATCGTGCTGAAGACCCCGAAGATCCCCGGCCTCGAAGTACGGATCCCTAAGGGCTCGGTGGTCCGCGACGAGAAGGGCCGACCGGTCACCGAGCTTGGAATCACGGCAATCCCGATCGACCGGCCGCCGTTCCCGCTGCCCAAGAACAGCGTGATCCCCGTCTACTTCACCGTGCAGCCCGGCGGCACTTATGTGTTCCCCAAGGGCGCGCAGATCATCTACCCGAACTACACCCGCGAAGCACCCGGTACCCGGGTCGAGTTCATGGACTACGACCCGAAAAAGAAGGGCTGGTACGTCTACGGCCACGGCCAGGTCTCCGCGGACGGCCGCCAGGTCGTGCCCGACGCGAAGACCAGAGTGTGGGCCTTCCACGGCGCCATGTTCAACACCGACGTCCTTCCTCCCTGGTTCACCGGATGGCTCAAGGACGCCCTGGGCTGGCTCTTCGGCGACCCCGTGGAACTGTCCACAGGCATGCTCACCGACTCCCGCACCGACCTCGCAGTCAACGACTCGCTCGGTTCGGCGGAGGTGACCCGCACCTACTGGCAGGGCGACACCCACAAGCGGGCCTTCGGTATCGGCCGCGACCTGATCTACAACACCTTCCTCCACTCCCAGGAGCAGTACAAGGAAGTCGACCTGTACCTCCCGGGCGGAGCGAAGGTCCACTACACCCGCACCTCACCCGGCACCGAATACACCGACGCCGTCTACGAACCCACAGCCACTCCGTCCGAGTTCCGCGGAACGAAGATCGCCTGGAACGGCAAGAGCGGCTGGGACCTGACCTTCCGCGACGGCACCGTATGGGTCTTCCCCCAGTACGCGCCGCTCAAAGAGATCCGCGACCGCCACGGCAACACCACCAAGATCACCCGCCTGGACGGCGCCAAGGGCGACATCACCCAGGTCACCACACCCGGCGGCCGCTGGGTCAGCTTCGCCTACGACGCCCAGCACCGTGTCACCGGGGCGCGTGACAACACCGGCCGCACCACGAGCTACACCTACGACACCACAGGCCGGCTGGCGACGGTGACCGACCCGGCGGGAAAGGTCGCCAGCTACACCTACGACGGCACCTCCAACCGGATCGCCACCGCCAAAGACGCCCGCGGCATCACCTACATGACCAACACGTTCGACGGGAACGGGCGGGTCAAGGAACAAACCCTCACCGAGGGCCAGAAGTACACCTTCGCCTACACCCAGGACGGGGTCGGCAGAGTCACGTCGGCAACGGTGACACAGCCCGGCGGATCGGTGCGCCGGGTCGAGTTCACTGCCGGCTACGGCGTCAAGGACACCCAGGCCTACGGCACCAACCTCGCGCGCACCACTGCCTACCAGCGCAATACGACCAACCAGCGCATCGACGCCGTCACCGACCCCTACGGCCGCCGCACCAAGCTCACCTACGACACACGCGGCTACATCACCTCTACGACCGAACTCGACGGCACCGCCCAGGCCCGCACCTCCGGCACGGTCACGTTCAACGGCCCGTTCGACCAGCCCACCAAGATCACCGACCCACTCGGCAACCCCACCACCCTCACCTACGACGCCAAAGGCGACCTCGACACCGTCACCGACGCCGAAGGCCGCATCACCAAGCTCGACTTCATGCCCGACGGGCAGGTCATGTCCGTCACAGATGCGGCTGATGCAACCACCGAATACACCTACCGAAACGGCGATCTGACCTCGGCCAAGGACGCCGAAGGCCGCGCCAGCATCCAGTTCCTCGACGCAGCGGGCCGGCCGACCGTCCTGATCGACGAAGCAGGCGCAGCCACCACCGTCGCGTACGACAAGCTCAACCAGACCCGCACCGTCACAGACCCGCTCGGCCAGCGCATCAGCTTCGACTACGACGACAACGGCAACCTCACCACCCTCACCGACGCCCGCAACAACGCCACCACCTGGGCCTACGACCAGGCCGACCGGCCCAAGACCGCGACCGACCCCCTCGGCGCCACCGCCGACTTCGAGTACCACCCGGCCGGACAGATAGCCAAGGCCACCAACCGCCTGGGCCAAGTCGCCACCGCCGACTACGACCTCCTGGGCCGCGCCAAGACAACGAAGTACGGCGTCGACATCGCCGGCCAAGCCGAATCGACGGTCACCTACGCCTACGACACGGTCGACCTGCCCCAGACCATCGCCGACACCACGGCCGGCAATCAGTCCTTCGTCTACGACGCCTACGACCGGCCCAAGACGATCACCGGCCCGACCGGCACCGTCGGCTACACCTACGACGGAGCCGACCGCCGCACGGAGATGACCGCAGCCGGCACCACCACGACCTACGGCTACGACAAGTCCGACATCCTCACCAGCGTCACAACCGGCACCCAGAACGTCGCCTTCGGCCTCGACGCGGTGGGGCGGGAGAAGACCGCGACCCTGCCCGGCGGCATCACCCGCACCACCGGCTACGACAAGACCGGCACCATCAACACCATTGCCTACAAGCGCGGCACCACCGCGATCGGCGACCTCACCTACACCCGCGACACCCGCGGACTGCAGATCGGCCTCACCGGAAGCCTCGCCAGCATCGCTATCCCGGCAGCCGAAACCGGCGCCACCTTCGGCAAGGACAACCGCCTCACCACCTTCAACGGCCGCTCCTTCACCTACGACAACGAAGGCCAACTCACCAACGACGGCCGGAATACCTACACTTGGAACACCCGCGGCCAGCTCACCGGCCTGTCCAAAGCCAGCGGCCCCGCGACATCCTTCGGCTACGACGCGCTCGGCACCCGCACCAGCAAGACGCTGGCCGGCACCACGCACAAGTACCTCACTGACGGCTCCAACCCGCTGGTCGAACAGACCGGTTCGGGGGAGCCCGCGGCGACCGTGGCCACCTCTGGCCTGGACGAGTTCCTCACCCGTACCGAAAAGGGCCAGACCCAGGTCTACCTCACCGACGCCCTCGGCACCGTTGTAGGCCTCGCCAACCAAGACGGCACCATCGCCACCCGGTACACCTACGACCCCTACGGCCAGCCCACCACCAGTGGCACTGCCTCCACGAACCCGTACACCTTCACCGGCCGCGAGAACGACGGAACCGGCCTGCTCTACTACCGCAACCGCTACTACGACCCCGAAACCGGCCGCTTCATCTCCCAAGACCCCATCGGTCACGCCGGCGGCCCCAACCTCTACCAGTACGCCGTCAGCTCACCCACCACCTACACCGACCCCACCGGCAACAACCCACTACTGATCGGCTGCGTCGGGGGCGGTGTGAGCGAAGCATTCCTGGACTGGGGCATTCAGCGACTTTCCGGCCGGAAGGTCGACTGGGGGCAGGTCGCCACCTCAGCCGCGATGGGCTGCGCCATGGGCATGCTCGGCGCGTGGGGCGGGCTGAAATGGGCGAACCGCGGGTGCAAGGGCCTACGGAACAGCTTCACAGCTGACACTCCGGTCCTCATGGCTGACGGCACGCGCAAAGACATCAAGGATGTCAAGATCGGCGACCAGATCCTCGCCACCGACCCGGAGACTGGTCAGACAGGTCCGCGTAAGGTAACCGCACTCATCCAAGGCGGCGGCGAGAAGCAACTCGTCGACATCACCATCGACGCCGATGGCCGTGCCGGTTCTAAGAAGGCTTCCGCTTACCGCTCAACGGGCTTGTCTGGTCGAACAGGGGTCCTGATCGGGTGATCGCGGCAGGAGCGGCGCATGAAGGCAGGGCCTCTTGGTAGTTCGGGGGTGCGATCCCGTCCGAGCAGTCCCAGGAGGCCCTGTTGCCGCAGTCTTTCGCGTCCGCGTCCCTGGAGTCCAACGCGCCGTCTCCGGCGTGTGACTGTCTCGCGCACAGGTTCGGCAACGCGGCGGACGGGCCGGACCGCGTGCGGTGTTACGGGTCCGATCTGACGGAGGCGGAGTGGCAGGTCATCCGGCCGCTGCTGCCGGTCCCCGCGTGGCTTCAGGGGCGGGGCGGGCGGCCGGAGGGTTATTGCCACCG